>JBBDXH010000085.1:0-5274 GCA_040902395.1 Dehalococcoidia bacterium
GCGCCCCGAGCGAAGGGCCGGATGTGACCATCCAGAGTCGCGAGATTCGACTGAAGGCACGCCCCAGGGGCGAACTCACGCCCGACCTCTTCGAACTGACCGAGCGCCCCGTGCCCCCGCCGGACGATGGCGAGGTGCGCGTACGCAACCTCTTCATGTCCGTCGACCCGTATATGCGCGGCCGCATGAACGACGTCGAATCCTACACGCCGCCCTTCGCGCTCGGGGAGGTGCTCCAGGGCGGCGCGATCGGGCGCGTCATCGAGTCGCGCGCGCCCGGACTCGCGGCCGGCGACCTCGTGACCAGCAATCTCGGCTGGCGCGAGGCCTTCACGGCGCCTCCGGCGACGCTCGCCCGGGTCGCGGCCTCGAAGGTGCCGCCGTCGTACCACCTGGGCGTACTCGGGATGCCCGGGCTCACCGCCTACGTCGGCGTGCTCGACATCGCGGCCATGCGCGCCGGCGAGACCCTCTTCGTCTCGGGCGCAGCAGGCGCCGTCGGCAGCATCGCCGGCCAGATCGCGAGGGTGACCGGCTGTCGCGTGATCGGCAGCGCCGGCTCGGACGAGAAGGTCCGCTGGCTCGTGGACGATCTCGGCTTCGACGCGGCGTTCAACTATCACGACGTGGACCTCGAGGCTGCGCTCTCGGAGCACGCACCGGAGGGCCTCGACGGATACTTCGACAACGTCGGCTACGAGCACCTCCAGGCGGCGATCAACCATATGAACGACTTCGGGCGCATCGCCGCCTGCGGGTCAATCGCCGGGTACAACGCCGCGACGCCCGGGCCCGGCCCGAACAATCTCGCCTTCGTGGTGCGCAAGCGCCTGATGCTGCGCGGCTTCCTCGTCGGCGACCACGGCGACTGGCGCGCGCCGTTCGCCGCCGACATGGGGCGCTGGCTCGCCCAGGGCTCGGTGCGCACGCGCGAGACCGTGCTCGACGGCATCGAGCGCGCGCCGGAGGCGTTCATCGGCCTATTCGACGGCGCGAACATCGGCAAGATGTTGGTCCGGCTCGCACACGAGGACTGACGGCCGGAGCCGGGTAGTGGGCCAGTTTGAAGCCTCGGACTGCGGGGCTTCTTTCTGCCGGACTCAGCCTGACCCACTACCCGGCTCCGGCGGCGACCGCGAGCGGCGTAGCACACCGCCGGACGGTCGCACTCGCGGCCCGGAACGGAGGTCGGTGAGCCCAACCAGGCGCATCAACGGGGTTGAGCGCTTCTATGAGGAACGCGGCGCGGGGTCGACCATCCTCTTCGATCATGGCTACACGGGCTCGCACGACGGCTGGGAGCCGGTCGTACCGACGCTCGCCGACCGCTATCGCTGCATCGTGATGGACGCGCGCGGCGCGGGCGACAGCGAGCGGCCGGCCGGCGGCTACTCGGTCGCGCAGTACGCGGCCGACGTGATCGGGATGGCCGACGCGCTGGGGCTCGACCGGTTCACCTGTGTCGGACACAGCATGGGCGGCGGCATCGGCATGTGGCTCGGGCTCGAACACGCGCACCGGCTGGAGCGGCTCGTACTCGTCGCGCCGATCCCGGCCGACGGCATCCAGAGCGACCCGGCACTGCATGCACGCGCGGCTGAGCAGCGCGCGGCCGGCGACGCGACGGCATGCTCACGCAGCGCCGAGCGATGGCGGCACGCCCGGAGGAAGTCGATGAAAGCCGCGCCCGCAGAGGCGTGGAGCGCACGCCTTCAGTCTCCGACGGTCACTTCGAGCACTCATGGACGGCAATGCGCGACTTCCGCGTGGGCGACCGACTGGCCACGCTGACCACGCCGACGCTCGTGATCGCCGGGGCGGCCGACAGCCTGCTCGCCGCCAACCTCGAGGACGTGCAGCGCCTGCCGAACGCGACGCTCCACGTCTTCAGCCGCGTCGGTCACGGCGTCCCCACCGACACGCCGGAGCCCTTCGCGGAGGTGATCGCGGAGTTCATGGAGCACGGCGTGGTCACCGCCGCCACCTCCAGGCGCGCGTGCAGGGGCCGCGCCGGGCGCTTGCCCGCGGTGGACGCCGAACGACCGGCGCGAGCCCCGCTGCCGCGGGCGGGCAGCCGCGCTTCGCTCAGGCGTTTCCCGGACGCCCGCGCGCGAGGTTGTACGCGACGATCGGGCTCGGCTCGGCCGGCTGCCAGTCGCGATACGCGGTGCGGTCGTCGACGGGCCACGCGATGTCCAGATCGACGCGGCTCCCCGGCTCCGTCGCCTCGCCGAGCAGGCGCACGGCAGCCTCGGCCACCATGCGCTGCATCGCGCGGTCGTG
Organism: Dehalococcoidia bacterium; assembly: GCA_040902395.1. Classification (GTDB taxonomy): domain Bacteria; phylum Chloroflexota; class Dehalococcoidia; order UBA2979; family UBA2979; genus VGNK01. Next base: position 2,284 of record JBBDXH010000085.1, read on the forward strand.
CGGCATGCCGAAGGCATGACCGAACGGGAACTCCACACCGACGATGCGGGAGAGCCGGAACTTCTCCGCCGTGTCCGGCATCATCGTCACGATCACCGTGGCGATGCCGGCCGCTTCGATCTGACGTGCCAACACGGGCACGTTGCGACAGCAGTCCGGTCAGGCAGGCGCCAGCACGAGCGCGTGCACGCCGGCGTGCTCGAGACGACGCGCGACGTCGGGGGCGTACTGCCCGCGCCACTCGGCAAGCGAGCGCTCCTGGTAACCCATGAACGAGTAGTGCTCGTCCGCGAGGCGGCCGATGCGCCCCTCCGCATCGAGCTCGCCGAACGCCCGCAGGGGGAGCGCGACGTTGAAGTCCTCGAGCACATCGTGCGGGTTGAGATGCAGGTGCGCGGCGGCGAACTGTTGCTGGCGCGCGTCCCTGGGGATCAGGCGGTAGGTCGGATCGCCCCACTGCGGATGCGCGCGCTCGCGCTCCGTGTCGAACGCCGGCTGTGAGTCCTTCAGGTACAGCCCCGCCGACGTGAGCAGCGCGATCGAGGCCTGCTCCACGGGCAAGCGGAGCGGCGACCAGACCGGCGTGTCTGCCTGCATCGGCAGCGCTTCGTAGCCCTCGCGGAACGAGCGCGGCAGGTACTTGTAGCTGTCAACCGCCATCGCGATCCCCTCTCTCGCGGCACGTCGGACCGCGCCACAGGCAGCGTACGACGCGGTCGCGCGGGTCGATTGCCTACCGGCCTACACCGGCAACTTTCCGCGTAGACGGGCAGCGCCGTCACTTCGTACAAGGGACCGGGGCAAAGACACGAAGGGCCGGAGCTGGGAGGAACCTGGTGACGAACATCCGTGGCGCCGATCTCGAGCAAATGACATCGCTGAACCGCCGGTTTGCGGACGAAGCGGCTTCGGTTGAGGCGCTCCAGGCGCGCATCAACCAGGCGATCTCCTCGACCTCATGGACGGGGCCCGCCGCCGAGCAGTTTCGCGAGCGCTGGGCGGCCGAGTTCGTGCCGGCGCTGGGCCGGCTGCGCGAGGCGCTCTCCGAGAACGCATTCGTGATCGCGCAGCGTCGCGGCGCGATCGAGGCGGCCACCGGCCTGTAGGCCGGAGACCCGATCCGTGGCAGATCCACTCGCCACGCTCCGCGAGGCCGGCCACCTGCTCATCGCCGAAGCCGCCCGCCTGCGCTCTCAGCTCGAGACGGGCAGGACGATCGCGGCCGGGGTCGAGGCGGTGTGGATCGGCCCCGCGGAAACGGCATTCATCACCGAACTGACCGACCGCGAGCGCGCGCTCCTGGGGACGCTCGACGCGATCGAGCAGGTCGCCGCCGAGCTGATCGCCCAGGCGGACGTGGCGATGACACCCAACTGAGAGGCGCGTCCCGGGGAGTGCTGACCGCGATGGTGTACGTCGAACTGGAAGCTCAGCGCGCAGTTGGCGACGTCGACCTCGTCGCGGGGCCGTCGGCGCGGGGGGGCGATCTCGCGGCGGCGCTGGCGCCGGACGGCGCCGGCGACCGCCGCGCGACTCGCCCCGCGGTCGCGATCGATGGCGTCGCGGTCGCGAGCGACGAGCCGATCGGCGCGCGGTTGCGCCGCGGATCGCGCGTCGTCGTGCGTCCTGCCGATCAGCGCGACGAGCGACCGGCGGTGATCGAGCTGATCTGCGAAGGGGGATGGTCCGCCGGCGCGCGCACGCCGCTCGCGCCGGGTCGCTGGTACCTCGCGGCCGTCGCGGAGGCCGAGTGGCACGGCGCGCCGCCGCCGGCGGGCGGATACGTCTGCTGCGCGATCGCGGACGATGGCACCGGTTCCATCGCCGCTGTGCGCGATCGCACGCTGTGGATCGCCGGGCACGCGACCTTCGGGCCGGCGACGATCAGCCCCGGGGACGGCTTCCAGTTCGCGGGGTCGACCTGGCGCGTCGCACGACCCGAGCCTCCTGCATTCGGCGGACCGCGCAGCCTGCCGGACGCACGCGGCGGCGTGCCGTTCAATCGGCCGCCCCGCGCCCGCGTGGAGCGTCCGGCCCGCGTGCTCGCGGCGCCGGCGCCGGCAGTGCCGTACACGTCGCACGCGCGCGTGTCGTGGGCGATGCTCGCCGTGCCGCTGCTCATGGGCGCGGCCTTCGCCTGGCTGTTCGGGCCACTGATGGCGCTCTTCGCGCTGCTGACACCCGTGCTCGTGACCGCCAACTGGCTCGAGGACCGTGTGCACGCACGGCGCCATCGACGCAGGGAGGCGGCGCGCCACGCCGCGGACGTGCTCGCCTTCGCGGCCGACGCGCGCGCCGAGGCGGACGCCGACGCCGCGGCGCAGCGCGCCGCGCGCCCGCCGCTCGCGGTGCTGCTCGACCGCGCGCGCCGCGCCGACACGCGCATCTGGGAGCGCCGGCCCGGGCACGACGACTTCATGCGTGTCGCCATCGGCACGACGGATGCCCGCTGGTGGCCGGCGCTCGCCGGGCCCGCCCTCGGGCAGGCGCCCGCGCCGCTCGACCCGCACCTGCTCCTGCGCGACGTGCCCGCCGTCGTCGAGCTCGCGGCCGGCCGCATCGTGGGCATCGTCGGCGACCGCGCACGGCGCGCGGCCGTCGCCCGCGCGCTCGTGGTCCGCGTCGCGGTGCTCCACGGTCCCGCCGATGTGCGCATCGCCTGCGTCGCCGGCCAGCACCCGATAGATGACGATCTCGTCTCGATAGGTGATCGGGCCCAGTTTCCAAAAACCCTGATTGACTTGAGGGAAGTAGGTTAGGCCTGAGAATTTCCCCAACAAAGCCGCTTGAAGCTCTTGAAACTTCTCGGCTTCGATGGCGCTCCCATCGTTGTAGCGCAGAGGCAGAAAGATATCATATTCTTTCACCGATTGGTACTTCCTCTGGCAGCGACATATTCAATTGAGGGGTGATCTTGCGAAATGCAATGCCCGCATCTTGCAAAGCGGCTGCGGCAGAAGGGACGACCACATACGTGCGGTTTGCAAGAAT
>JBBDXH010000086.1:0-5230 GCA_040902395.1 Dehalococcoidia bacterium
AGACGAACGGGTGGAAGGGAGGGGGCGCTTCCTTCGGCCTCCTCCGGACCGGCGGGTGGCGCGGTCCAATTCACGGATCGCTAGTATCCGCCGATGGCTGAGCCGGCCCCGACAGCGCCGTCCCATCGGTCCCGCACCGCCCCGTTCTGGGGGTGGTGGATCGTGGTCGGCGCGGTCGTCGGGCAGTTCGCGGCGACGGGCGCGCAGGGCCAGATCTCGGGCGTCTTCCTGCGCCCGATGGTCGACGAGCTGGGCTGGACGGTCGGGCAGTTCACGCTCGCGACCTCGGCGGCGTTCGTGGTTGGCGGCGTGGCCGGGCTGATCATCGGCCCGATGGTCGACCGCTACGGACCGCGCCGGTTGATGCTCGTGGGCGCGTTTGGCTTCGGAGCGGCGCTCCTGCTGATGTCGCGCGTGACGGCGGTGTGGCAGTTCGTCGCGCTCCAGGTCCTCGCCGGGGGCGTCGGCGCGTCGCTCGTGGGGCCGCTCGTCGTGAACACCACGGTGGCGAAGTGGTTCGTGATCCGGCGCGGCTGGGCGATCGCGCTCGGCTCGATGGGCGTCTCGCTGGCCGCGCTGACCATGCCCGTGACGATGACGCGGGTCGTCGATCGCATCGGCTGGCGTGACGGCTACGTGGTGCTCGCGGTGGTGATCTTCGTGTTGCTGCTCGCCGTGGTCCCGCTGATGCGCAGCCGGCCGGAGGCGTACGGGCTGCTGCCCGACGGCAAGACCGGACGCGAGCCGCCGAGCGTGAACGAGCAGCGTCAGCTGGCGCAGATCGCGCGCGACATGGCGCAGTCGTACACGCGCGCGGAGGCGGTGCGCACGCCGGCGATGTGGCTGCTCGTGATCGGCTTCGGCCTGAACATCGCCGGGCTCTCGGCCGTGCTCGTGCACGGCATCCCGTTCATGACCGACGCCGGTTTCACGCGCGGCGAGGCGTCGCTCGCGTTCAGCGTGACCGGGCTGGCGAACCTGCTCTCGAAGTTCCTGTGGGGTTGGACGCTGCAGCGCTTCGACCCGCGCCGGCTGGCCGGGCTGGCGTTCGGCTTCTCGTCGAGCGGGATCGCCGTGTTACTCCTCGCCGGGGAGCTCGATTCGCTCGCGGTGCTCTTCGCCGCGCTCTTCGTCTTCGGGCTCGGCTTCGGCGGCACCATCCCGATCAGCGAGTTCCTGTGGGCGCACTACTTCGGCCGCCGGCACCTGGGCGCCGTGCGCAGCGTCGGGATGCCGTTCACGATCCTCTTCGGCTCCGCGGGGCCCATCGGCATCGCGCTCTACTTCGACAGCGCCGGCTCGTACGGCGGCGCGTTCGTCGCGCTGGCGCTGACGTACGCGATCGCCGGCCTCGCGATCCTCGCCTCGCGCCGGCCGCCGGGACGGGACGCGGCGGTGGCTGCGGCCACCGCTGCGCCGCTCGCCGCCGGGGGCTGAGCGGCGCGCGGCAACCGTGGCTGCTCGCGGCGATCGAGCGCGGCCGACCCCGCGCCCGCAACGCTCGGCTCGCTACCGGGCGGGGGAGAACGGCGCGGGGATCAGGATCTTGTTGGACTGCGTGAGATAGCGATCGCGGCCGCCGGCGGGCGGCCACTCGGGCGTGGCGGCGGCCGCGGCACGCAGCTCGTCCCGCTTCGCCAGACTCGGGTACGGCCAGAGGTGAATGAAGCTGTTGGCGAAGGGCCCGATGTCCACGCTGCCGATGACGGCGGGCGTCGAGAACTTCAGGCGCACGGGTAACGCCGCTCGCCACGCTTCCATGGTTGCCGCAAGGGTCCCGGGACGAAACGTGTACTGCCGCAGTTCATAGATCGGACCGTGGGGGCCGGGTGTCCATTCGGGCGCGAATGGAAACGGCGTCACGATCTCCACGCGCTCGTTGAGCACGAATGCGCTGAGATCGGGCGGCCACTCCGCGCCGGCCGCCGCCTCCCGGACGCGGGCGCGCTCCGCGAGGTCGGCGTAGGGCCAGATTGCAACGAGTTCGTTCAGCGGCCCGATCTCCGTCCGAAAGAACCCCGCCAGGCGCGAGTGCCGCTCGCGTGCCGCGTACGCGTCGCCCCAGCGTTGCAGGACCTCGGGCGTGGTGCCCGGGCGGAGCGTGTAAGTGCAGACTTCGTAGATCATCGCGGCCCTCCTGGCGTCGGCGTGGGGTTGTGCTGGCGGCGCGTGGGCGCCTTCTCTCCTGGGGCAAACGCCGGCATCACCTCGCGCGCGAAGAAGCGGATGTCGTCCGCGGTCGGGCCGCCGGTGAACAGCACCTGCTCGATGCCGCCCGCCTCGAGGCGCCGTAGCCGCTCGATGCACTCGTCCGGCGTGCCGATGATCGACCCGGCCTCGACCACGCCGCGACGCGCCTCCGGCGCGGAATAGAAGAGGTTGCGCCCGCCGGCCTCGGGCGGCCGAGTGGACTCGGCGAGGGCGGTGAGCGAGGCAACCTGGCGGTCGACGAGGCCCTCGCGGTCCGCGCTGGAGCGCGCGATGCGGAGACTGCGCGTGACGGCGACATCGGCGGGCGAGCACGGCAGGCCGGCCGCTTCCTGCGCCGCGCGATAGCGAGCAACGCGCTCCGCCTGCAACGCGAACGATCCGACCTGATCGAGGAACAGCCGGTAGCCCTCGCGGCCGGCGCGTTCGAGCGATTCGGCGCTGCCGGCGCCCAGCCAGAGCGGTGGATGCGGTCGCTGCACCGGCCGGGGCTCCACCACCACGTCCTCGAAGTGCCAGTAGCGCCCGTGGTGTGAGAACCGCCGCTCGCTCGCCCACGCCAGCCGGAGCACGGCCATCGCCTCGTCGAAGCGCGCCTGCGCCTCCTCGATCGGGACGCCGAAGCCGCCGAACTCGTGCTCGCGGTAACCGCGCCCGACACCCAGGTCGAGGCGGCCATCCGAAAGCACGTCCACCGTGGCGGCCTGCTCGGCGAGCAGCAGCGGATTGTGCCAGGGCAGGACGACGACGGCCGTCCCCAACCGCATCGACGAGGTGCGCGCGGCGAGGTGGCTGAGCAGGTTCAGCGACGAGGAGATCTGCCCGCGGCCGGTGAAGTGATGCTCGACGAGGTAGACGCCGTAGAAGCCGAGCGCCTCAGCCTCCACGACGAGATCGACATAAGTGCGATACGCGCCTGCGTCGTCCTGCGGTCCGGGCGACGCCGCTCGCGAGGGGCCACCGAAGAGTCCGAACCTCATGCCGGGACGGTCGCACGTCGGGGGTCCATCAGGCAACCGCCGGGACCACCCCGGACGCGCCGGCAGAAATACGCTGCGTAGCACGATGGATCACGCGGATCACTTGAACCTGCTGCGTGGCGGCGTGGGCGCACGCGGTGGCGTGTGGGCAGACTTCGGGGCGGGCTCCGGCGCCTTCACGCTCGCGCTGGCCGAACTGCTCGGGCCGGCAGCCGAGATCTTCGCGATCGATCGCGACGCCGATCGCCTGCGTGCCAACGAACGGGCAATGCGCGACCGGTTTCCGCGGACGAGCACTCGCTACGTTGAGGCCGACTTCTGCGAACCGCTCGAACTTCCCCCGCTCGATGGGATTGTGATCGCCAATGCGCTGCACTTCGCCCCGGACCAGGGTCACGTTCTGGCGCTGCTGCGCCGCTACCTCGCGCCCGGTGCTCGGCTGCTTGGTGTGGAGTACAACATCGAGCGGTCGAACTCGGCCGTGCCGTACCCGGTTCCGCTCTCACGCTGGCAGGCGCTCGCCTGCGAAGCCGGGTTCGCCCAGACGAAGCTGCTCGCACGGCGGCCGAGTCGCTTCTTGCGTGAGATCTACTCGGCCGTGAGCTGGTGAGCAGCGTCGGATGCGCGGCATCCCGACGGTGTCGCGTTGGCGAGCCGTGCATGCTCGCCTCACGCCAGGCGGGACGCGGCGGTCGCACTTCCGGGGGTGCGACAACCCGATCGCGGCGCGCGCCGTGCTCCTTCGTCCGATGATCAACCTCCCTGAGCGCCTCTCAGGCACCGAGCGCGATCGTCGCGCGGCTATGCGGTTGCGAACGATAACGGGCGCTATAGTGCGACCGCCATGCGGCGCGACCTCTTCTTCGGCCGCGAGCGCGAGCTCGGATTACTCCGCGAGGCACTGGGCGCCGCGCTCGACGGGCACACGCGGGTCGTCATGCTTGCCGGGGAGCCCGGGATCGGCAAGACGCGCGTCGCCGAGGAACTCGAGCGGCACGCTCGAGTGGGCGGCGCGCTCGTGCTGTGGGGCCGCTCGCGTGAGACGGCGGGGGCGCCGCCGTACTGGCCGTGGGTGCAGAGCACCCGAGCGCTGATCGCGAGTGCAGAGCCGGATGTGCTCCGCGCACTGCTCGGCGCCGACGGAACAGGCTGAGGCGCAGTACGCGTGGGACCAGGCAGCGCGCCACTACGAGCAGGCACTTGCGTTGCTGGCCGGCGACTCCGAGGACGACGCCGTGCTCCTCACGGCCGCAGGCCGCTGCTACCAGTACGGGGGCGACCTCCGCTCCGCGTGGCCCGTCCTGTCGCGGGCGATCGAGATCTTCCAGGCGCGTGGCGATGGCATCGGCCTCGCCCACGCCACGCTGCTCGCGCTCGACCAGCCCGTACTCGGGGCGGATCCGCTCACGTCGTACCCGGGGGGCGAGACCATCCGCCTGCCCGCGCTGGAGCTGCTGGGCGATCGTGATCTGCACCTCCGCGCTCGGTTGCTGGTGCCCCCAATGCAGGGGCCGCCGGGCGCCTCGATTCCGCCAGAGCGCGAAACGGCCGAACGAACCGAGGCGGCGTCGCTCGCCACGCGGCATGGGTTCGAGGACGTCGTGGCGACCCTCCACAACGCGGACGCGAACGACCACCTTCTCGCGCTGCGCTTCCCGGAGCGGGGTCGTGCCCTCGAGGAAGCGTTCCGTTCCTACGACAGGATCGGCCAGGCGGCCCACGCGGGCATCGTACTGGTCCTCCTGGCGGGCATCCCCGCGATGTCTGGGGACCTTGCCGGCACTGAGCGCGCAGCACGTCGGTTGGAGGAATACGCGAAAGCACACGGGCTGACGCGTTATCTCGCGATCGCGTCCCACTACGCCGTCAGAGCGGCGGTGTTTCGCGGCGATCCGGCGCGGGTTCCTTCAGTCGATGACTGCCCCTTGCCCCCGTCGAACGCGGACCGATGGCGGTGGCAGGCCGCCGCGGCTGAGTTCGCGCTCACCAGCGGCGACATCGAAGTGGCGCTGGCCGTGGCACGCGAGTACTCCACGCCCGGC
>JBBDXH010000087.1:0-8823 GCA_040902395.1 Dehalococcoidia bacterium
GACCGTAACGGTGCACGACGTGACCGTTTGACCGTTCGCCCGGCGCGTTCCTAGCATGAAAGAACGCTCGACGATCGGTCAAACGCGACCGCGGCGCGGAATGCATTCGAGGATGGGGATTCGACTTGTCGGAAGTCTATGTCGGTGAATCAGAGTCTCTGGACGCAGCGCTGCGCCGCTTCAATAAGCGCGTGCAGGCGGACGGGATCCTGACCGACGTTCGGCGGCACGAGTACTACGAGAAGCCCTCGGAGCGCCGCAAGAAGAAGGAAGCTGCCCGCCGCCGAAAGCTCCGCAAGGCATTGCTCAAGCAGAAGCAACGGCGGGAGTTCTAAGCCGAAGCCGAAACCCCGGGTCCGCCGGGGTTTCTTGCGTCTGGCGCCGATCGGACGGAGGCCACCATGCCGGGGATCCCGGACCGCGTGCGCACCGAGATGACCGCGGCGATGAAGGCTGGCGACGCGCTTCGACGCGACACCCTCCGCCTGCTGATCGCCGCTCTGGAAAACGCACGCATCGCCGCCGGACACGCGCTCAGCGACGAAGAGGCGGTGCGCGCGCTTCAGCGCGAGGCCCGCCAGCGGCGCGACTCGATCGAGGAGTACCGCAAAGCGAAGCGCGAAGACCTTGCCTCGCGCGAGGAGTACGAGCTCGCCGTCATTGGTGAATACCTGCCACAGGCTCTGGACGAGGACGATCTCCGGGCGCTCGTGCGTGCCACAATCGACGAAGTGGGCGCGACGGGGCCCGGCGATCTCGGCAAAGTCATGGGTCCGCTCATGACCCGCGTCGCCGGGCGGGCCGACGGGAAGCGAGCCAACGAGATTGTCCGCGAATTGCTCATGCGTTAGACGCCCGTTCGTCCGGGTGTCACGGCCCGCGACCCGCCGATGACCCAGGGGCTGCTCTCCCGCCGCCAGGTGCGCCCGCCCTCGCGCGACCGGCGCGTCGGGCTGTTGGTGTTCGCGGGGCTGCTGGGCGCGCTCGCCTTCGGCGCGCTCTTCCCGTGGTTTCCCGGCGGGCCCCGCCTCGAGCCGGGCTCGCTCGTCGATCGCCCGATCGTCGCCCCCCGCGCGCTCTCCTACCGGTCCGAGGTCCTGACCGCACGCGAGCGACAGGCGCGCGCCGACGCCGTGCACGAGGTCTTCGTGCTGGACACGGACGTGCGCGATCAGCAGCTCGCGCAGCTCGACCAGCTGATCGCAGCCACCAGCCGCGCTCGCGAAGACCAGACGCTCTCGAGCTCGGCGAAGGAGTCCGCGATCCGTACCGCTGCGGGAAGCGTGCTCTCCTCGCGCGCCGCGGCGACCTTCGCGAGCGCGTCGGACGACGAGTGGGAAGCGCTCGCCGCGGAACTGCGTAACGCGCTCGGGCGCACGCTCACGCAGAGCATCGCGACGGACGAGATCGCGGCCGCACGGGCACGTGCCGCCGGCTACCTGTCTTCGCTGCTGAGCGCCGCACAGGTGCTTGCCCTCCAGGAGGTGCTCGATCCGCTGATCGTGCCCACGCTCGTGGTCGACGAGGAGCGGACGAGGTTGCTCCGCGAAGAGGCGGTGGCGAACACGCCGCCCGTGCAGGTCAACTACAGCCGTGGCCAGCTGGTGGTGGCGGCCGGCGAACAGCTCACCCCCGCGCAGGTTGAGGCGCTCGATCGCTTCGACCTGCGGCGCACCGGGCTGGACACGCGGAGCGTGATTGCGACCGCCATCTTTGCGGCGCTGCTCGGCCTGGCGGCCGGCGGCTATGTGCTGGTCGCGCGGCCGCGCTCGCTCCGCGGTCCGCGCCGGCTGTTGCTGTTCTCGCTCCTGCTGCTCGCGCCGACGCTGGTCGCGAAGTTCACGCTGCCGCTGGTGCTCCCCGACCTCGCGCGTCACTACGTGGCCTACGGTCTGCCACTTGCGGCGGCGCCCATGGCCGCCGCCGTGTTGCTGGACGTTCCCACCTCCGTGCTGCTGAGTGCGTTGATCGCCGCGACGCTCGTCTTCATCTCAATCCTCCTGCCGACCGTGGACGTCGGCGGGCAGGCGGCTCAACTGGAGACCGCCCGGCTTGCGCTGGCCACGCTCGCGGGCTCGCTCACCGGCGTGTTCGTGAGCGCCCGCGCAGATCGCCTGCAGCGCCACCTCGCGGCCGGCCTCGCTGCCGGCACCGCGATTGCGGCCGCACTCATGCTCGTGTGGTGGCTCGACGCCGAGCGCCGCCTGGTGGATCTGGCCTGGATCGGCGGCGCCGCCGCGATCGGCGGATTGCTCTCCGCCCTGGTCGCCGTAGGTACGTTCGTCCTGCTCAGCCGTCCGTTCGGGATCATCACCCGGGTCGAGCTGATGGAGCTCGCGCAGCTCCACCACCCGCTCTTGCGGCGCCTCCAGGACGAGGCGCCCGGAACGTTCCAGCACTCAATCCTCGTCGGGAACATGGCCGAGCGCGCGGCGGATCGCATCGGCGCGGATCCGCTGCTCGTGCGCGTTGGCGCCTACTACCACGACATTGGCAAGCTGGTGGCGCCGGCGTTCTTCGTCGAGAACGTTCCGGCCGGCGACGCGTCCCCGCACGAGGGTCTGGATTCGCTGCAGAGCACGCGCGTGATCCACCAGCACGTCTCCGGCGGCGTGGAACTCGCGCGCAAAGAGGGCCTCCCGGAGGCGATCGTGCGCTTCATTCCCGAACATCACGGGACCCGCGTGATGACTTTCTTCTACCGCAAGGCTGCGCAGGACGATCCGCAGATCGACGAGGAGCTCTTCCGCTACCCGGGGCCGCGGCCGACGTCGCGCGAGTCGGCGCTCGTGATGATCGCGGACGGGTGCGAGGCGAGCGTGCGCGCCTCCTCCGATCACTCACCGCCGGGCATCCGCGCGATGGTCGACGAGATCATCAAGGAGCGTATCGACGAGCGGCAGTTCGAGGATTGCGACATCTCGCTTCGCGATCTCCGCGTGGTCGCCGAGACATACGGCGCGACGCTCGCGGCGGTGTTCCACCCCCGCGTGGAGTACCCCGAGCCGAGCGAGCGCGAGCGAGCGCGCCGCGGCGCGCTCGCCGGTGCGCCGCGGCGTACCTCCGGCGACGGCCGCCAGGCCATCGCGCGCGCCCCCGGTGCAACGCCCACGGCCGGCGACGGCGCGGCGCGCAGCGCGCGCGCGCCTGCCGAACACGAGTCGCCCCGCGAGGCTCCCGCCAGCGCCCCGCGCCCGCCGCCGCACGCGGTCGAGCCGCCCGGGCGCGAGCAGCCATCGGCGCCTCCGAACCGGCGCCGGCGCGAACTCAGCGAGGACGACACCTGACGCTCACCACCGGTGAGCCCTTCGGTCGACCCCGCGCCGATCGAGGTCGGCGGTGCGCGTGCGTATACTGCGGTCTCCCCGCACCCACTGGAGTCGTGCATGCGCGCCGCGATCGTCGTCTTTCCCGGAACATGGAGCGACGGGGACTGCACGTGGGCGCTCGAGCGCCTCGGTGTTGAGACGCGCCGCGTCTGGCACCGGGAGACCGCGCTCCATGCCGACGAGCTCGTCGTGCTGCCCGGCGGGTTCTCGTACGGCGACTACCTGCGCTGCGGCGCCATCGCCCGGTTCTCACCGGTGATGACCGCGGTGCAGGCGCATGCCGAAGCCGGTGGCCTCGTCATCGGCATCTGCAACGGCTTTCAGATCCTGTGCGAATCCGGGCTGCTGCCCGGGGCGCTCATGCGGAACGACTCGCTTCAGTTCCGCTGCCAGGACGTACACCTCGTTGCCGACAACCGCCGCTCGCCGTTCACGCGCGGGCTCGCGGCCGGGCGCGCGCTGAACGTCCCGATCTCGCACGGTGAGGGCCGTTACTTCGCCGATGCCGCCACGCTCGATCGGCTCGAGGATGCCGACCGCGTCGCGTTCCGATACGCGGACGCGACCGGGGCCGTGACGGCGGCGGCGAACCCCAACGGCTCCGAGCGCAACATCGCAGGCATCCTCAACGAGCGCGGCAACGTGCTCGGCATGATGCCGCACCCGGAGCGCGCGTGTGAGGCGCTGCTCGGCAACGAGGACGGCAACGCCATCTGGCAGTCGGTCCTCGACGCGGTGCACGTCGTCGCCTGACGCACAGCTGTCCGCATCGCCGAGCACTCGTCCGGTCCGGGTGGCGGCAAGATTGTCGGCGCCGCGTCCCGACGCGCGCAGTCTGTGCGCGTTCGCTCGCGATGCTAGATTGCCCGGCGCAGTTGGGGCACTCGAGGAGGCAGCAGTGACCACCACCACTCCGGCCGCTTATCCGGTCACGTTCGAGGTTGCGTACCCTGAGGATCCGGGCCGCTTCTCAATCCTGATTCGCTGGCTGCTCGCGATCCCGCATCTCGTCATCGTCTCGATCCTCGGGAACCTCGCGCAGGTGCTCGCGCTCCTCGCGTTCTTCGTCATCCTCTTCACGAAGCGCTATCCAGAGGGCATGTTCCGGCTCGTCGTCGGCGTGTACAGGTGGCAGTACAACGTGAACGTGTACATGTTCTTCCACCCCAAGCCGTACCCGCCGTTTTCGTTCGACGCCGGGGCGTATCCGCACTTCCGGTTCGACGTGATCCGACAGGCGGAATACAGGCGCTGGCTGCCGCTCGTGAAGTGGCTGCTCGCCGTGCCGCATTACATCGTGATCGTGTTCCTGAGCATGGTCGCCATCCCTGTGGGACTGATCGCCGTGATCGCGGTCGTGTTCACCGGCACGTTCCCGCGGTGGGCGTTCGACTTCCTCGTGGGCGTCGGCCGCTGGTGCTCCCGCGTGAGCGCGTACGTGCTGCTCCTCGTCGACCCGTACCCGCCGTTCTCGATGCGGTAGCCGTCCGTCGCCCGGTAGCGCGCGGTCGGTCGCGCGTGACGGGTGCACGTGGGCGCGGCCCTCCACGCCGCAGATCGCGGCCTGATGCTGAGCATGGCCGGTGCTACGCTGCCCCGCATCTCCCCCGGTCCGCGAGGAGCCCCGATGCCCGTCGACGATCACTCCCTCGCGCAGGTGGCGATGTCGCGCGCCGAATACCAGCGGCTCGTCAACATGCTCGACCGCGAGCCCACCGAGGTGGAGCTGGGCATGGTGGGGGCGCTGTGGTCCGAGCACTGCGGGTACAAGCACTCCCGCCCGCTCTTCCACCTCTTTCCGACCGACGGGCCGTTCGTGCTCACGAAGGTCGGCGAGGAGAACGCCGGCGCGCTGGACCTCGGGGACGGCTGGTGCGCCGTCTTCAAGATGGAGTCGCACAACCACCCCTCGGCGATTGAGCCGTACGAGGGAGCGGCCACAGGGGTCGGCGGCATCCTGCGCGACATCTTCGCGATGGGCATGCGGCCGGTGGCGCTGCTCGACTCGCTTCGCTTCGGCCCGCTCGCGGATGCGCATAACCGCCATCTCTTCGGCGGCGTGGTCGCCGGTATCGGCGGCTATGGCAACTGCATCGGCGTGCCCACGGTCGGGGGCGAGGTGCAGTTCGACGCCGCATACAGCGGCAACCCGCTTGTCAACGCGATGTGCGTCGGCATCGGACGGCGCGAACACCTGCTCTCCGCGCGCGCAGGCGGACCGGGCAATCCGCTGGTGCTCGTCGGCGCCGACACCGGCCGCGACGGCATCCACGGCGCGACCTTCGCGTCGGTCGAACTGGACGAGGGGAGCGAGGAGCGCAGGCCGGCGGTGCAGGTCGGCAACCCGTTCCTCGAGAAGCTGCTGATGGAGGCGTGCGTCGAGCTGGCCGAACGGCATGGTGACTGGATCGAGGGGCTCCAGGACCTCGGCGCCGCCGGGCTCACCTCGAGCGCGGTCGAGGCCGCCGCGCGCGCGGGCACGGGCATCGAGATCGACATCGCGCTCGTACCCCGGCGCGAGCAGGGCATGAGCGCGTACGACGTCATGCTCTCCGAGTCGCAGGAGCGCATGCTCGTGATCCCGAAGCGAGCACATCTCGATGAGGTGCTCGCGCACTTCCGGAAGTGGGAGCTGCACGCCGACGTGATCGGCGCCGTCACCGACGACGGCATGGCGACGGTTCGCGACGGCGACCGCGTGGTCGCGCGGCTGCGGGTCGACGTGCTGATCGCGGCGCCGCAGTACCCGCCCGAGGGCCGCCGTCCGGAGAGCCTCGACCGGCTGCAGTCGGAGGACCTCGCCGCCCATCCGGATCTCGCGCCCGGGCGGGCGGGCGAAGCGCTGCTCGATCTGCTCGGTGCAGAGAACATCGCGAGCCGGCGCTGGATCTTCCGCCAGTACGACCACCAGGTGCTGAACAACACCGTGGTGCGACCGGGCGGCGACGCCGCCGTGATCCGCTTAAAGGGGAGCCCACGCGCGATCGCTGTGGCCACCGACTGCAACGCGCGCTTCCTCGCGCTCGACCCGCGCGTGGGCGCGCAGATGGCGGTCGCCGAGGCTGCCCGCAATGTCGTCGCCACCGGGGCGCTCCCGGCCGCCGTCACCGACTGCCTGAACTTCGGCAACCCCGAGAAGCCGGAAGTGGCCTATCAGCTCGAGCAGGCGATTACCGGCCTGTCGGAGGCCTGTCGCGCCCTCGGCACGCCGGTCGTCTCCGGCAACGCCTCGCTCTACAACGAGACGCCGACGGGTCAGATCTTCCCCACGCCGACGATCGGCATGCTCGGCATCCTCGACAACGTGGACCATCACCTCGGGGCGACGCCCCGCCCCGGCGACACGCTCGTGCTCATCGGCGCGCAGCCGGGGCAGCCGGCGTCCACGCTCGCCGGCTCCGAGTACCAGGTGCGCACGCTCGGCCGGCTCGCCGGCCAACCGGCGATCGACCTCGCGTTGGAGGCGCGCGTGCAGCTGCTCGTGCGCGAGGCCAACGCCGCCGGCATGCTCACCGCGGCGCACGACTGCGCCGACGGCGGTCTCGCCGTCACCGTGGCCGAGATGTGTATCGGCGCCGGGCATGGCATCGACGCGAGCGCGCTCGCGCTCGGGGCGCGGCTGGACGCCGCGCTCTTCGGTGAGGCGCCCTCGCGCTTCGTCGTCGCCACGGCCGACGCCGCGGATGCCGAGCGCGTGCGCGCGCTCGCTGAGGCGTCCGGTGTCGCGGCGACCGTGCTCGGCCGCGTCGCGGGCGACCGCGTACGCATCGGCGCCGCGAACGTCGCGCTCGCGGACGCCGCCGATCGCTACGAGCACGGGCTCGAGCGCGCGCTCGCCGGCGAGACCGCCGCGCATGCGGCGGGCGGACGCGTCTAGCGGGCCGCCGGCGTGTCGGGTACGTGAGCGGCGCCGGCCGGAGGTCGTGACGCCGGCTGCGCCGGGCTCGCCGAGACGGCTCGACGTCGGGCGGGGCGCGAAGCTCAGTCGAGACGCTTGATCATGATCAGGGCCGGGTTGTCCGCACTCCAGAGCTCCAGCGTCTCCTCGAGCGGGGTGTAGCCGTACGCGGCGTAGAAGGCGCGCGTCCGACGGTAGCCTTCGTCCGGGTCGGACGGACCGAGCGTCTTTACCTGCACGTAGCGAACGCCCTCATCGTGCAGCCAGGCCTCGGTGCGCTCCAGCATCGCGCGACCGATGCCCGAGCGATGCCGCTCCGGCAACACGCCGAGCACCAGCAGCTCCGCGCTCTCGGGGAAATGCCGCTTCACGGTCATGAAGCCGACGGCAGCGCCGGCGGCTTCGTCGCGCGCGACAAACGTCGGCAGCACTTCGATGTCGCGCAGGTACTGTGCGTTCGCCTCCGCGATGCCGAACCACTGCGGGAGCGAGCGCAGGATCGGCTCGCACACGGCGGACTGGCCGAGCAGCGGGCCCTCGACGGTGAGAGTCATCCGTACCTCCCGCTGGAGCTTATTCAACTCGGGCGGCGGCCGTACCCGGCGTCGTCGATCAGAACATTCGTTTGACATGATGGGAACGTCTGTTCTATCGTGGTACACGGATGCCGTCGCGATGTGCGACGGTCCCGGCGGGCGTGATTGCACCTCGCACGGGCGCGTGGCTACCCTTTGGATTCGTCCACAGCGTTGTCCACGCGGTTCGGGAGCGACGGCACGACGGGTGCCGACCGCTTTCGGACAAGCCTGTTTGTAAGTGCCATTCCGCCACCCGGGGCCGACTGCATAGTGACGGCAGTCCCGGCTCCGACACGCCGAGAGGGTTCATCCCACATGAAGGTCGTGTTTCTGGAGACCGTTGAGGGATCGGGCGACATGGGCGAGGTGAAAACCGTTGCCCCTGGCTATGCCCGAAATTACCTGTTGCCGCGCGGCCTGGCCGCACCGGCAACCCCTGCCCTCCTCAGGCGAGCCGAGAGGCTTCGCCAACTGGAGGAGCAGCGGCAGCGGGATCTGGATGCGCATGCCCGCGAGCTGCTCGGTAGGCTCGAGGGCGAGGCGTTGATCATGGCCGTTCGTGTGGGAGAGCAGGGGCGTCTGTACGGTTCTGTCACAAATGCGGACATCGCCGAGAAGGCTGGGGAGATTCTTGGCGAAGAACTGGACAGGCGCATCGTCCTGCTGCCCGAGGCGATCCGGAGCGTAGGGGTCTACACCGTCCCGATTCGGCTCTCACGTCATGTGGTGCCGGAGGTCACGGTGGTCGTGGTGGACGCGCTGGCGCCGGAAGGCGTACAAGCGGCCGCCGATGCGTTGCTCAATCCCCCGGCTCCGCCGGAAGTGCGAGCAGCGCCGACTGCCAGGATGGAGACCCCGACCGCGGCCGACTCCGAGGAGGCATCCTCGGAGGACACGGATTCCGCGGGCGCGTCGGAGCCGGGCACTTCTTCCGAAGAGGAAGACGCCCTGGACTAGCGACACGGCTGGCGGGGGGGGGGGGGGGGGCCCCCCCCCCCCCGCGCCCCCCCCCCCCCCC
>JBBDXH010000087.1:8833-33418 GCA_040902395.1 Dehalococcoidia bacterium
GAGCGTTCCGCTCCCGCACGCGTCGATCGCAGCCCGCCGCTCAGCGGCGGGCTGCGCCGTCTCAGGCGCTCCGTACTTCCGCGGAGGAATCCACCGCGAAGCGAGCGAGGAAGGCGGCCCGACGTGGTCATCGAAGGACGCCCCGCGCAGCTTCGCCACGAGATGCGCCCCGCCGGCGGCCTTCCGCCCCACGACATCTCTGCCGAAGAAGCCGTGGTCGCCGCACTGCTGCTCGATGAAGATGCCTACGCGCGCGTCCTCCCGATCGTCCAGCCCGCGGACTTCTACCGCGAGCAGAACGGCTGGATCTACGAGGCGTGCCTTGCGCTGGGCGATCGCGCGGAGCGCGTCACCGTGCCGACCGTTGCGCATGAGCTCGACCGTGCCGGCCGGCTCGACGCCGCCGGCGGCGAGCCCTACCTCGTCGAAATCGCCGGCAAGTACTTCACCGCCGCCGGCGTGGAGGCGCACGCGCGCATCATCGCGCGCGACGCGCTGTACCGACGACTGATCGGCGCCGCCCAGCAGATCGCCCAGCTCGCGTACGCCGGGGGCCCGGACATCTCGCGCGTGCTCTCGCATGCGGAGACGATGCTGCTCGGCCTGCGCACCGCAGAGGCCGCGGGTGACTTCCGCCGCCTGCGCGAGCTGCTCGACGCCTTCCTCGAGCAACCCGACGAGGACGAGGACGGCGCGCTCGCCGAGTCCATCCGCTCCGGCTTCATGGATCTGGACGCGCTGCTCGGCGGCTTCAAGCGCGGCGACCTCGTGATCCTCGCCTCGCGCACCGGCGTCGGGAAGACGAGCCTCATGCTCAACTTCGCGCGCAACGCCGCAATTGGCCAGCACGCCACCGTCGCGCTGTTCTCGCTCGAGATGTCCGGCGAGCAGCTCGCGATGCGCCTGCTCTCGGCGGAGGCCGACGTCGAGATGGCGCGCCTGCGCCTCGGCCGGCACACCGAGGCGGAGGAGCACCGCGTCATGCACGCGCACGGCGTGCTCGGCGGGACGAACATCTTCATCGACGACTCCGCCGTGCTCACGGTCCCGGAGATTCGCGCGAAGAGCCGCCGCCTCCAGGCCGAGCACGGCCTGGACCTCGTGGTGGTCGACTACCTCCAGCTGCTGCACGGCAGCGGTCGCGCGGACACGCGCACGAACGAGATTTCGCAGATCTCCCGCTCGCTGAAGGAGCTGGCCCGCGAGCTGAACGTGCCAGTGATCGCGGCCGCACAGCTCTCTCGCGCCGTCGAATCTCGTCACCCGCACATCCCGATGCTCTCCGACCTGCGTGAGTCCGGGTCGATCGAACAGGACGCCGACATCGTGACGTTCATCTACCGCGAGGACGTCTACCTGACGCCAGACGAGTGGCAGGCACAGCACCCGGATGCGCCCGGCAGCCAGCACCCGTCCGGGCTTGCGCAGATCATCGTCGCGAAGCACCGCAACGGGCCGACGGGCACGGTGACGGTGCGCTTCCGCAACCGCACGGCGTCGTTTCAGGATCTGCTGCTGCGCGCCGATCCCGCCTTCGACGCCTTCGACGGCGGCAACGGCTTCGACTGATGCCGCACGACGCGGTGGAGCCCGCAGCTCGCGATCCCGTGGACCCCGGCGACGAGGACCGCGGTGACGACGGCGCCTTCGAGGGCTTCCGCACCGGCGGACTGCCCGTGACGCTGCCGGCGCAGTTCTTCGTGGAGGTGCTGCCGGCGATCGCGGACGAGGCGGAGCTGCGGGTGACGCTCTACGCGCTCTACGCGATCGCGCGCACGCGCGGCGAGCCGCGGGCGGTGCGTGCGAGCGCACTGGCGGGCGAGGCGCCGCTGCTGCGGGCGCTCGCCGCGCACGGCGGGGCCGAGGCCGTGGCGCCGGCGCTGGCAGCGGCGGCGCGCCGCGGCGTGCTGTTGGACTGCGCGCTGGACGACCACGACACCCTGTACTTCGTGCACAACGACGGCGGACGCCGCCAGCGCGCGCGCGTCCGCGCCGGCGTGCTGGCCGCACCCGGCGGCGCGCGTGCGCGCGTCGCCGAGGCGCCCGCCGCGGCCGGCCGGCCGGCGGTCGTCTACGAATCCGAGATCGGCATGCTCACGCCGTCGATCGCTGTGGCGCTGGCGGAGGCAGAGACGCGCTACCCCGCGCGCTGGATCGTCGACGCGCTTCACGAGGCCGCCGCGCACAACGCGCGGTCGTGGCGGTATGCGCTGGCGATCCTCGAGCGCTGGGGGGCAGAAGGACGAGAAGGACAGGACGATGCAGCCACTGAGCGAACTGCTGGGCCCGGAACGGGTACCGCGCGGCGACGCGATCCGTACCGACATGTCGTCCGCCGCACGTTCGACTGATCCCGCCGCCGCCACGCGCGGCGAACGCGCGGGCGCGTGCTCGCTCTGCGACGGCGCTCGCTTCGTACGGGTGACGGACGACCCCGAGCATCCCGACTTCGGCCGGCCGGTGCCCTGCGCATGCGCGCGCCGCGAGGACGCGGACGTCCGCCGGCGGCGACTGAGCGAGTACTCGCGCCTCGGCGCGCTCGGTCGCCTCAGCTTCGGCACGCTGCTCCGAGGCGGCCGCTCGGCCGACCCCGCGGAGCAGGAGCGCTACGGCGCCGCCGTCGAGGCCGCCGAGCGGTTCGCCGAGGCCCCGGAAGGCTGGCTCGTGATCACGGGCATCCCGGGCTGCGGGAAGACCCACCTCGCCGCCGCGATCGCGAACCGGCGCATCGAACGCGGGCATCCCGCGCTCTTTCTGACCGTCGCCGACCTGCTCGATCATCTCCGGTCGGCCTACCGCGACGACGCCGAGCTGGCGTTCGACGAGCTGCTGGAGCAGGTGCGCACGGCGCCGCTGCTCGTGCTCGACGATCTCGACGCCTACGCCGAGACGGCGTGGGCGCGCGAGAAGTTCTTCCAGGTGGTCTCGCATCGCTTCAACGCGGCGCTGCCCACCGTGTTTACCTGCGCGCGGCCGCCGCAGCGCATCGACCCGCGGCTCGGCTCGCGCCTGACCGACCCGGCGCTCTCACAGGTGCTCGAACTCGGACACGAGGCGATGCCGCGCTACTTCGCGGTCGGCGCGATGACGCGCGACCGCCTGGAGCGCTTCACGTTCGAACTCTTCCGGCCGACCGGCCAGTCGCTGCGCGGCGAACTGCGCCGCAACCTCGAGGGCGCGTTCCGCCTCGCGCGCCAGTGGGCGGGTGAGCCCGACGGCTGGCTCGTGTTCATCGGCAAGAACGGGTGCGGCAAGACCCACCTCGCCGCCGCGATCGCGGGCTTCCGCCTCGAGCAGGGCGACGCCGTCGGCTTCGCAAACGTGCCCGACCTGCTCGATGAGCTGCGCGCGAGCTTCGCTCCCACGGCGAGCGAGCGTTTCGACACGCTCTTCCGACGCCTGATCGACGTGCCGGTGCTCGTGCTCGACGACCTGGGAGCGCACCAGGCCAGTCCGTGGGCGGAGGAGAAGCTCTACCAGGTGCTCAACCACCGACACCTGGCGCGCATGGCGACCGTGGTGACGACGAACCGCGAGCTCAAGCAGATGGAGCCGCGCATCGCGTCGCGGCTGGCCGACTTGAAGACGTCCACGGTGTACGAGATCACGGCCCCGGACTTCCGTACCGGAGGTGTGTCGTAGCATGCACAGCGATGGAAGCGCCCGAGATTGCCGCTCGCCGGATACGTCTGCGTCCGCTCCGGGAGGAAGACTTTGACGCCTTTGCCGGGATGGTCGGCGAAGGCGACACGATGCGCTTTCTCCGCCATGGTGTCGGACTCACGCGCGACGAGGCACGGGAGCTCTTCGACGAGTTTCTCGGCGAGTGGAACGATCACGAGTACGGCCACTGGGCGATCGAAGATCGGCGAGACGGCGAGTTCCTGGGCTACGTCGGCATCCTGCCGTATGACCAGAAGGTCGGCGAGATCGAGTTCCTGATCAACGCCAGTCGCTGGCGACGCGGTTTCGCGACCGAGGCCGCGCGCGCGGCGATGCTCTACGCCTTGGATACGCTCGCGTTCATCCGCGTCGTGGGCGCCGTCCATCCCGCGAACCGGGCCGGTCAACGGGTCATGGAAAAGGTCGGGATGAGCCACCGTGAGGACATCCAGGACGGCCACGGGCTGAAGATGTGGGTGTACGCGATCACGGCGATGGAGCGGCGGATGCTCCGCACTCGCTGACCGCGCGCTCAGCGCACCAGACCGGACGCAATCAGCCGCCGCACCGAATCACCGCACGTGTCGAACGCCTCGCCCCACGGCATGTCCGCCGCGCCAAACCACCGCAGCTCGCTCATTTCCGCCGTCGGCGCCGGCTCGCCGGCGCTCTCGCCCACGTACGCGATCTCGATGTGCGTGCGCGAGGAGTGGATCGTGATCAGCCCGCTGACGCGCCCGCGCATCGTCGTCTCCTCGACGAGCTCACGCTGCGCGGCTTGCTCCGCGCTCTCTCCCGGATCGATATAGCCCGCCGGTGCGGCCCACAGCCCGAAGCCCGGCCGGCTGCGCGCCGCGCGACGGCCGAGGAGCACGCGTCCGTCGCGGACGATCAGCAGGCTGGCCGTGGTCGCCGGGTTCTGCCAGAACGGCGCGGCGCACGCGCCGCAGTGGGCGCGCCCGACCTGGTCGACGCCGGACGGTTGCAGACGTCCCCCGCACGCCGGGCAATGCGCAGGCACCAGCGCGCCGCGCCGGTCGAGCGGAGCGCCGGGCGTGTGCGGATGCGCAGGCGGGGCGTCGAGCCCCTCCGCGAGCAACGCGCGTAGCGCAACAGCCGTCGAAGGGAACGCGATCTCGTCCCACGGGATGTCATCGGGCGCGAACCAGCGGACGGCGTCCACTTCGTCGCCGGCGAGGGGCTCATGATCGGCTTCGCCACGGAAGGCCATGACCAGATGGTGAGGGTCGCGGATCGTGTGCGGCCGGCCGACGATGCCGGTGATGCGCGCCGGCACGCACGCCTCCTCGGCGGTCTCGCGGAGGGCCGCCTGCTCGGCGCTCTCGCCGAGCTCGACAAAGCCGCCCGGGTAGGCCCAGCGGCCGGGCGCGCGCGCCACGGACGGGCTGCGGCGGACGAGCAGCACGCGTCCTTCGCGCACGAGCAGGATGCCGGCGACCGGCAGGGGGTTGCGCCAGTGGATCGTGCGGCAGGCGCGGCAGGACAGGTGACCGGCGTCGCCGGCATGGAACGCGCCGAGCGCGCTCCCGCACGCCGTGCAATGCACGCGTGCGAGCGGCTGCGGCAAAGCGGTCACGAAGCGGAAGGTGTCGGCGCGCGGGCGCGGCGCTAGTGGGGAGGTTCAGGAGTGGTCGGCGGTCGCACAGGCTTCGGCATGACGCCCTCCTGCCAGTGGCTACCGTCAGGGCCGAACTCCTTCTTCCACACCGGCACGGTCTCCTTGACGCGATCGACTGCGCGGAGCGCCGCTTCGAAGGCATCGCGGCGGTGCGCTGCGGTGACCACGACCAGCAGCGACGTCTCGCCCACGGCGAGCGGACCGACGCGGTGGTGGGCGCCGACGGCATAGACCTCGCGCTCCGCGAAGTCCGCGAGCACCTCGTTGGCGACCGCGCGCAGCTGGCGTTCCGCCATCTCGGCGTACGCCTCGTACTCCAGGCGCTCGACCGCGCGCCCCTCGTGGTGGTTGCGCACGACGCCCTCGAACACCACCGCTGCTCCGGCTTCCGGGGTCATCACCGCGTCGCGGAGCGCCTGCGGCCGCAGCGGCTCACGCGTCACGAGGAAGAGCGGCGTCTCGTTCGCGCCGCCCGAGATCGGGGGCACGAGCGCGACGGTGTCGCCGTCGACCAGCACGTGATCGTCCTCGAGGATGTAGTCCTCGTTCACGGCGATCGCGACGCCCGAGAGATACGGCTTGAGCTTCGGCTGCGACTGCTCGAGCCGCGCGCGCAGGTCCGCGACCGAGACGCCGGCGTGGTCGAACTGCTCGTCGATGCGGTCCGAACCGACCACATCCTTGAGGCCGGCGAAGAGGCGAACGGTCACGTGCACGAGACGGCTCCGGCGGTACGGGCTGGTCGCGGCGGGCGGCGATCAGCGTTCAGTATAGGCGCGGCTCGCGCCAGGCCTCCGCCGGACCGTCGCGGTCAGCGGGCGGTACGCAACGGCCGCTGCACGACCGTTGCGGCGAGCGTGACGACGAGCACCAGTGCGCCGGCTAGGGGATAAATCACCGGTAGCCCCACCGCCTGGGCGATCAGTCCCACCGCGAGCCCCGCGACCTGTAGCAGCCCCTGCGACAGCAGCAGCAGCGAGGTGACGCGCCCGAGCACGCGGTTCGGCACGATCTCCTGTACGAGCGCGATCCCGAGCGTGAGCACGAGCGCGTTCGCGAGCCCCGCGACGCCGTTCCAGAAGAACGCGGTGGGGATGGAGCGGCTCAGCCCGAACGCGAGCACGCTGAGCCCCATCAGCGCGCACGAGCCGAGGAACAGCGCGCCCTTGCGCCGGGAGTCGGCGCGCCACATCAGCCACACGGACGACAGCAGGCCGCCGATGCCCCAGCACAGCGCCATCCAGCCCCAGCCCGTCGCGCTCAGCAGCAGAATGTCCTGCACCCATGCGGCGATCAGAATGCCCATGACGCTGAGCGCGGCGGCGAACACCACCCACGTCAACAGGATTGTCCAGCGCACCACCGGGTCCGCGCGCATCACCGCGAAGCCCGCGCGCATGTTCTGGATCACGGACTCGCCGCGCGCCGTCGGGTCGGCGACACCGCCCGGCGAACGCATCGCCACGAGCGCGATCATCACGACGATGTGGCCGACCCCGGAGAGCAGGTACGTCGTCGCGAAGCCGAAGCGATCGATCGTCCATCCCGCCAGCAGCGGGGCGGGCAGAAACGCGATCGCCATCAGCAGCTGGTGCAGCATGATCGCGCTCGTCAGCGCGCTCGCGGGGACGACGTCACGCACCATCGCCGTGCGCGTGGGCTGATCCTGCGCCGTCCACAGGCCGAACGTCGCGAATAGCGGGAACATCACCCACAGCCACGGTCCTTCGCCGCGCGCCACTGCCGGCACGTAGAGCAGCAGCCCGATCCCGCTCGACACGATCAGCGAGGCCACATGGCTGACCATGAGCGCTTGCCCGCGCGGGAAGCGGTCCGCGATCGCGCCGCCGAAGACCGCGTACGCGAGGTGTGTGCCGCCGCGCACCGCGCCGAGCACGCCGAGCAGGATCACGCGCTGGGACTCCGGCGCGGCGAGGTTCACGTACCACGCCTGCGCGAAGAAGAGCATCGGCTGGCGCACCGTCGACGCGAACTGCATGACGAGCAACATGCGGAAGTCGTGCAGCCTGAGCAGCGCACGCATCGAGGGGCGCGGGACATCGACGCGCGCCGATGAACCTCCGGCGGACGGAGGAGCGTCGACCGTGGGGTCGAGGGAGGCCGGCGTCGTGTCGTCCGCGGACATGGTCGCGGCATCGTAATCGCGCGCGGGCATCGCCCCCGCAAACGTGCAGGCGGTGCTGCACAGCCGGCCGCACGTGCGCGAAGCTGTTGCACCACGAGCGGGGGCAGGCGTGGGGCGGAGGCGAACCGTGGCGCGCGCGCACGACGAGCCTCCGCCTCGCGCCCCGGTCCGGTCTCGCCTGCTCGCTGCGCTCGCGACGATTGCGCTGCCGGAGCGGTGCGTCGTCTGCGGACGCTTCGGCGCGGCGCTGCACGACGCGTGCGTCGCGACCCTCCCGCGGGCGGACGGCCCACGCTGTCTGCTGTGCTGGCAGCCGAGCGCGGCGCCGCGGTGCGAGCGCTGCGGGCCGGGCGACGGCCCGTCGGCCGCGCTCGCCGTCGATGGGCTACGCGCGTGCTTCCGCTTCGAGGGCAGCGCGCGGCGCGCGCTGATCGAGGCGAAGTTCCAGGGCGTCTCCGGGCTGCTGCCGCCACTCGCGCGTGCGGCCGCCGCCATCGTTCCGCGTGACTGGGCGCCGCTGGCGGTGATGCCCGTGCCGCTATCGAGCGCGCGCCGCCGGCGGCGCGGTTTCAACCAGGCGGAAGTCGCCGCCGCTGCGGTCGCAGCCGCGATCGGGCAACCGCTCGCGACCGGCATCGTCCGCCGCGTGCGCGACACCACGCCGCAATCCACGCTGAGCGCCGCCGAGCGTGAGCGCAATCTCGACGCGGCGTTCGTCGCCGCGGCGGCGCCGGCACGGGTGCTCGTGGTGGACGACGTCACGACTACGGGCACGACGCTCGCCGCGATCGCGCGCACGTTGCGCGCGGCCGGCGCCCAGCGCGTCTACGGCCTGGCGCTCGCTCGCGAAGACTGAGGCCGCGCCGCATCGCCCCGCGGCCGGCGGCGACGGCGGACGAGCGCGGCGCCCGACGCCGCGGACAGCGTCGCGAGCGCGAGCCGTGCGAGCTGCATCGTCGCGGACGTGCCCGGCGCTCGCCCCTGCTCCGCGTCCGCGGCAACGCGTGAGCGGCCGGGGAAAGTCCGCGCGTACAATTGGGGGCCGGGGACATTCCGGGACGGAGGCGCATGTGATCATCACGGTCACGCTCAACCCGGCCATCGATCAGACTGTCGAGGTGGAGCACTTCACGGTGGGCGATACCAACCGCGTGCTCGCGAGCCGCTTCGACATCGGCGGCAAAGGCATCAACGTCGCGCGCGTGCTCAAGGAACTGCACTACGAACCGGTCGCCACCGGGTTCGGCGTGGGCGATCTCGGTCGCATGATCGAGGACCAGCTGCGCGACTCCGGCATCGGCTGTGACTTCGTCTACATCCCCGGCGAGACGCGCACGAACCTGACGATCCTCGACCGCTCGACGCATACGCATACGGTGCTCGGCGGCCCCGGCGCGTCGGTGAGCGAGAGCGAGCTCGCGCAGTTCCTCAACCGCCTCCGCCGGCGGCTGCGGCGCGACACCTGGCTGGTGCTCGCCGGGTCGATCCCGCCGCCGTCCGATCCGGCGATCTACGTGCAACTGATCCTCGGCGCCGGCGTCGAGGGCGCGCTGGTGGCGCTCGACGCGGACGGCCCCGTGGTGCGCGCGGTGCTCGAGGCAGGCGCCCGGCCCGCGCTCGTCAAGCTCAACGAGCACGAGCTCTCGCGCCTGGTCGGGTCGCCGGTCGTGAGCGAAGCCGACGTGATCGCAGGCGCGGAACGCATCCGCGCGTACGGCGTTCGGAACGTCGTCGTCACCCGCGGGAGCAACCCGGCGATCGCGCTGACGTCGGCCGGAGACTTCCGTGTGCATGTTCCGGCGATCTCCGTGGAGTCGGCGGTCGGCGCAGGGGATGCGTTCCTCGCGGGACTGCTGCTCGGGCTCAAGCGCGGCGATCGCTGGGAACGCGCGCTCGCGCTCGGCGCGGCGGCCGGGTCGGCGTGCTGTCTCACGCAGGGCACACAGCTATGCCGCGAACGCGACGTGTGGCAGCTGCAGACGCGCGTGCAGGTTGAGCGGATCCAGCCCATCGCCGCCGCCGGCACCGTCGCGCGGTGACTGAAGCGGCGCTCGTCGTGATGCTCGGCGGCATGGCCGGCGGGCGGCTCGAACGGCTGATGCGTGACGCGCTCGAAGCGAGCGCGCTCGACACGATCGAAACGGCGCTCGCCACCGGACGCTTCGCGCGCGCGATCCTGCTCGCCGACGCGCCGCCCGCGCTCGCCGTGCCCGCCGGCGTCGCGGTCGAGATCGATGACGCGCTCACCCCGTTCCAGTACGGCGAGCGCCTTGCGACGGCGGTCGCCCGCCACGGCATCGAGCGGCTCGTGTACGTGGGTGGCGGCAGCGGGCCGCTGCTGACGGGTGAGCACTTCGTCGCCCTCGCGGATGGCATCTCGGGGCCGGACGCATGCTGCGTGACGAACAACGCCTACTCCGCCGATTTCTTCGCCGTGAGTCCGGCCGGCGTGATCGCCGCGCTCGATCCGCCGCCCGCCGCGGACAACGGCGTCCCGCGCCGGCTGCGCGAGCAGCACGGGGTCGCCGTCGCCGAGCTCCCGCGTTGTACCGAGACGCAGCTCAACCTGGACTCGCCTACGGACCTCGCGGCGCTCGCGCTGAGCGGGCGCGGCGGACCACGCCTGGCCGCGCGGCTTGCGCGGTGGGCGCCCGACACGGATCGTCTCGCGCGCGCCGCGCGCGTGTTCACCGATCGTCAGGCGGAGGTGCTCGTCGCCGGACGCGTCGGCGCGCTCGCCTGGCAGTACCTCGAGCGCGAGACGGCGTGCCGCATCCGGATGCTCGCCGAGGAGCGCGGGATGACGGCGGCCGGCCGCGACGCGGATGGCGGCGCGCGTTCGTTGCTCGGCCAGCTGATCGCTGCCGTCGGTGCCGCGCGGTTCTTCGGCGAACTGCTTCCCGAGCTCTGCGACGCAGCGTTGATCGACATCCGCCCGGCGCTCGTGCATCTCGGCCTGTACGCGACGCCCGCCGATCGCTTTGCCGCAGACGCCGGTCTCCCCGGCGAGATCGCCGAGCCGGGGCTGCGGGCGCTCGTGCGCGCCGCGCGGTGCGCACCGATCCCGGTCGTGCTCGGCGGGCACACGCTGGTCGCCGGCGCGTTGATGCTGCTCAACGACTGGGCGTGGGCCGAACACGACCGGCGCGTCGGCGCCGGATAAGGTCGAGCCGCGGCCCGCCGGGCGCGCGGGTTCCGGGGGCGCGTAGGCGCGCGTACCTCTAGCATCGGTCGCCCAACCCTCAGCCCGCCGTTCCGAGGTGATTGCAGATGACGCCACCGTCGAACACGGCCGCTGCCCAGCCTTCGCTGGCGGAAGTCGACCCCGAGATCTTCGCGGCCATCCGCCACGAGGAGGATCGCCAGGGCAGCGTGCTCGAGATGATCCCGTCCGAGAACTACGCCAGCCGCGCGGTGATTGAGGCCGTGGGCAGCGTGCTCACGAACAAGTACGCCGAAGGCTACGCCGGCGCGCGCTACTACCACGGCAACCAGTACATCGACGACGTCGAGCGGCTCGCGATCGCACGCGCGCAGGCGCTCTTCGGATGCGATCACGCCAACGTCCAGCCGCACTCGGGCGCACAGGCCAACATGGCCGTGTACCTCGGCGTGCTGAAGCCGGGCGATCCCGTGCTCGGCATGCAGCTCGACGCCGGCGGGCATCTCACGCATGGCTCGCCCGTGAACGCCAGCGCGAAGATCTACAACTTCGCCGCGTACGGCGTCGACCGCGAAACCGAGGTCATCGACTACGACGCCATGCTGGAGACCGCGAAGCAGCACCAGCCGAAGATCATCGTGGTCGGCGCGACCGCGTACCCGCGGCAGCTCGACTTCGAGCGCGCGCGTGCGGTGGCCGACGAGGTCGGCGCCGTGCTGATGGCGGACATGGCGCACATCGCCGGGCTGGTCGCCGGTGGCGCGCACCCGTCGCCGGTCGGCCACGCCCAGCTGATCACCACCTCCACGCATAAGACGCTGCGTGGCCCACGTGGCGGCATGATCCTGTGCGACCAGAACTTCGCGCGCCGTGTCGACCGCGGCGTGTTCCCCGGCACCCAGGGTGGCCCCATGATGCACGTGATCGCCGGCAAGGCGGTCATGCTCAAGGAAGCAGCGACCGACGAATTCCGGCGCCACGCGCGGCAGGTCGTCGAGAACGCGCAGGTCCTCGCCGAGACGCTCAAGGACGCCGGCTTGCGGCTCGTGTCCGGCGGCACCGACACGCACCTCGTGCTGGTCGACGTACGCGGCGTCGGTCTCAATGGGCAGGAGGCCGCCGATGCGCTGGAGCGCGCCGGTGTCGTCGTCAACAAGAACACGATCCCGTACGACCCGCTGCCCCCCACGCAGGGTTCCGGCGTGCGTATGGGCACGCCCGCGCTGACGTCGCGGGGCATGGGCCCGGCGGAGATGCGCCGCGTCGGCACGATCATCGCGAGCGTGCTCGAGGCGCCGAGCGACGCGGTCGCGGGCGAGCGCCTGCGCGGCGAGGTCGCCGAGCTCTGCGCCGCCTTCCCGGCGCCCGGCATCCCTGTGCGCCCGTAGTCACCCTGCCCACCGCTGGTCGACGGGCACTCGCGCGATCACGCCCCCGCGCGTTTGCGGGCGCAGGGAAGTTTGCGGGTGCCCGAGATCGGCGTCGCGGACCGCGGGATCGGCGCCGTCGAGGGCTGCCGTGGTGCGTCCGCGGCGGCGTTTGTCGCTAAGTGAGCGCGGCTCGTACACTCGGTCGGCCCGTCTGAGGGCTCCCACACACCGCATGATCGGGGCGCGTGAAGCGACTACGCAGCGCGCGCCTCCATCGACCATGGTCAGCGGAGGCATCTGTGCACGAGTACGAATTGATGTACATCCTGCATCCGCGTCTCACCGCGGATGAGGCAAACGACGCAATCGCGCGTGTCGGCACGTTGATCGCCGAACGTGGCGGCGAGGTGCTGACCGCCGAGAACTGGGGCCGGCGGCGGCTCTCCTACCCGATCCGGCACAACTTCGAGGGCACGTATGTGCTCTCCACGCTGCGCCTGTCGCCCGAGACTGCCAGGCCGATCGAGGTGGCGCTGCGAATTTCCGAGGACGTGATCCGGCACCAGTTGATCCGTGGCATCATCCCGTACGACGGTCCGCCGGCGCATGAAGATCGCGCCCGCGGCCCGCGCGCGGCGGCCAGTGACTCCCCCGAGGCTGTCGAAGAAACCGCGAGCGACGCCGACACGGACGGCGCCGTGAGCGACGCCGATATCGACGAGGCGCCGCCTGTCGCCCCGTTCGATGACGGCGGGAGTGACAGTGAGGCAGGGGCGGAGGCGGAAGAGCCGCGTGACGCCGGCGACGCCGGGAGCGCGGACTGACGTCTCCCCCAGAGGGGAGCTCCCAATGCTGAATAAGGTCATGATCATTGGCAACCTCGGGGCCGACCCCGAGATGCGCTACACGGCGAACGGATCCGCCGTGACGAACTTCCGCGTGGCGACTTCGCGCAACTACACCAACGCCACGGGCGAGCGCGTCGAGGAGACCGAGTGGTTCCGGGTGGTTGCCTGGACCCGGCTCGCGGAACTCTGCGCTCAGTACCTGACCAAGGGCCGCCAGGTTTACGTTGAGGGCCGAATGCAGACCCGCTCATGGGAGGGTCAGGACGGCCAGAAGCGCTACACGACGGAGCTGATCGCGGAAGACGTTCGCTTCCTGGGCAGCCGCCGGGAGGACTCTGCGTTCACGCCTGGACTACCCGTGGGTGCCGACACCGAGGGTGATGTCGACCCCGACGACCTGCCGTTCTAGCCCGTTCCCGAGGAGACAACCGTGACGAACGAATTCGACGATCGTGGCCGGGGTATGGACGATGACCGTCGCCGCGGCGGCGGTGGCGGCGGCGGTGGCGGCGGCGGTGGCGGTGGCGGTGGGCCGCGCCGTGGCGCTCGCCGGCGCGGTTGTGAGTTCTGCCAGCGCCACACGGACGTCGTCGACTACAAGGACATCGATCTGCTGCGGCATTACGTCACGGACCGCGGCAAGATCGAGGCGCGCCGCAAGGTCTCGACGTGCGCCAAGCACCAGCGCACGGTCTCGCAGGCGATCAAGCGCGCCCGGCACCTCGCGCTGCTGCCGTTTACGGCCGAGCACGTACGTGTGACCGGCGTCAACATCGGGCGTCGTTAGACGGTCTCGGACATGCCCGGCCGTCCGTCTGCGAGGGCGGATCTCCCCCGGCCGCGCCCATCCAGACGGTCCCGGAGGGAACTCGCACTTGGCTCGTAGCCGGCAACCGGACCGAGGCGCGCGCGGTGGGCGAGCTGCGGGCGGCGGCCTCGGTCGGCAGGAGGCGCTGATCTATCTCGCCACCGGCGTCACGCTGGCGGTGGCCGCCGCGGTGATCCTCGTCGGCCTGTACATCACCCGCTACCGGCCGCCGCGCGCGCACGTCCTGACCGTGCAGGACGAGCGCTTCAACGCAGCGGATGTCGTGGAGCGCGGCGCCTTCCTGGTGACGTACCAGTCTCAGTCCTCGAGTGCCGATCGCTTCGCGCAGGACACGTTGGATGTGCTCGTCAACGAGGCGGTCCTCAGACTGCAGGGCCCCTCCCTGGTGGGGGACGTGACGGACGCGGAGATCGAGAACGAGATCCGCATCCAGCTCGGCTTCCCCGCGATCGCGCTCGTGGACGGCGTTGGCGCCGCGGCAACCGCGACACCGAGCGCCGCCTCCACCCCGGACGCCACTCCCGCCGCAACCGCTACAGTCGAAGCGAGCGCGACCGCCATCGCGAACACGGAGGGGACGGTCGCGCCGACCGCGACGCCCGACGATCGCGCCGCGTATGCCGGCGCGTACCAGACCTACCTCCAACGCATTCGCCTCGGGCGCGACGAGTTCGAACGGATCGTCCGCGCGCAGATCATCGAGCAGCGCCTGCGCGACCAGTTCCGCGAGGCGGTTGGTCTCAGCGGACCGCAGAAGCGGCTGTCGCGCATCCGCGTCGCCGACCCCGCGCTCGCCGAGTCGATTCACCAGCAGCTCGTGGACGGAGCCGACTTCGCGGAGCTGCACGCGCAGCATTCGACGGGAGAAGAGTCGGGCGAGGGCGGCGACGTCGGGTGGGCTGCGACGGATGCGCTGGCCGACGAGATCGGCAACGCGATCCGCGACCTCGCCGCCGGAGCGCTCTCGGACGTCGTCACTTCGGGACTGTCATCCGACATCTTCCTCGTGACCGAGGTGTCCGATGACCAGCCCTACGATCCGGACACCGCCGAGGCGCTGATCGACCGCCAGCTCACCATGTGGCTGGAGCTCGAGCAGGCACGCGTGACCATCCAGCGCGATCTCTCTGACGCTGAGGAACGCTGGGTCAACGAGCAGATGCTGGCGCGCGCGCAGGCGATCGCCGCCGCGGCTTCCGGGTAGCGACGGCAGGACGGAGCACGCGATGAGCGAGGTGGTCGGGATCTCGCTGCTGGGCGTCGGGAACGTCGGCGGCGGCGTACTCGCTGCGCTCAGTCGCGCGCGCGAGCGTCACGCCGGGCACGTGGGCCGGCCGCTCGAGGTGCGATACGCGCTCGTCCGCGACGCCTCGCGCGCACGTGCGGGCATCGCGCGCGACCGCCTCACGACCGAGATCGAGACCGTGCTCGGCGATGCGCAGACGCGCATCGTCGTCGAGCTCATGGGCGGTGAGCACCCGGCCTTCGACTACATCACACGCGCGCTCGCGTCCGGCCGCCACGTCGTCACCGCCAACAAGGAGGTCATGGCGAAGCGCGGCAGCGAGCTGCTCGGCACGGCGGCCGCGAACGGGGTCCGGCTGCTGTACGAGGCGTCCGTGGGTGGCGGCATCCCGATCATCAGTCCGCTGTCGCGCGACCTGCTGGCGAACGAGATTGCGTCGGTCACGGCGATCATCAACGGCACGACGAACTACATGCTCACGGCGATGACCAACGCGGGCGCAGACTACGGCGAGGTGCTGGCCGAGGCGCAGCGGCTCGGCTACGCCGAACCGGATCCGACCGCGGACGTGGAGGGCATCGACGCCGCCTACAAGCTGGCCATCCTCTGTGGACTCGCGTTCCACGTCGAGGTGCTGCCCGAGGACATCTCGCGCCAGGGCATCGCGACGCTCACGACCCATGACTTTCTCTACGCACGCGAGCTCGGCTACACGATCAAGCTGCTCGCCTCGGGCAGCCTCGTGGACGGCGAGCTCGTGGCGACTGTGGCGCCGACGCTCGTCGCGTCAGACGAGCCGCTCGCGAAGGTGGACGGCGTGCTCAACGCGATTCAGATCGAAGCCGACCTCGTCGGACGCGTCGTGTTCGAGGGGCCGGGCGCCGGCAGCGCTCCGACCGCGAGCGCGGTGCTCGCAGACGTGCTCGATGTCGCCCGCGACCTCGTCGCCGGACGCGTCGAGCGGCCCGAGCCGGTGCGGCGACGCGTGCGCGTGCGGCCGCCGGCCGAGCACACGTCGCGCTTCTACATCCGGATCACCGTGGCCGATCAGGCCGGCGTGCTTGCGCGCATCGCCGGCGCGCTCGGCGATCACGACGTGAGCATCGCGTCCATGATCCAGTTTGAGGCGGATGCCGATGAGCGCACCGCGGAACTCGTGCTGACGACGCATCTCGCGCGGGGCGGCCCGCTGCGCGCGGCGATCAACCGCATTGCCGCGATGGATGTCGTGCGCGAGGTCGCCGCCGTCCTGCCGATGACCGGGCTCGGTGCGCGATGACCACGGACGCCGGCGAGAACGCGCGCAACAGCGGCAGCCTGGCCACCGACGTCGCAGACGCCTGGCTCGGCGACGCGCTCCAGCGCGCGCAGGCGCGCGCAGACACCCTCGCGCGCGAGCTCGAGCAGGTGCGCGCCGCGCTCCAGGCGCAGCAAGACGAGGTGTCGCGCCTGCACGATCGCCTGGCTCTGCTGGACGGCCGGACGCTCCGCCACGAGGCCGGCCAGGATCTGGTGCGGGAGCTGAGCCAGCGAGTGGCGGCGCTCGGCGAGCAACTCGATGCCGAAACCACCACGCGACGAGCGCTCGTGTCTCAGCTCGAGCGCGCCACCCAGCGTGATCGCGAGGCCGAAGAGATCGCCGACCGCGCCCTCGAACAGTTCGCGCGTCGCGTCGATCAGTTCGAGGGACGCCAGGCCGCAGGCGAGGAGCGCCAGCGCGACATCGCCTC
This sequence comes from Dehalococcoidia bacterium, assembly GCA_040902395.1. Classification (GTDB taxonomy): domain Bacteria; phylum Chloroflexota; class Dehalococcoidia; order UBA2979; family UBA2979; genus VGNK01. The sequence continues at coordinate 25,468 of JBBDXH010000087.1, forward strand.
AGGGCTTGCGGAGCGGGATCAGGACGAGCAGACGTTCGACGGGCGGCTCTCCGCGCTCGAACGCCAGGTGGCGGCCGACCGCGCCGCCGCGCGCCACGCCGGCGACGAACTCAGCCGCCTCGCCGGCCTGGCGCCGGGCGTGGCGGCCACCGTCGACGATCTCCGTGCGCTCGTGCACAGCCTCCAGGTCGACCAGCGACGGCTCGACGACGACGTCGCCGCGCAACGCGCGATCCGCGACCGCGAGGCGGATCTGCTCGACGTGCTCGAGCAGCAACGCGCGACGCGCGCACGTACGGAGGAGCGGCTGAACGCGGTGGAAGAGCAGCTGGAGGAGCTGCGGCGCGCCGTCGCCGCGTCGGCGGACGATCGCACGCTGCTCAGCCGCGGTCAGGCGGGGCTGGAGCAGCGCATCCGCGCCCTCGGCGAGGCGCTCGAACAGCAGCGGCAGACGCTGATCGCGCACCTGAGGCGGCAGCTGCACGCGGATGAACTCGCGGGACGGCGCCGGATCGAAGAGATCGAGCGCAGCGCGCGCGCTGCGCGCGATCTGCTGGTCCGACTGAGCGAGGAGAGCGACGAGCCGGGCGAAGGGCCACCACGGTGACGGCAGGAGGCACGGCCACGGATCCCGCGCCGACTCGCTTCATCATGGAGCGGTACCGCGCTCTGCTGCCGGTCGGCGACGATACGCCGATGGCGACGCTCGGCGAGGGCGGGACGCCGCTCGTGCGCCTCCCGCGTCTCGAACGCGAAGCCGGGGTCGGAGCGCTCTACCTGAAGCTCGAGTCGCTGAATCCCACGGGCTCGTTCAAGGACCGCGGCATGGTGGTCGCGGTCGCCAAGGCCGTCGAGTCCGGCGCGCGGGCCGTGATCTGCGCCTCCACGGGTAACACCTCCGCTTCCGCTGCCGCCTACGCCGCATTGCACGGCCTGCGCGCATACGTGGTCGTGCCGGCGGGTCGCATCGCGATGGGCAAGCTCGCGCAGGCGGTCGTACACGGCGCGGAGATCGTCTCCATCGACGGGTCGTTCGACGACGCGCTGCGGATCGTGCGCGAGCTCGCGGAGCGTCACACCGTGGCGCTGGTGAACTCCGTGAACCCGCATCGCATCGAGGGCCAGAAGACCGCGGCGTTCGAGGTCGCCGACGAGCTCGGCGACGCGCCGGACGTGCTGTGCATCCCTGTAGGCAACGCCGGCAACATCACCGCGTACTGGCGTGGCTTCCGGGAGTACTACCGCCTCGAACGCACCACACGGCTGCCGCGGATGTGGGGCTTCCAGGCGACGGGTGCCGCGCCGCTCGTGCTCGGACACCCCGTTCAGCGGCCCGAGACGATTGCGACTGCGATTCGCATCGGCAACCCGGCGTCGTGGGACGGGGCGATCGATGCGCGCGACGCCTCAGGCGGCGCCATCGACGCCGTCACCGACGACGAGATCCTCGACGCCTACCGGCGTCTCGCGAGCGAGGGCATCTTCTGCGAGCCGGCGTCCGCGGCGTCCGTGGCCGGTCTGCTCAAGCGCGCGGCCACCGGCGATCTCTCGGCGGCGACGATCGTGTGCGTGATCACGGGGAGCGGGCTCAAAGACCCTGACACTGCGCTGAGCGTGCGGGCAACTCGCCACGACTCGCCGGCTCAGATCGACGACGTCGAGCGCGCGCTGGGCTGGGGCTGATTCCGCGGCGGGCGCGAGCGCGGTCGTGCCCCACCGGGCGGCGCTCCACGCCGTGTTAGCATGCAAATTCGTTGTGCATGCGCGAATACTCCGCAGCGCCCCGACCGCCTGCCCACGAAGGAAGTGAACGCGATGACCAGCGTGAAGGCTCCCGTCGGGCATGCGGGTGCGACCGACCCCGCCCTGCTCGAGACCATCCGCACGCTGATCCGGCAGATTGGCGAGGATCCGGACCGCGAGGGGCTGATCGACACTCCGCGCCGCATTGCGGCGATGTACGCGGAGGTCTTCGAAGGTCTGCTACTGGACCCCGTCGCCGTGTTGTCCGTCGGCTTCGACGAGGGCCATGACGAGATGGTGATCCTGCGGGAGATCCCGTTCTACTCGATGTGCGAGCACCACTTCCTTCCGTTCCACGGGAAAGCGCATGTCGGCTACCTGCCGGCGGGGCGCATTGTCGGGCTGTCGAAGATCGCGCGCGCGGTCGAGATCTTCGCCAGACGTCCGCAGGTGCAGGAGCGACTGACCACGCAGATCTCGGAGTGCATCGAGGACGTACTCGGCGCGCGCGGCGTCGGCGTGGTGATCGAAGCCGAGCATCTGTGCATGACCGCGCGCGGCGTCCGCAAGCCGGGCGCGGTCATGGTCACGTCGTCCATGCGCGGGACGTTCCGCGAAGACGCGACGACGCGTCATGAGTTCCTGCGCCTGATCGGCCAGGGCTGAGCACGACGGCGAATGCCGGAGCGAATGACGTGACGAGCGCGGACGTACCGATGCGCGCGAGTGCCGCAGCAGCCGATCTCGGCCGGCCGCGCCGCGTCGCCGTGCTTTCGCTGCACACCTCGCCGCTCGCGCCCCTCGGCGGGAACGAAACGGGCGGGATGAATGTCTACGTCCGCGCCGTGGCCGAGCAACTGGCGCGCCTCGGCACGCGCGTAGACGTCTTTGCGCGCCGCGACGCGCCCGACGCCCCCGAGGTGATCGAGTTCGCGCCGGGCGCGCGCCTGGTGCATATCGCCGCCGGGCCCCCCGCGGTGATCGACAAGAACGAGCTGGCGACGTTGACGGACGACTTCGCCGCGGGCGTCGAGGCGTTCGCGGCGCGTGAGGCCGTCGCGTTCGAGCTCGTGCACTCGCACTACTGGCTTTCGGTGCTCGCCGGCGAGCGGCTGGCACGCACGTGGGCGATTCCGCACCTCGCGATGTTCCACACGCTCGCCGAGGTGAAGCTCCGGGCGCGTGCGTCCGAGCACGAGTCGCCCGCACGCCTCGACGCCGAGCGCCGGCTCGTCCATGCCGTCGACCGCATCGTCGCCGCCACGGAGCACGAGCGCCGGCTGCTTCGCCAGATCTACCGCGTGCCCCCGACGCGGGTCGAGGTGATCCCGCTGGGCGTCGACCTGGAGCGCTTCCAGCCGCGCGATCGCGCGACCGCGCGACGCGCGCTCGGTATCGGAACTTACGAACGCATCCTGCTGGCGATCGGGCGCATCCAGCCCCTGAAGGGGCTGGACATCCTGATCCGGGCACTGGCCGACATGACCGATCGGACCGGCGTGCGGCTGCTTGTCATCGGCGGCGACGACCGCGCGCAGCCGGAGATCGCGCGGCTGCGCGCCACCGCGGACGAGGTGGGAGTCGCGGATGCCGTCGTGTTTGTGGGGCCGGTTCCGCACGGCGAGCTGCCCGTGTACTACAACGCGGCCGATCTCGTGGTCGTCCCCTCGTTCTACGAGTCGTTCGGACTCGTCGCGGTCGAGGCGATGGCTTCCGGGGTGCCGGTCGTCGCCTCGCGCGTTGGCGGCCTGGCGTCCACCGTCGCCGACGGTCGCACGGGGTACCTCATTCCGTGGCGCTGCCCCGAACCGTTCGCCGAGAAGATCGAGCTGCTGCTGCGGAACGAGCCGTTGCGGCTCGCGCTCGGGGCCGCCGGCGTCGAGCGCATGCAGGCGTACTCCTGGCGATCCGTGGCCGAGCGCCTGCGCACCCTCTACGCCGAAGCGGTCGCGGTGCACCGGGACGCGGGCGGCGCTCACGCCGCGGGCGGCGTGTAGACTGCGCCACATGGCCACCGCCCGCCCGCGCCGCCCGCGCATCACCCAGGACGCGATCGATCCCGACGCCGACCTCATCGAGCAGCTCGCCGCGCATGTGCCGAAGCGCGCGCTGGTGGTGATGGCGCACCCGGACGACACCGAGTTCGCATGTGGCGGCACCGTCTCCACACTCTGCCGGGACGGCTGGGACGTCCAGATCGTCGTGACCACGAGCGGGAACAAGGGGACGAAGGACCCGGAGGTCACCGCGCAATGGCTCGCAGGTGAACGCGAGGAAGAGCAGCGTCATGCCGCTGAGATCATGGGCGCGCGTGAGCCCATCTTCTTCGGCTTCCCCGACGGCTACATCCGCAACGACGACGAGCTTCGCGGGCTGATCGTGCGGCAGGTCAGGATCCATCGTCCGGAGCTCGTGCTCACGTGGGACGGCTTCCGTCCCGGGTTCAACCACCGCGACCACCGGTTCACCGGACAGGCGACGTACGACGCCATCTACCCGGCAGCGGACGACCACCTCTACTACCCGCTCGACAAGGATGAGGGGCTCACACCGCATCGCCCGATCGCGATGCTGCTCGCCGGCACGGACGATCCGGACTACCACGTGGACATCGAGCCGGTACTCGAGATGAAGGTGAAGGCCGTGCTCGCGCACCGCTCGCAAATGGGCGGGCGCAGCGAGGAGCAGCTGCTACGCATGTGGCGTGAGCGCGCCCAGCGTGAGCGCGCCACCTCGGCCGACGAGCAGCCGATCGAGCCAGTCCTGCGCGAGTCCTTTCGCAAGGTGCTGTTGCGCCGCTAACCCTGCGGCGCCGGGGTGCCGGAGGCTGAGGTGTACGCCGGCCGTCTGCGTTGACACAGGGCGTGGGCGGGGCCAAAATCATATTTCGCGCTCAAGAGCGCGGGCAGCATCACGACACGGTCGGTTGGCCGGATCGCGGTGAGGACCGGCGACCACGGATGCACGCCACCGCGTGCACGGTCGCGGGACCTGGCTCATCGCCAAGCCATTCGACCGTTCATGTTGCCTTTTTCGAAGTGACGCGCCAATCGGGCATACCCCGATTCGGGAGCAGGGGAAGCAGGGTTCGGCGTGCCTACGATCAACCAACTCGTGCGGCGCTCGCGGAAGCCGGTGCGCCAGAAGACCAAGGCGCCCGCGTTGCGTTTCCGCCTGAACACGCTGCGCAACCGCATGACGCGTTCGCCCAAGGGGTCGCCGCAGAAGCGCGGCGTGTGCACGCAGGTGCGCACCGTGACCCCGAAGAAGCCGAACTCCGCGCTGCGCAAGGTCGCGCGCGTCCGCCTCTCGAACGGCATCGAGGTGACTGCGTACATTCCCGGGGAGGGGCACACCCTCCAGGAGCACTCGGTGGTGCTGATCCGCGGTGGGCGTGTGAAGGACCTCCCGGGCGTGCGCTACCACATCATTCGTGGCGCCCTGGACGCGCAGGGCGTGAACGGCCGCAAGCGCGGTCGCTCCAAGTACGGCACCAGGAAGTCCTGACATGCGTCGTAATCGCGCCATCATCCGTGCCACCGAGCCCGACCCGCGTAACCAGTCGCGGATCGTCACGAAGTTCATGAACAAGCTCATGCGCAGCGGCAAGAAGAGCACCGCCGAGCGCATCGTCTATGACGCGTTCGAACGGGTCGAGGAGCAGTCCGGCCGCCGCGGCATCGACGTGTTCGAGCAGGCTGTGCGGAACGTCACCCCGATCATCGAAGTCAAGCCGCGACGCGTCGGCGGCGCGACGTACCAGGTGCCTGTAGACATCCGCAGTGAGCGCCGCCAGGCGCTCGCTCTGCGCTGGCTGCTGACCGCTTCGCGCAATCGCTCGGGGCGTTCCATGGCCGAAAAGCTCGCGGCGGAGTTGATGGACGCGGCGAACAACGCGGGGAACGCCGTGCGCCGCAAGGAAGAAACGCACCGGATGGCCGAGGCCAACCGCGCGTTCGTTCACTACCGCTGGTAACCGCGCTTGCTGACACCCCGCGGTACGCGGGGTTTGTCACGCCCGGCGCTCCCAGCAGAACAGGTAACGAGACGATGGCCCGTACGACGCCGCTCGAACGTGTGCGCAATATTGGCATCATCGCCCACATCGACGCGGGTAAGACCACCGTGACCGAGCGCGTGCTCTTTTACACCGGGCGGACGTACAAGATCGGCGAAGTCCACGAGGGCACGGCCGTCATGGACTGGATGGAGCAGGAGCGCGAGCGCGGCATCACGATTACGTCTGCCGCGACGACCGCGCAATGGAAGTCGAACATCATCAACATCATCGATACGCCGGGACACGTCGACTTCACCGTCGAGGTGGAGCGCTCGCTGCGCGTGCTCGACGGCGGTGTCGTGGTCTTCGACGGCGTGGCAGGCGTGGAGCCGCAGTCCGAGACAGTCTGGCGCCAGGCCGACAAGTATCGCGTCCCACGCATGTGCTTCGTCAACAAGATGGACCGCATGGGCGCGAACTATGAGCGCTGCGTGCAGATGATCCGGGATCGCCTCGGCGCGATTCCGGTTCCGATCCAGATTCCGATCGGCGCCGAGGACCGGTTCGCGGGCGTGATCGACCTGGTGCGCATGAAGGCGATTCACTTCGAGGGCGATCGCGGCACCGACGTGATCGAGCGGGAGATCCCGGCCGACCTCCTCGCGCCAGCTCAGGCCGCCCGCGAGGAAATGGTCGAGCGCGTCGCCGAGAACGACGATCAGCTCATGGTCTCCTTCCTCGAGGGCCACCACATCGACGTGCTCGAGCTCCAGAAAGCGATCCGGCGCGCCACGATTGCGAACGCCATCGCGCCGGTGCTCTGCGGCTCGGCGCTCAAGGACAAGGGCGTGCAGGCGCTGCTCGACGCCGTGATCACCTACCTGCCCTCCCCGCTCGACGTGCCCCCAATCATCGGCCTCGACCCCGGCGACCCCGAGAAGAAGATGGAGCGCCCGACCAGCGACGACGAGCCGCTGGCGGCGCTCGCGTTCAAGGTCGTGACCGACCCGTTCGTCGGGCGGCTGGTGTTCTTCCGCGTCTACTCCGGAGTCGTGCGCACCGGCGACCAGATCTCGAACTCGACGCGCAACAGGCGCGAGCGCTTCGGTCGCATCATGAAGATGCACGCGAATCACCGCGAAGACGTGGAAGAGGTGTGGGCCGGCGACATCGCCGCCGCGATCGGCCTGAAGGACACGTTCACGGGCGACACGCTGTGCGACCGTGAGCGGCCGATCGTGCTCGAGTCGATCACGTTCCCCGAGCCCGTCATCTCGATCTCCGTCGAGCCCAAGACGCGCGACGATCAGACCAAGATGGGCGAGGCGCTCCAGAAGCTCCAGGAGGAGGACCCCACCTTCCGTGTGCGCCACGATCAGGAGACCGGCCAGACGATCATCTCCGGGATGGGCGAGCTGCACCTCGAGGTGATCGTGGACCGCATGCGCCGCGAGTTCCGCGTGGAGGCAAACGTCGGGCGACCGCAGGTGTCGTACCGCGAGACGATCACCAAGCCGACGCGTGCCGAGGGACGGTTCATCCGCCAGACCGGCGGCCGCGGCCAGTACGGACACTGTGTGCTCGAGGTCGCGCCGCGTACGCCGGGTGAGGGCTTCCACTTCGAGGACCGCACGGTCGGTGGCTCGATTCCTCGCGAGTACATCTCCGCGGTGCGCCGCGGTGTCGAGGGCGCACTCGGCAGCGGCGTGCGCGCCGGCTACCCGGTCGTGGACGTCGCCGTTGCCGTGGTGCACGGCTCGTACCACGAGGTGGACTCGTCCGAGATGGCGTTCGAGACGGCAGGCTCCATGGGCATGCGCGAGGCGCTCAACAAGGCGGGCTCCGTGCTGCTCGAGCCGATCATGAAGCTCGAAGTCGTGACGCCGGAGGATTACTTCGGCGAAGTGCTCGGGGACATCAACAGCCGGCGTGGGACGATCCTGGGCTCGGAGTCCCGCGGTAACACGCAGGTGATCAGCGGGATGGTGCCGCTGGCCGAGACGTTCGGCTACGCGACGGATCTGCGCTCGGCGACCCAGGGCCGGGCGACATACTCGATGCAGTTCGATCACTACGAGCAGGTTCCGCCCAGCGTGGCGGAGGAGATTTCGAAGCGCAGCTCGGGCACCGCGGCGGCGCGGGCGTAGCGGCGGCGGCTGGAGGAGACGAGCGATGGCGAAGGGGAAGTTCCAGCGGACGAAGCCGCAC
>JBBDXH010000088.1:0-5167 GCA_040902395.1 Dehalococcoidia bacterium
CTTATCAGCCGGGGCTTGCCGGGGAGGCGGCGTGCGGTGGCCGCGGGTGCGCGCCGCCAGGGGCGTGTCGGATCGTCGAGCGACGTCCATCCGCGACCGCGACGCCTCGGGCGCGCATGTGCACAGCCGTGCACCCCGGCTTATCAGCCGGGGCTTGCCGGGGAGGCGGCGTGCGGTGGCCGCGGGTGCGCGCCCCGGGCGAGTCGGACGTCGAGCGACGTCCATCCGCCACGCACCGCCTCGGGCGCGCATGTGCACAGCCGTGCACCCCGGCTTTTCAGCCGGGGCTTGCCGGGGAGGCGGCGTCAGCCGCCGCTGGACGTGCGCCTCGGCAAGAGCACCGTCGCTTCGGCCGGCGTCGTGATGCCGACGCGGTCGTTTTCGATCCAGAGGTCGATCGCGACCTCGCCCATCGGGCCGTCGCCCTCGGACTTGCCGGTGACGACGCCCTTGATGCGCAGGTGGTCGTTCGGCATGTTCATCTTCCGCATCTGGAAGCTGAGCTTCCGCACCCAGCCGGCGGTGCCGACCCAGTCCGTGAGCAGCCGCGAGAGCGCTGCCTGGGTGAAGCCGGTGTTGTAGAAGATGTCGGCGTGCCCCGCCTCGCGGGCGAACTCCGGGTCGTGGTGGACCGGGTAGAAGTCCTGCGAGCCGCTGACCTGCTCGGCCATCTTCGTCCACGTGAGATCGAGCGTGTACCCCGGGAGCTCCTCGTCGGCGAGGACGTCTTCCCAGTAGCGCTGCGCGGTCGCGGTGATGGTCACGCGCGGGCTCCTTCCGTGTCGGCCGCGACGGCCTCCGGCGTGCGATGCGTGAGCAGGGTGTTGCGGCCAACCGCGACGAGCTCGCCGTGTTGATCAGTGATGCGGTTCTCGGTCACGATCCAGACGGCTTTCGGGTCGAGCCGGATCGGCTTCTCGAAGATGTCGACGAGCTCGCTCTGTGAAGAAAGACGGTCGCCGACGTGCACGGGCCTGAGGTACTCCCAGTCCGTGTTCATGTTGATCAGCCGCGCGCCGCGCGTGGGCACGTCGCCCATCAGGTTCTGCTCCTGCACGCGCGGCCACACGCCGTTGCCGGCGAAGTAGCCGACCATCGCCGGCGGCGCGATCACGCCGCCGTGCTCGGTCGTCGCCGCGAAGTCCGGGTCGAGGAAGAGCGGGTTCGTGTCCTCGACCATGTGGCAGTAGCGGCGGATCGGGTCGTGCTCGACCGGGTAGCGGCCGCGCCGCACCTCGGTCTTCCTGCCGATCCACGCCTTGCGTACCGCCTCGATGTCGTACGGACCGTCGACTGCCTTCGGCATGCGTGCCTCCTCCACGTCGAACGACGCCGCTTGCCCGCGGCCCGCGCACGATAGCAACGCGCGTGATGGCGGTGTGCGGACGTGCGAACCGACACAGGAGAACCCGGGGCGCGGGCCCCGGGTTCTTCAGCGGGCGCCGCGCGTGCCGGGCGGCTGCTCGTCCCCCGTCCGCCGGCGCGCTGGCTACCCGTCGAGCGCCGCCTGGGCAGCCGCCGCGCCGGCCGTGCGGCCGAACACGGCTCCGGACATCAGTCCGGAGCCGCCCGCGTAGTTGTGGAAGAACAGCCCGCCCACGAGCTCGCCGGCCGCGTAGAGGCCGGCGATCGGGCGATCCTCGGTGTCGAGCACCTGGCCGGTCCGCGGCACGATCCGCAGCCCGCCGAACGTGAACGTGATCCCGCACGTCACCGCGAAGCCGACGTATGGCGGCTGGTTCAACGGCAGCGCCCAGTTCGACTTCGGCGGCTCCACGCCCACGGTCGCGAGCCCGTCGCGCTCGGCCGGGTTGAAGGTGCCGGGACGGCAGGCCGCGTTGTACGCCGCGACCGTGCGCTCGAGGCCGGCGCGGTCGATGCCGAGCGAATCGGCCAGTCCGCCGATCGTGTCGGCTTCGCCCTTGGACACCTCGCGGATGCGGTACTCGTCGCGGAGCATCGCCACCGTCTGCTGGTCGAAGAGCTGGAACGCGGCACTGTGCGGCTGCTTGAGGATCTCGCGCCCGTACTTCGCATACGTGTAGTTGCGCAGATCCGCGCCCTCGTCGACGAAGCGATCGCCGTTGATGTTCACGATCAGTCCGAGTGGGTACGAGTGCTTCTGGTAGAGATCGCCGATGCGGCGGTTGCCGGTCGGCGGCGCGTTGAGATCCCACGCCACGGCGTGCGCGCTCGACCAGTGCCCGTACGGCTGCGCCCCGATGTCGAGCGCCATGCGGATGCCGTCCCCGGTGTTATGTCGTGTTCCGCGGACCTTCGCCATCTCCCACCCGGGGCCGAGGTAGCGGGTCCGCATCTCCACGTTTGCCTCGAAGCCGCCGGCGGCGATCACCACCGCCGCTGTCGCGATCTCGGCGAAGCCGTCGTCGTCGCGCACGCGGATGCCCGTCACGGCCGCACGCTGGTTTGTGACGAGCGAGACCGCCTTCGTCCCGTAGCGCACCTCGACGCCCTGCTCGCCCGCGGCGTGGAAGAGCGCCTCAGACAGCCCCTCGCCGCCACCAACCGCCTCGGTGATCATGCCGCCCCAGAAGCGGAGCTTGCCCTCGACCCGATACGCCTGCCGCCCGTACATCAGCACCCAGCGCATGCCGAGCCGCTCGCGCATCCACTGCACGGTCGCGTAGCCGTTGCCGACGAGCTGGTCGACGAGCCCGGGGTCCGCGAGACCCTCGGTCACGCGCATGAGATCGGCGCGCATGTCCGCCTCGGTGTACGCGCCGACCTCGATGCCGGCGACCTCGTCTTCGGAGAGATCGGGGATCAGCGCGCGGATGTCGTCGATGCCGCGGTACGGGAAGCGGAAGCCGCCGCCGGTGAAGAAGGTGTTGCCGCCGCGCTCCTCGCGCGTCGCCTTCTCCAGCACGAGCACGCGCGCCCCGCCCTCCCGCGCCGCGAGCGCCGCGCACAGCGCCGCGTTCCCCGCGCCCACCACCACCACGTCGTACTCGGTGTTGCCGCTCGTCATGCCGCGTCTCGCTCTCCGTGCGCTCGTGCGCGGGATGATAGCGGCGGGACTCGCGGAGCTCCCCAGGCGTGGCTATCGGGCGAGCAGACCCAGCTGGTTCGCGGCGGCGGCGAGAGCGCGGTCAAGCGTGACGATGGGCGCATCGAGCCGCACCGCAAGCAGGAGGTACGCCGCGTCGTACGCGGTGAGGCTCGTTTCCCGCGCCAGCGCGAAGAGCGGTTGCGTCTCGAGCGGATGAAGCGTGAACGGGAGTGACAACGCCAATCGCAGCGCATCGGTGAAGGATTCACTCAACTGGGGATGGCGACGCACCTTGGCGAGCGCCGCGTTCGCAAGTTCGTAGGTCAGGAGCGCCGGGGCGTGGAACTGATGGCCCCGAAGCGCGCTGGCGACATCCTCTGCTCCCGCCTCGTCGAACGCGAACGCGACGACCGCTGAGCCGTCGACGACCCTAGTGGGCATCGCGATCGGCCCGCACGATCTCGGCGGCCTCGTCGACGTGCGGTAGGTTCAGCGCTCGGATCCGCTTTATCGCCTCGTCGAGCGTCAGTGTTTTGCGGCGCTCTTGCTCAGCGTGATCGAGGATCGTCAGCAGCTCCGCCTGGAGCGACCGCCGGTTCTCCTTCGCCCGCTCCCGCAGCCGCTCCAGCAGCTCCTCGGGGATGTTCTTAATCGTGACGCTGGTCATCCGCGGCCTCCGTGGTTGCATTACGCAACCATTCTAGATCTAGAACCGCACAGCTACGGCAAGCCTCGGCTGACAAGCCGGGGTGCGCGGAGCGACGCGCTCGTCGGAGTGCATGCCGTGGACCGCTGCGCCAGCGCTCACGACGGGGCGACCCGCCAGCCCCGAGCCGGGCCTAGCCTTGCTCCCCGCACCCCGGCCTCTCGGCCGAGGCTTGCCGCGAACGGGCGCGCGGCCGGGGGCGCATCACCGTGCACGCCGGCGTGCCAGCCGAGCCTTGCCGCGAACCAGCGTGCGGCCCGGGCGCATCACCGTGCACCCCGGCTTGTCAGCCGGGGCTTGCCGCGAGCCGCGCGCGGCGCGCCGGTTACGCCTCGTTCGGCGCGCCGTCGTTCGCGCCTGCGCGGCGGGCGCGCTCGCGCTCGAAGTTCTCCATCGCGCGCTCGACCATCGGGCGGCGGCGCTGACCGGAGTCCATCGGCTTCTTCAGCGCGTAGCCGGGGTCGCTCTCGCCGCTCGCGCTGAGCAGATGGAGTGCGAAGGCGCCGTTGATGTGCGCCGTGAAGCCCTGCGCATCCTGCGCCTGGTTGATCGCGAGCTTGATCATGCGCAGCTGGAACGGGTCGTTCTCGGCGACACGCGCCGCGTACTCCATGACCTCGTCTTCGAGCCGCGCGCGCGGGACCACGCGGTTCACGAGCCCGAGCTCCTTCGCCTCCGCGGCGTCGACGAAGCGGCTCTCGAAGAGCAGCTCCTTCGCCTGGCGCGGGTGCAGGTCCCACGGGATCGAGAAGTACTGGAAGTTCGTGCCGAGGAACATCGCGTCGTCGGCCGCGAAGATCAGATCCATGGCGGAGGCGATGATCCAGCCGCCGAAGATGCAGTAGCCCTGCACCGCCGCGATCGTCGGCTTGGGCAGGTTCCGCCAGCGCAGCGACTTGTCGACGTTGTTGTCCCACGACTGCGCGTAGCGCCCGCGCAGCCCGGCTTCGGGCGGCCGGGCGTCGAGATCGGCGCGCTGCTCCGGCGTCCCGAGGTCGTGCCCGGCCGAGAAGTGATCGCCGGCGCCCCACACCGTGATCACGCCGACCTCGCGGTCGTCCGCAGCGCGCGCGAGCGCGTCGTCCAGCTCCTCGAGCAGCCGCCGGCTCTGCGCGTTGCGGTAACGCGGCCGGTCGAGCGTGACCCGCGCCACTCGCCCGACCCGCTCGTAGCGCACGTTCTCGTACTCGGTCATAGCGGAGCCTCCTCGGGATGCGAGGCGCATGTTCGCATGGCGGGCCACGCACTCGCTGCCAGCCGAGGGCACACGGACGGCGGGCGGTGTCTCCGCTGGTCCTTCGACAGGCTCAGGACGAACGGAAGCGATGCGTGATCTCCCTCCCCGTTCATCCTGAGCCTGTCGAAGGACACCAGGGCCATTCCCAAACAGTAGTCATCGGCGCAACGCCGCGCCCGCCTCCACCACGCCGAGGGCGGGCGGCGATAGCCTC
>JBBDXH010000089.1:0-32772 GCA_040902395.1 Dehalococcoidia bacterium
AGCGCCGCGAAGGCGCGCGCCGCCTCGCCGCGCTGTTCGCGCAGCCACTCGGGCTCGCCGCGCACACCGGCCGCCGCGATCACGGCAACCTCGCCGTAACCGGCGCGAAGCGCCGTGTCCTGTTCGCTGGTTCGAGCGTCGCTCATGCTCATCTTCCCGTCGCGCCCGCAGGGGACATGGGGACTGACCTGAGTCGGATCGCGCGCGGCACGCGCTCGGCGCCGCCGCGCAAGCGCCGGCGCCTCCGACGCTGCCTAGCCCACCGACCCTTCCATCTGCAGTTCGATCAGCCGGTTGAGCTCGATCGCGTACTCCATGGGGAGCTCCTTCACGATCGGCTCCACGAAGCCGTTCACGACCATCTTCGCTGCGTTCTCTTCGACGATGCCGCGAGACATCAGGTAGAAGAGCTGGTCCTCGCCGAGCTTCGAGACCGAGGCCTCGTGCCCGATGTTCACCTGCTCCTCGTCGACTTCCATGGTGGGGTAGGTGTCCGAGCGCGAGAGCTCGTCGAGCAGCAGCGCGTCGCAGCGCACGGTCGACGTCGAGTTCTTCGCGCCTTCGTAGACCTTGAGCAGCCCGCGGTATGACGTGCGACCGCTGCCGCGCGAGACCGACTTCGAGACGATCGCGGACGAGGTGTTCGGCGCGACGTGCACGACCTTGCCGCCGGCGTCCTGGTGCTGGCCGTTGCCGGCGAACGCGAGCGAGAGGATCTCGCCGTGTGCCCGCTCGCCCATGAGGAACACCGACGGGTACTTCATCGTGAGCATGGAGCCGAGGTTGCCGTCGACCCACTCCATGATCGCGTCTTCGTACGCGTAGGCACGCTTCGTGACGAGGTTGTAGACGTTGTTCGACCAGTTCTGAATCGTCGTGTAGCGGACGCGTGCGCCCTTCTTGACGATGATCTCGACCACCGCCGAGTGCAACGACGCGCTGCTGTAGATCGGGGCGGTGCAGCCCTCGACGTAGTGCACCTGGCTGCCCTCGTCGGCGATGATCAGCGTCCGCTCGAACTGGCCCATGTTCTCCGTGTTGATGCGGAAGTAGGCCTGGAGCGGGATGTCGACCTTCACGCCCTTCGGCACGTAGATGAACGAGCCGCCCGACCACACGGCCGAGTTGAGCGCGGCGTACTTGTTGTCGCCGGGCGGGATGATCGTGCCGAAATACTCCTCGACCATCTCGGGATGCTCGGCGAGCGCCTGGTCCATCCCGAGGAAGAGCACGCCCAGCTTCGAGAGATCTTCGCGGATGTTGTGGTAGACGACCTCGGAGTCGTACTGCGCACCGGCGCCGGCGAGGAACTGCTTCTCCGCCTCCGGGATGCCGAGCTTGTCGAACGTGTTCTTGATGTACTCGGGCACGTCGTCCCAGTTGGTGGAGTCACGATCGGTCGCGCGCACGTAGTAGTGGATGTTGTCGAAGTCGAGCGCCGCGAGCAGCTCCGGGCTGCCGGCCCACGACGGGTTGGGCAGCTCGAGGAAGCGCTGGTAGGCGTCGAGCCGGAAGTCGAGCATCCACGCCGGCTCGCCCTTCATCGCGGACATGCCGCGGATGACGCCTTCGTTCAGGCCCTTGTCGGCGATGAACAGCGGCGCCTCAGTGTCGTGGAAGCCCCACTTGTATTCGCCGACGATCTGCTTGTTCTGCTCGGTTGTCGTCATGACGTCACCGCTTCCTCGACCATGCCCAGCTCCCGGAGGATCGGGTCGTACCCGTTCGCTTCGATCTGCAGCGCCAGCTCCGGGCCACCTGAGCGGACGATGTTGCCGCCCACGAGGATGTGCACGAAGTCGGGCGTGATGTAGTTCAGGATGCGCTGGTAGTGCGTGATGATCAGGATCCCGATCTCAGGCGTGCGCAGCGCGTTCACACCCTCTGCGACGGTACGCAGCGCGTCCACGTCGAGCCCGGAGTCCGTCTCGTCGAGGATGGCCAGGTCTGGCTTGAGCATGCCGAGCTGGAGAATCTCGGCGCGCTTCTTCTCGCCGCCCGAGAAGCCGTCGTTCACGTACCGGCGCGCGAACGACTCGTCCATCTTCAGCGCCTGGAGGGTCGACCGCAGCTGCGCGAGGAACTCGCGCGGCGGCTGGTCGGTGCCGGTGCGCGCCTTCATCGCCTCGCGCAGCAGGTTCACCATGGTCACGCCGGGAATGGCCGTCGGGTACTGGAACGAGAGGAACAGTCCGAGGCGCGCGCGCGCGTCCGCCTTGAGGGCCGTGATGTCCTCGCCCTTGAAGATGATCTGCCCGCTGTCGACCGTGTACACGGGACTGCCGGCGATCGTCGTTGCGAGGGTGCTCTTGCCGGAGCCGTTCGGCCCCATCAAGGCGTGCACCTCGCCGCGGCCGATCTTGAGGTCGATGCCCTTGATGATCTGCGTGTCCCGCTGGTCAGTAATGCTGACCTTGAGGTTCCGAAGTTCGAGGATCGGCTCACTCATCGCTGGCTGTCCGTCTCCCTGTATTCCGTGTTTCAACAGACCCGCGGCGCGCATGCAGCCACGTCCGTGTGTTCCGCCGCTGTTACGCCTTGACCACCAGGTATTCGCAGCTGTCGCTGCCGGACGCCACCGTGGACAGCTGTACGACCGGCAGCCCGATCAGCAGCTCGATCGTGCGACGGTCGGCGTCGCACGGCGCGCTGTGGTCCTCCGCGCACGAGCGATACGGGCAGCCGACGTTGTGCAGCCGGAAGGCGTCGCCTTCGTCCGTGACGTCGCTCAGGATGCCCTCTTCGCGCATGGCGGCGGTGACCTGGGCGACGCGCTCGTCGAGTCGCTCGGCGCGGACCTGGAACGCGTGATCGCGGGCCCGCGCCTCCCCGAGCTCCACGAAGAGCCGGTCGAGCACGCCGCTCCCGTCCAGCCCGGCGACATCGGCCTCGCCGAGGCTCGCGAGCGCGGGGTAGATGCGATCGAGCAGCCGCGAGTAGTGCGCCGCGGAACTCTGCTCCTCGCCCGCCTCGCTCAGCGAGTAGCGCGCCGCGGGGCGGCCGCGCGGCAGGCGCACGAGCCGCGCATCCACGAGCCCCTCCGCCACGAGCAGGTCCATATGCCGTCGGATCGACCCCTCGGATACCCCGATGCGCTCCGCCAGCTCCGCCACGGTGCATTCGCCCCGGTTCTGCAGGAGGTGCATGACTTCGTCGCGAGTGCGTTCCATCGAGTTACCCCGTCTCGAGCGGCCGTCCGCCCGCATTGAGGCGCATTGAGCCCTTGCTTCGAGGCTAGGCGCGCCTTCCCGCAATGTCAATGATTTATGCATTTTATAGCGAGGAAGTGCACTTAAGTCGCGGTGCCCACCGGCAGCGGTCGATCAGCCGCCGGTGGCAACGGGGCGTCCGTCCGCGCGATGCACGTCGACATACTGCCGTCCGTCGATGGCCGACGACCGGTCGACAGCGTCCCGAGGCTAGCCCGAAACGGAGACCGCAGTCGATGGTCGGAGTCGCGTCCGCCGATTCGTGTCGGCGGCTGTCTGCCGCCGCTTGCCCGGAACCCGGGGGCACCTCATACGATGCGCCGGCGTCCGACAGGCGACGCCCAGCGGTCACGACGGAAGGCGGAGTGCAATGAGCGACGAAGAGGTCCAGGGACTGAAAGTCGGCTCCAGCGCGAGCATCGCGAAGACGGTCACACAGGACGACGTCAACCGCTTTGCCGAGGTCACGCTCGACCACAACCCACTGCACTCCAACGCCGAGTACGCGGCCCGTACGCGCTTCAAGCAGCCGATCGCGCACGGCATGCTCGGCGCCGGCCTGATCTCGGCTGCCATCGGCACGAAGCTCGCGCCAAACTCGGTCGTCATCTACATGGCGCAGAACATGCAGTTCCGCGCGCCGGTGGTGCCGGGCGACACCATCACGGCGACGACGACCGTCTCCAAGGTCGACGCGGAGCGCAGCCGGGTGTCGCTCGATACAATCGTCACAAACCAGGACGGCACGGAGGTGATCCGCGGTGACGCGCTCGTGATGGTCGAGGCGCCGCGCTAGCCGGCCGGAGTACCGGCTGCGACCTCCGTTCCGCCCCATCCGCTCACGACGGCGCGCCCGGCATCCGAGCCGTCGCGCGCGGGCGGGTCGGCGAGCAGGCCCGACGCCGAGCACGCGCGGGCGGTCGCGTCCGGAAGAGAGAGTCGATGACGAACGCACAGGACGCCGCCGCGCACACGGCCGCGGCCGGCTCGAGCGGCCAGGCGGCCGCAGGCGGCGACGGCGCGCTCGGCGCGATCGCGGCCGCCCGCGCGGCGTGGGAGGAGCGCACGCTCCAGAAGGTGCTGGCACGCTTCCCCGAGCGGCGCCCACGCTTCGACGCCTCATCGACCGCCACCGAGCGCGTGTACACACCGCTCGACATCTCCGGCGTCGACTACGTCGGGGACATCGGCTTCCCCGGCGAGTACCCCTTCACGCGGGGCGTGCAGCCCACGATGTACCGAGGGCGGCTGTGGACGATGCGCCAGTACGCCGGCTTCGGCACCGCGCAGGAGACGAACGAGCGCTTTCAGCACCTGATCCGCAACGGCCAGACCGGCCTCTCGACCGCGTTCGACCTGCCCACGCAGACCGGCTACGACTCGGACCACCCCATGTCCGCGGGCGAGGTCGGCCAGGTGGGCGTCGCCATCGACTCGCTCGCCGACATGGAGACGCTGTTCGCGGGCATCCCGCTCGACGAGATCTCGACGTCCATGACGATCAACGCGCCCGCGGCGATGCTCGTCGCGATGTACATCGTGACCGCGCAGAAGCAGGGGCACGATGCCGGCGTGATCATGGGCACCGCCCAGAACGACGTGCTCAAGGAGTACGTCGCGCGCGGGACGTACATCTTCCCGCCGGCGCAGTCTGTGCGCCTCGCGGCGAACCTGATCACGTACTGCGCGCGCGAGACGCCGAAGTTCAATTCGATCTCGGTCTCCGGCTACCACATCCGGGAGGCCGGCTCGACGGCCGCGCAGGAGATCGCCTTCGCCTTCGCGAACGCGATCGCGTACGTGGAGGAGTGCCGCCGGCAGGGCGCCGACGTCGATGACGTGGCCCCGCGCATCTCGTGGATCTTCAACACCCACAATCACTTCTTCGAAGAGATCGCCAAGTACCGCACGCTGCGGCGGATGTGGGCGCGCCTCATGCGCGACCGCTTCGGCGCCCGGCAGCCGTCGTCCTGGATGCTGCGCACGCACACGCAGACCGGCGGCTCCACGCTCACCGCGCAGCAGCCGCTGAACAACATCGCACGTGCCGCGCTCCAGGCGCTCGCCGCCGTGGTCGGCGGCGTGCAGTCGCTCGCGCTCTCCTGCTACGACGAGGCGCTTGCGTTGCCCACAGAAGAGGCGCAGCAGATCGCGCTGCGCACGCAGCAGATCATCGCCCACGAGTCCGGCGTCGCCGACACCGTCGACCCGATCGCCGGCTCGTACTACGTGGAGGCGATGACGAACCAGCTCGAGGCCGAGGCGCAGAAGATCATGGACCGCGTGGAGGACATCGGCGGCGCCGTCGCCTCGATCGAGTCCGGCTACATGCAGTCCGAGATCCAGGAAGCCTCCGTGCGGCACCAGCGCGAGGTCGAATCGGGCGAGCGCGTGATCGTGGGCGTGAACCAGTACGTCGACGAGAACGAGCAGGTCACCCCGATCTTCCGGCCGAACCTCGAGGTCGCGCAGGCGCAGCTCGAGCGCCTGGCGAAGCTTCGCGGGGGGCGTGACCTGGCCCCGGTCGACGCCGCGCTCGCGCGGCGGCGCGCCGCGGCGCGCGACGACACGAACCTCATGGAGCCGATCATGGCGGCCGTGCGCACGTACGCCACGCTCGGCGAGATGTGCGGCGTGCTCCGCGAGGAGTGGGGCGAGTACGTCCCGCCGACCGCCATCTGAGGCGTCGGTTCTGCCACGTCCGCGCCCCATCGATTGCCGCGCACGCGGCTATCCGGTAGTAACACCGAGCAACCGAGGCCGGGCCGGCCGGCGCCGTATGACCGAGGGGGGAACGAGACGATGGCAGGGGCACTCGACGGCCAGGTGGCGGTCGTCACCGGCGCGAGCCGGGGCATCGGCCGCGCATGCGCGATCGAGCTCGCGAAGCACGGCGCGAACGTCGTCGTGAATTACACGTCGAACAAAGACGCCGCGGAGTCCGCGGCGAAGGAGATCGAGGCGCACGGCGTGAAGGCGCTCGTCGTGCAGGCGGACGTGTCGAAAGCCGATCAGGCGAAAACGCTGATCGAAACCGCCGAGAAGACGTTCGGCAAGGTCGACATCCTCGTCAACAACGCCGGCATCAACCGTGACCGCACGGTGCAGCGCATGTCGGTGGACGAATGGGACTCGGTGATCGAGACCGACCTCTCGTCGATGTTCTACTGCACGAACGCCGTGGTGACCGGCATGCGCGATCGCGGCTACGGCCGGATCATCAACATGTCGTCGATCATCGGGCAGATGGGGAACCTCGGTCAGGCGAACTATGCGGCGGCAAAGGCCGGCATGATCGCGTTCACGAAGTCCGCCGCGAAGGAACTCGCGCGCTTCGGTATCACGGTCAATGCCGTGTGCCCCGGCTTCGTGGAGACCGACATGGTGATGGCGCTCTCCGACGAGGTGAAGGCCAACCTGATCTCGCAGATTCCGCTCGGCCGCTTCGGGACCGCCGAAGACGTCGCGGCGACGGTCCGCTTCCTCTGCACGGAGGGGGGGTTCTATACCGGTGCGCAGATGAGCCTCAACGGCGGCCAGTACATGTAGCAGCGGCCCCGCCGCCGCGCGTACGCGAGAAGGCCGCCCTCGGGCGGTCTTCTTCGTGGCGGTCGCGTTCGGGCGATCGACGGGAGCGCGGGAACCGCGCCGCGCGCCGCGTCGTCTCACCGGCGACACGAAGACCGAGCGAGGACGGAGCGGACACATGCGTTGGTTACGGGGTGCGATGGTCGTTGCGATGGTGCTGATCGCGGGCTGCGGCGACGCGGACGAACCCGCCGTGAGCGCGACCGGCACCGTGCCGGGTGGCGGCGCGGTCACGCCCGGCGGAGGCGCTGCCATGGGCCCCGGTCTCTCGATCGCGGAGGCGCTGACGACGACGGCGGACGGTCCGCTGCTCGTGCGCGGATTCCTGGTGGCTCGCGGCAACGTGGTCCAGCTGTGCGAGGCACTTGCAGAGTCGCATCCGCCGCAGTGCGGCGGTGGCTCGCTCACCGTCGAAGGACTGGACATCGAGCAGCGCGACGATCTCGAGGAAGCCGAAGGCACCCGCTGGTCCGCGGCAGAGATCACACTGTTAGGCGAGATGACGGCCGGCACGCTCACGGTCGATCCGTCGGCCACGGGTTAGCGATCCGGTCACTGGCGTAACCGGCCCCCGACGCGCGAGACTGGAGGACCGCCCGCGGGCGGTCCTCTTTCGTCCACCACGGGAGCACGCGAGATGTCCGCGATCGGCCGCCGCGTGATCGTGATCGGCAACACGAGCAGCGGGAAGAGCACGCTGGCAGCAACGCTCGCGCGCTCGCTCGAAGTGCCGTTCGTGGAGCTCGACGCCCTGAACTGGGAGCCGAACTGGGTGGAGGCGCCCGACGCGGTGCTTCGCGCCCGCGTGGCGGATGCGACGAGCGGAGCAGAGTGGGTGGTCGCCGGGAACTACCTCTCGAAGACGCAGGACCTCACCTGGCCGCGCGTGGAGACCGTGATCTACCTCGACTACTCGCTGCCATTCGTGCTCTGGCGCGTGCTCGCGCGCTCGTGGCGCCGCTGGCGCTCGCGCGAGCTGCTGTGGGGCACGAACACAGAGTCGTTCTGGAAGCACCTCTCGTCCTGGGACGACTCGCTGCTGGTGTGGGCGATGAAGAGCCACGCGAAGCATCGCGCGCGCTGGCCCGAGCTCGTCACGGATCCGCGCTGGGCGCACGTGCGCTTCGTGCGCCTGTGCTCGCAGCGCGAGACCGACCGCTGGCTCGCGGGAGCGCTCGCGCCTGAGCCGAACTCGGCGCCTGCGTCCGCGCCGATCGCGCCGCCGGCGGAGGCGGGCTGAGCGTGCTCCGCGCCGCCGTCTTCGTCGCCGCGTGGCTGCGCTGGCTGATCGGACGCGCGATCCCGGGCCGACGCCCGGCCGAGTACGTCGTCTTCACGCTCGACGGTGAGTACAGCGACTACCCGCGGCCCGTGCCGAACGTGCTCATGCGGCTGCTCCGACCCCCGGCGCCGAACCTGCTCGACCTGCGCGAGCAGTTCCGCGCGGTCGCTCATGACCCGCGCGTGCGCGGCGTCGTGGTTCACCTCCGCCCGACGTTCCACCTGAGCGCAGCACAGATCGACTCGCTGCGGGACGCGCTGCTCGAGCTGCGACGCGCCGGCAAGCGCGTCGTCGCGTCCTCGTCCCACTACACGCGCGGCACGTACCACGTCGCGACCGTCGCCGACGAGGTGCTGATCGCGCCCGGCGGCTACGTGGACGTGCTGGCGTCGCAGCGCAGTTACGTCTTCCTCACCGACGCGCTCGCGCGCATCGGCGTGCAGGTCGACGTGCTCGCGATCAGCCCGTTCAAGTCGGCGATGGACGCGCTCACCGCGCGGGAGCTCTCGACCGAGGCGCGCGAGATGGGGAACTGGCTGCTCGATGCGGCGACCACCGATTTCGCGCACGCGATCGCCGACGGCCGCCGCATCCGCGAGGCCGACGCGTACGAGCTGATCGACCAGACGCCTTGCACCGACGAGCGTGCGCTCGCGCTCGGGCTGGTCGATGCCGTCGTCTCGCCGGAGGAGCTGCCGTCGCACCTGGCGACGCGCGACGGGGGCCGCGTCCGGCTCGACGCGTTCGCCGCGACCCGCGCGACGCTCCGCGCGCGCCGGCCGAGGCTCCCGGCTCGCCGGCAGGTCGCGCTGATCGCGATCGAGGGGCTGATCTTCGACGGCGAGAGCCGGCGCACGCCGGTGCCGTTGCCGCTCCCGATCGTCGGCGACGCCCGATCGGGCGACCTGACGGTCGTGCAGGCGATCCGCCGGGCGCAGCGAGACCCGCGGATCGGCGCAGTGGTCGTCTACGTCGACTCGCCGGGTGGTTCGCCGTTCGCGTCGGAGGCGATCCACGGCGCGCTCGCGCGGCTGAACGAGGCGAAGCCGGTGGTCGTCGCGATGGGCGCCGTCGCCGCGTCGGGCGGGTATTACGTCTCCACGCCCGCCCGCCGGATCTTTGCGCAGCCCGGCACGCTCACCGGCTCGATCGGCGTGGTCTCGGCGAAGATCGTCACGAGCGGGCTGCTCGACCGGCTCGCGCTCGGTCGCGACACGCTGCACCGCGGCCGGCACGCGCTGCTCGGCTCACCCGAGCGCCGGTACACGGCGGAGGAGCGAGCGCTGGTCTGGGCGCACATCCGCCGCACCTACGAGCTCTTCCTCGCCCGCGTCGCCACCGATCGCCGCATGTCGACGGACGGGGTCGATGCGGTGGGGGGCGGGCGCGTATGGACGGGCCGCCAGGCGCTCGACCGCGGGCTGGTCGACGAACTGGGCGGACTGCCCGCGGCGCTCGCCTACGCGCGCCGCCTCGCCGGCATCGGCCGCGACGCGCCGCCGCGCGTGATCGGCGCCGGCAAGGAGTGGCTTCCGCCGGTGCCGTCGAGCGCGTCGGCGATCGTGTACGCGCTCGACGGGCTCGCGGCGCTCGGAAGCGGCATGCCGTTGTTGCTCTCGCCGGTCGTCAACGCGGGCGACGGGGGCTGAACGGCGCGTGAGAGCGCGCCGGCTCTGACCCCGGGTTCCTGGCCGGGCGCGCGCGACCGCCTGTGGACCGCCGGGCGACCCTGGGCGCACGGGCGCGCACATCCGCTCGTCCGGAGTCCATGCGTCCGGTCGGACGTCGCCCGTGGGCGCGAAGTGGGGACTGACTCATGCTCGCCGCGAGCCCGACTGACCGCTCGCGCTGAGCCCGATCCGCTCGTGGTGAGTCCCTGTGTCCTTCCGGACGTCGCCGTGGGCGTGAAAGTGGGCGCGATTGGGCGCGGACGGCGAGACGGTGAGCGGAGGCGTGCTCGGCACCCGCGGGAGCGGCGTCGCCCGGAAGCGTCGATCCGAGTGGCGTCCATTTCACGTGCCGGTGACGTCCGGAAGATCTGGCACGGCGCTCGTGTCGGCGGGTGTTCAGCCGCCGCGCGACACCACTCCGTCGATCCGCGTCATGAGCTCGGCGTCGAGCGGGCCGGCGGCCTCTGCCGCCAGGCAGTCGCGCAGCTCGGCGCGGTTCTTGACCCCGAGCACGACGGTGTCGACGCCCGCCATCGACAGCGCATAGCGGTGCGCGAGATGCGCCGCGCTCATACCCAGCTCCGCGGCGACGGCGCGGAAGGGGGCGGCGCGGTGGAAGTCGGCCATCTCCGGATGGTCGTCCGGCAGCGGGCGGTCGAGCGCGTCGGTGAGCGCGCCCGCCTGCACCGCGCGGATGCCCATCACGCCGACGCCGCGCGCGCGTGCGGCCGCGATGATCGCGCGCGGGCGCGCGGGTTCGTCGAACCGCGCGAGGCCACCGGGCGAGTCGAGCAGGTTGGCGATGCACTGCATCACCGCGGGCGGCGGTGTCTCGCCGATGGCCTCGATCAGCGCCGAAGGCACGCCGATCCCGGTCAGCCCCCACGCGCCGATCGTTCCCTCCGCCACCAGCCGCTCGAACGCGGGACGCACCGCCTCGACGAAGAGCGAGCGCGCCGTGGCGCGCGGCGGCAGCACGCGGCCGGGCTGCGGATCCGGCACGAGGGTGTTGTGCAGGAAGAAGAGGTCGACGCGTTCGAGCCGCATGCGTGCGAGGGACCCCTCGAGGCTCGTGCGCAACCGCTCGTACACCTCGCCGCCGGGCGGCGCGCCGAGCCCGTGCTTGGTCGTCACGCGCACGCCGGGTGGGAGCCGCCCGCCGAACGCCTCGCCGATCACGCGCTCCGCTTCGCCGTCGCCGTAGGACGGCGCGAGATCGAGCAGCGTGATGCCGCCGTCCACGGCCGCACGCGCGGTCGCCACCGCTTCCGCGCGGGACGTCTCGCCCCAGACCTGGCCGATGCCGCCCCCGCCGATCGTGAGCGCGCTGACCGGCCAGAGCCTGCCGAGCGGTCGCGTGTTCATGCGCGGCAGCCGAACGCGTACGCCGCGCCGGCGCGCCGCGGCAGAGCGCGGCCTGCGCGAAGCGCGCCGCTCAGCGGTCGCGCGGCGACGGGCACCGGTACCGATCCGCAGGGCTCGACCACACCCCGGCCCGCCAGGCGTCGAGGTACGGGACCGGGTCGAATTCGCCGCGGCGAGCTTCCCAGTCGTCGGGGTCGCCCGGACACGAGAGGCCGAAGTGGACATGGGCGGGCGTGCCCCGCGCGTTGCCGGCGACGCCGACGTAGGCGAGCACCTGCCCGGCGGCCACGCGATCGCCGGGAGCGAGGCGCGTGACGATCCGGGAGAAGTGCGAGCCGTAGTAGCGGATGCCGTCGTCGCCGATCAACGAGACCCAGAGCCCGCCGCGATTCGCCCCATCGTCGATCACCGGATCCCATGCGTCGACGCGATTCACGCTCTCGATGACCCCGCTGGTGACGGCCAGAAAGCGTGTCCCGATCGGTGCGAAGACATCGGTCGCCGGGTACGCGTGACCGCCGGAAAAGTACGCCGCGACGGTGGATGGCTTGAGCGGAAACACGTAGCGGCGGCGCACGACCAGGGTCGCCGGCTCCGCCAGCGCACCCGTGATCTGCGCGGCCGCGAGCGCGACCAGTTCTGTGTCCGACGCGTCCGACGCGTCCGGCGCTTCCGGCGCTTGCGTTGCCGGCGATCCGGCTTCGCCAGTCTGCTGTTCGACCGCGCCGAGCGCGAGCACCGCGACCACGGCGCCGAGCGCCAGCAGCGCGGACAGACCACGAGTCCAACGACGGCGTCCACCGAGCATGACGTTCCTGCCGATCTCCGCCTGCCCGGACATCATCCGCCCACCACGCCGTCCGTGCCTCACACGGCCGTCGGCCGGGCGACGGACACGCGTGCCCGCGGAGCGCGCTTCCGGGGCTGTCCGCCGAGGCTACGTCGCGTGCGCGTGGAGGAAGGCGCGGATCGTTTCGACGGTGGCCGGCTTCTTCTCGACCGACCGGCAGTCGACATCGAGGCAACGGGCGTCCGGCGCGTTGCGGCAGATCATGTGGGCGATGCCGGTCGGATGGAACGGATCGCTGCCCGGCAGGATGAGCAGCGGGGCGGGGCACGTGCTCACCCACTCTTCCGTGACGGTGAGGAGCGGCGGGTCGTTCGGCCAGAGGCTGTTCGCGAAGCGATCGATCAACGCGGCGTACTCGTCGCCGGTCATCGCGCCGATGCGCGCGCGGAAGGCGGGATCGGCGGCGATGCGACGGGCGAACGGGCCGCCGGCGTTGTTCGCCATGAACATCGGGTTCTCGACCGCCGACGCGACGACGGCCTGCGGGCCCCGTTCCCGGGCGAGTGCGAGCGTGGGCTCGAACATGCGCATGAAGACGTCGAGCGAGTTCGTCTCGTCGAGGCCGACCGGGTCCTGTCCCACGACGGCGCTGACGCGCTCGGGCGCGGTGGCGACGAGGCGGAGCGCGTACATGACGCCGATGCAGCCTCCCCAGACGTGCGCGCGCTCGACGCCGACCGCATCGAGTACCGCCAGCTGGTCGCCGGCGGTGAGGTCGTAGGAGAAGGGGAGCGGTGCGTTCCACGAGCCGCCGGCGTGCCGCTGGTCCATGCCGATCACCAGGAACTCGGACTGGAACTCGGCGATCGGGTTGATGGCGCTGCGCTGCCAGAACGCGATCTCGCTGTTCACGCCGCCCGGCGCGATCAGCAGCAGCGGGTGGCCACTGCCCCACGTCTCATAGTGGATGACGGCGCCGTCGGGGCCGCGGGTCTCTGGCATCTCGTCGCTCCCTCGCCTGTGCCGGCGGAGGGTACTCGCGCGCGCAGCCTGCGTGCACCGCGGACGGCCCGACCTCCCGGGTCCGCATCGTCTTCGGACCGGACGGGCCGGCGGGCGAGCGCTCCCGGTTGCCGTGAGCACGATGCGTGCGTCGGGAGCGCGCCGCGCGGGCGGCCGCGCGTCTACCGTCGGACGAGCCGGCGGAGCAGGGGACACCGCGGTACCGCGCCCTGGCTGCAGACGACAGCGCGGCGCACGAGACATGACGCGCGCGCCGCAGCGCAACCGGCGGGTAACCTGCTCTGACGCGCCGCGGCATGGCGCGCCACCCAACCGCAGGCGCAATCGCACACGAGGCGACCATGGAGGCACCCCGATGCCGCGACGACTGAGGTTCTCCGCGGCGGCGGCGTACCGGCACCTGCGCAGGGTGGACCCGGTGGTGGGCGCGCTGATCGACGAGCACGGGCCGTACCGCCCGCGGCCGAGCGGTGAGCCGTACCACGCGCTCCTCCGCTCGATCCTCTACCAGCAGCTCGCCGGCGCGGCGGCAGCCGCGATCGAGCGGCGGCTGCACACGCTCTACTCGGAGATCGGACGCGCGCCGACGCCCACGGAGCTGCTCGCGACCACGGATGAAGCGTTTCGCGGCGCCGGTGTCTCGCGCCAGAAAGTCGGCTATCTGCGAGACCTCGCGACGCGGGTGGTGGACGGCAGGCTCGACTTCGCGGACCTCGATCGCCTGGACGACGCCGCGGTGATCGCCCGGCTGACCGCCGTCAAGGGCGTCGGGGAGTGGACGGCGCACATGTTCCTGATGTTCCAGCTCGGACGGCCGGACGTGCTGCCGGTGGGCGACCTCGGCGTGCGGCTGGGCATGCGCCGCGCCTACCGGCTCGATGCGACGCCGACACCCGCGGGTGCGCGCGAGATCGGAGCGCCGTGGGCGCCCTACCGCTCGGTGGGCGCCTGGTACATGTGGCGCGCCGCGGAGACCGCCGTTCCCGCAGCCACCGGTTTCGCTTAGACGAGCCGGGGGCGGAGCCCGTCAGATCGTCTGCACGCCGAGCTGGCCGCGCAGGTCTTCGAGGTCGAGGTAGTTCCACGCCTCGGCGATGCGGCCGTTCAGGACGCGCGCGATGAACGCGCCCGGGATGCTGACCCGCGCACCGGTGCGCGGGATGCCGCCGAATCGCGCGCAGTGGGTGCCGGTCAGGCGATAGCGCGCGACGACCTTGGTGCCTTCCGTGAAGCCGTCCTCGACCGTCACGTGCGCGTCCGGAAACGCCGCGAGCAGGTTCCCGAGTCGCATGATGAACGCGCTCAGGTCCTCATTCGCGCCGCCGACGTGAGCCTTGAACGTGGGCGCGCAGAGTTCGCGGAAGTGCTCCAGGTTGCGCTCGTTCTGCGACTCGAGCGCGTCACGTACCACCGAGAGCGGCGCCGTCCGTCGTCCCCGGTTCGTCATGCGATGCTCCCTTGCATTGTCTCGATCGCAGGTGGTGCGACCAGATCGCGCGCGGCCGCCTGGACCGCGCCGGCTGCCCACGCTCGGTGCCGCGAGCGCCGCGGAAGGATAGCGCGAGCGCATTTCTAGATGCGAGCGCGTGCGCACGGGCTGTGGTCGCGGGGGAGCCGAACGCCCGTAGCGCGCACATTGCTCGCGCCTATACTGAGCCGCGGCCACCCGCTCGTCGACGTCCGTGCGGCGGCGTCACGTACCAGTGAGGACCAGACATGCGGATCGTGCTCTTCGGGCAGGCGGCCTTCGGCCGTGATGTCCTCAACGCCCTGCGCGGGGCAGGCGAAGACGTCGTAGCGGTCTCGACGCCCCGGCAAGGCGCTCGCCCTGACCCGCTCTTCGAAGCCGCCGCCGAGGCCGGGTTGCCGGTGATCGAAACGCCGGCGCTGCGCCAGGACGGGCCGTTCGCGCAGTACCTCGCACTCAAGCCCGATCTGCTCGTCTTCGCCTTCGTCACGGACATCGTGCGCCAGCGCGTGCTCGACGCCGCCACGCACGGCGCGATCCAGTACCACCCGTCGCTGCTGCCGCTCCACCGCGGGCGCACCGCCATGAACTGGCCGATCATCGCCGGGGAGCAGACTACCGGCCTCACGATCTTCTGGGTCGACGCAGGCATCGACACGGGCCCCATCCTGCTCACGCGCGAGGTCGCAATCCGTCCGGACGACACGGTCGGGTCGATCTACTTCGACCGGCTCTACCCGATGGGCGTGCAGAGCCTCGTCGAGGCGACGCGCATGGTGCGCGAGGGCACGGCGCCGCGTGTGGAGCAGGATCATGCGCTGGCCACCTACGAAGCGCCCTGCGGCCCGGAGCACGCCTTGATCGACTGGCACCACCACGGCCAGGTCGTCTTCAACCTCATCCGCGGCTGCGACCCCCAGCCCGGCGCGGCGAGCGCGGTGCGCGGCACGCGCCTGCGGCTCTTCGACGCCAGCTTTCAACCGGGCGCACCCGGCGAGAAGCCGGGGACCGTGGTGTCCGTCGTTGACGGCAAAGTCGAGATCGCCGCGGTCGGCGGGACGATCGCCGTCGGCCGCGCGCAGCCCGACGACGGTCGCAAGGTCCCCGCGAGCGAAGTGCTGGAACCCGGCGACGTGATGGAGCGGCCGGCGTGATCGTCGGCACCGTCAAGGAAACGAAAACCGAGGAGTATCGCGTCGCGCTCACACCGGAAGGTGTCCACGACGTGGTCGCAGCCGGCCACCAGGTGCTGATCGAGGCGCACGCCGGCGACGGGTCGAACTACACGGACGCGGAGTACCGGGGCGCGGGCGCCGAGGTCGTCGAGACCCCGGAGGAGGTCTACGCTCGCGCCGACCTGATGTGCGAGGTCAAGGAGCCGCAACCGTCCGAGTTCGCGCTGCTGCGCGAGGGCCAGGTGCTCTTCACGTACCTCCACCTCGCCGCCGCGCCCGCGGTCGCCGACGCGCTCATCGCCGCGCAGTGCATCGCCATTGGCTACGAGACGGTCCAGCGCGACGACGGCTTCCTGCCGCTGCTCGCGCCCATGTCCGAGGTCGCCGGCCGCATGTCCGTCGAGATCGGCGCGCACTTCCTGAAGCGTCCCGGGCCGGGCCGAGGCATGCTGCTCGGCGGGTTACCGGGCGTGCCGCCGGCGCACGTCGTGATCGTGGGCTCGGGCACGGTAGGCAGGAACGCCTGCCGTGCGGCCGTCGGCTTCGGCGCACGCGTGACGGTGATCTCGATCGACGAGAACCAGCTGCGCGCGATCGAAGAGCTCTACGCCGGGCGCGTCGAGACGCGCCTGGCGTCCCCGCAGGCGATCGCGACCACGGTCGTCGGCGCCGATCTGCTGGTCGGCGCCGTGCTGGTCGAGGGGCGCCGCGCGCCGGTGGTGGTGTCTCGCGAGATGGTGCGCTCCATGGGCCCCGGCGCGGTGGTCGTTGACGTCGCCGTCGACCAGGGCGGCTGCATCGAGACGACGCGCCCGACCGACCACGTGCACCCGATCTACGTCGAGGAAGGCGTGGTGCACTACGCCGTCCCGAACATGCCCGGCGCCGTGCCGCGCACGGCGTCGCGCGCGCTCACGGGCCTCACGCTGCCGTACATCCTCAAGGTCGCGAACAGCGGCGGGGTGGACGAAGCGATCCGCCAGGACGTGACGCTACGGCGCGGGGTGAACGTCTACCGGGGACAGATCACGCATCCCGGCGTCGCGGAGTCGCTCGGGCGGCCCTACCGGCCCGTCGAGGAGCTGATGGCCGCGCGCGCCTGATCGCGCGTCTCGCTGCAACTACAATCCCGACCGCCGCAAGACGGCGGCGCCCCACGACGGCCCGCGACCGGAAACTGTTGACACCCTGCTGATGAAGAGCCGGTGGCCGCTCGCGCACTCGCCCCTCCGCGCCGTGTCGCGGGCGCTCGCGCCGTTGCGCGAGCAGGAACAGCTGCTCATGATCTGCATCTCGACGGTGCTGATCATGGCGGGCCAGGGCGTGATCAGCCCGGTGCTCCCGCTCTTCGCGAAGCAGTTCGGCGTCGGCACGGCCGCGATCGGGCTCACACTCTCGTCGTTCGCGCTTGCCCGGTTGCTGCTCAACGTCCCGCTCGGCGTGCTCTCCGACCGCTACGGCCGCCGGCTGCTGCTCGTCGGCGGTCCGTTCGTGACGGCCGTCGGGATGATCGGGTCCGGGTTCTCGGGCGACATCGCGCAACTGCTCGCGTGGCGCTTCGTGGCCGGCGCGGGGTCGGCGATGTACATGACCGGCGCCCAGATCTACCTGGCCGACATCTCGACGCCGGCGAACCGCGCGCGTCTCATCGGCACGAACCAGGGCGCCCTGCTACTGGGGACATCGGTGGGACCCGCGATTGGCGGCGTGGTGGCAGAGTTCTGGGGCCTGCGCGCGCCCTTCTACATCGTGGGCGCGGCGGCCTTCATCGCGATGTTCTATTCATACCTGCGTCTGCCGGAGACGCGCAG
This sequence comes from Dehalococcoidia bacterium, assembly GCA_040902395.1. Classification (GTDB taxonomy): domain Bacteria; phylum Chloroflexota; class Dehalococcoidia; order UBA2979; family UBA2979; genus VGNK01. Next base: position 17,382 of record JBBDXH010000089.1, read on the forward strand.
GGCGATCAGCCGCGAGGCGCGGGCGGCGGAGCTGGTCGTAGCGGCCCCACCGGTAGCCGCCGCGGCGGGCGCGCGCGGGTCAGCGGCCCACGGCGCGCTCGCCGGAGAGATGAGCCCTTCCGCCTCCGTGCAAGGCCGAGGAGCGCGCCTGGTCGCACCGAGGAGACCGGAACACGCGTGGCTGACGATGGTGCGCTCGCGCGACTTCCTTGCCGTTTCGTGGGTGACGATGTCGGTGTTCCTCACGCGTACCGCGTCACGTCAGACGCTGCTGCCGCTGATGGCGTCCGCGCGGCTGGGCATGACCGCCGGTGCGCTGGGTGCGGTGTTCACGATGATGTCGGTCGTGAACCTCCTGCTGATCGTGCCGGCCGCCGTGATCGCAGACCGCTTCGGCCGCAAGGCGGCGATCGTGCCCAGCGGCCTGCTCGTGGCCGTTGCGCTGCTGATGCTCGCGAACGCGAACGGCACCGCCCTCTTCCTCGTCGCCGCGGTCGTGCTCGGGGTGGGATCGGGAGTCGCGGGACCGGCGCCCGCCGCCTACGCGGCCGACATCGCGCCGCCCGAGTTGCGTGGGCTGGCGATGGGGCTGTACCGCTCGTCTGGCGACATCGGCTTCCTGATCGGCCCGCCGCTGCTCGGTGCGCTCGCGGACGCGACTTCGTTCGGCTGGGGCTTCGGCGCGAACGCGCTCCTCGTCGGCGCCGCGTCGCTGTTCTTCCTCTTCGGCGCGCGCGAAACGCTCGTGCGCGCGGCACCCGGCTAGTCCGCCGTCCAGCCGATCGCGCTGCGTACCTCGGCGTCCTGCTCGGACGGCAGCCGGAGGAAGAGCGCCTTCGCCTCCGCGACGCGCTCGCCGCCGGGCGCGTCGAGCGTGGCCTCGACGAAGATCCTCCGTCCCCGCGCCCTCACCACGCGCGCGCGGACGGTCAGCTGCTCGTCGAGCCGGGCCGCGCGGCGGTAGCGCGTCTCCATTGTCGCCGTGACGCCGAGCGTCCTGGCGCCGGCGTACATCGCCCACGCCATCGCCTCATCGAGCAGCGTCACGAGCACCCCGCCGTGGAACACTCCCGGGAAGCCGCAGTCTTCCGGACGCGGCGTGTAGCGCGCGAGCACGCCGTCACCATCGCGCTCGAAGCGCATGTGCAGCCCCAGCGGGTTCTGACGGCCACACGCGAAGCAGTAGTGCTCGTAGAGGCGTGCGTCGAAGTCGGCGGACACGGCAGCGTCAGGTGAGCGGCGCGGACGCCGTGCCCGTGAGCAGCAGCTCCCCGGCGTCGGTCTCGCACAGCACGTCATAGCTGGCCACGCCGTCCGCGACGGCACGCGCCGTCGCGCGCGCGGTCACGGTCACCGGCGGGACGGCCGGTGCGCGCCAGCGCACCTTGAGCGTGCCGCCGCGCGCCCAGCGCTCGCCGAACGCTGCGGCCATCGCCTCCGAGACGAGCGCGAGCACGAGCATGCCGTGCGCGATCGGGCGGCCGAACGGGCCGGCGCCGGCTTCTGGCCCCACGCGATGGATCGGATTGTGGTCGCGCGCGGCGGCCGCGTAACGGTCGACGCGCGGCTGGTCGATCAGCCGCGACACGGGCGCGACGCCGGGTGCGGTGGCGCCCGACGGCACGCTCACGCGCCGCCGCCCGCGTCCGTCGCGCTCCCGGCGTTGGTCTCGGCGTCGAGCGGCGCGACCAGCACCGTCGTGCGCGCGCTGCCGACGATCACGCCACCCGCGCGCCACTCGCTCTCGAGCGCGGTGATCACCGCGCCCCGCCGCTCCGAGCGCGAGGCGACGCGGATGCGCACCTCCACCGGCTCGTCGTAGCCGACCGCGCGGGCGAAGTCGTACTCCTGGCCGGTGTGCACGATCCCCGCGGGGAGGTCCACGCGTTCCATCAGCCCGGCGAGTGCAAACGCGCCGAGCGCAAGGGGCGGAACGTCGCGTGTCCACGCGGCCGGCGACTCCCCGGTGGCATCGAGGTACGCGTGCACGTCGGCGGCGGTAACGCGCAGCACGAACGCCGGGAGGTCGTCGCCGCGCCGCAGTTCGTCGAGCGAGGGTTTGTGCGCGGAAGCGCTCACCGGATCTCGGCGGTGACGGGCTCGATGCCTGTGGCCGCAGCGGCGCAGCCGTCGACGGCGCCATCGCTCGGCTCCGCGGGCAGGCCGTCGCTGAGATGCGAGCGGCCCCAGCGCGCGAGCGGCTGGAGCGCCTGCGCGAGCTCGGTGCCGAGATCGGTGAGCTGGTATTCGACCCACGGCGGCATCGTCGCGACGATGCGGCGGGAGACGATGCCCAGCTCTTCGAGCAGCTTCAGCCGGTCGCGCAGCGTGCGCGAGTTGCAGCCCCCGACGGTGGTCGCCAGCTCGTTGAAGCGCAGCTTGCCGTCGATCAGTTCGTAGATGATCTGCGGCACCCACTTCTGCCCGACCAGCGCAAGCGTCGCGCGCACCGGGCAGTAGTCGCCGTCGGGTGTGGTCGTGAGCTTCTGCATCGCCGCACCTGCTTGATGTGCTGCGCTACCGCGGAGTGGTCGCGAGCGTTAGGGATGGCGTTCCTGGTTCGACGACCGAGTGTAGCAGCGTGGAAACGCAGGTCGATGCAACCGCGCCCGGGCGGCGTTCCCTACCACTCGCCCGAGCCGAGGAAGGCGTCGATCGCCGCCGCAGCACGCTGGCCGTCGGCGAGCGCGGTGACCACGAGGTCGGCGCCGTTCACGTTGTCGCCGCCGGCGAAGACCCCGGGAATGTTCGTCTTCATCGTCAGTGGATCGACGACCACGCGGTCCCAGCGGTCGCGGAGCAGGTCGCCGGCGATCTCGCCCCAGCGCTCGTCCACGTTGTAGCCGATGGCCACGACGATCGCGTCGGCTTCGATGTCGAACTCCGAGCCCGGCTCGGGCAGCGGCCGCGCGCGGCCCGTGTCGTCCGGCTCGCCGAGGCGCATGCGCTGGCAGCGCAAGCCGCGGACGCGGCCGGCAGCGTCGAGCAGCACCTCGGCCGGCGTCGTCAGGTAGAGGAACGTGACGCCTTCCTCGGCTGCGTGCTGGCGCTCCTCAGCGCGACCCTGCATCTCCGCCTCGCTGCGACGGTAGATCAGCGAGACGTGCTCCGCGCCGAGCCGGATCGCCGAGCGCACGCAATCCATGGAGGTATCGCCGCCGCCGATCACGGCGACGCGCCGCACGGGCGGCAGCGGCTCGGCGTACGCAGCCCCGAGCCGGGCCGGCTCGAGGTTCGCACGCACCAGGAACGGCGTGGCGAGGTGCATGCCGGGGGCGTCTTCGTTGGGGATGCCGAGCGCCGCCCCCACCGGCGCCCCGAAGCCAAAGAAGACCGCGTCGAAGCCGGAGCGCAGCTCCTCGAACGACACGTCCCGCCCGACCTCGACCCCGCACCGCAGCTCGACGCCGAGGGCGGCGAGTTCGTCGAACTTGCGGGTCACCGCGGGTTTGTTCTGCTTGAAGGTCGGGATGCCGTAGAGGAGCACCCCGCCCGGCTCGGGCCACGCCTCGAACATCACGATCGCGTGGCCGGCCTTCGCGAGCCGCTCCGCGGCCGCGATGCCGGCCGGGCCGCTGCCGACGACGGCGACGCGCTTGCCCGTGCTCGCCGCGCGCACCGGCGCGGGCGCGCCGCCGCTGGCAAGCTGCCACTCCGTGACGAACGTCTCGAGCTTGCCGATGGCGACGGGCAGCGCGTTCTTCCCGACGACGCAATGTCCCTCGCACAGCCGTTCCTGCGGGCAGAGCCGCCCGCACATCTCGGGCAGCTCGCTCGTCTCACGGAACACGTCGGCAGCCTTCGAGTAGTCGCCCTGCTCCAGCAACCAGAAGGCGCCGGGGATGTCGTTGTGGACGGGACACGCGCGCTGGCACGGGGCCGCGGGACACTGGATGCAGCGCATCGCTTCAGCCCTGGCCGTCTCCTCGTCGAAGAGGAAGTACACCTCGTCCCAGTTGCGGACGCGCGAAGCGGCATCCTGCTTGGACGGGCGTCGGGCCGGGATCCGGAGGCGCGCCTTGCGATCGACCGCCGAGGGGTCGGGCTGCTTCCGCGGTTGGGGCGGTTCGTCGGGAGACACGTCTTCAGCCTAGGCACGCGCGCGCTTCGGCTCAATCACGCCGCCGCGGCGCACCGACTCGCGACGCAAGCGCGAATGCCCGAAGATGCGACGACGGACGAAGCACGGGGGATGACGATGAGCGTGAGCATCGGCCTGGGCCTGGCGCAGTACCCGTTCTCCAGCACCCGCGAGTTCTGGCGCTGGATCGAGCTCTGTGAGGGCGGCGACGTCGACTCGATCTGGCAGACCGACCGCCTGGTCTCGGCGCAGCCGATGCTCGAGCCGATGAGCCTGATGGCGGCGCTCGCCGGCGCGACGAAGCGCTTGCAGTTCGGCATGAACGTCGTGGTCCTCCCGCTCCGCGATCCGCTGGTGCTCGCGAAGCAGTGCGCGACCATCGACTACCTCAGCGACGGGCGGCTGCTGCCGGCGTTCGGCGTCGGCGGCGATGCCATCCCGGAGTGGCGCACGACCGGACGCTCGCCCGGCACGCGCGGCGCGCGCTCGGACGAGATGCTCGAGGTGATGACGCGCCTGTGGCGCGGCGAGGAGGTGACGTTCGCCGGCAAGCACTTCCAGTACGAAGGCGCACGCATCGCGCCGCTGCCGGTGCGGCAGCCGCTGCCACTGTGGATCGGAGGCAGCTCCCGCGCCGCGATCCGCCGCACGGCGACGCTCGGCACCGGTTGGCTGTCCGGCGTCGCTTCGCCGGAGCGCGTCGCGCCCGTCGTCGTCGCGATCAAGGCGGCAGCGGCCGAGGCCGGCCGGACCATCGACGAGGATCACTACGGCGCGGGCTTCCCCTTCCGCTTCGGGTCGTGGGACGAGCCCGTGGTTGAGCGCTCGGCAAGCGGCATGGCTCGGTTGCCGGAGATCGGGGATCCCCGCGGCTTCCTCGCCGTCGGCGACGAGCACGACATCCTCGCGCGGATCGACGACTACCGGCGGGCCGGCGTGTCCAAGTTCGTGATGCGACCGCTCGCAACGGACGGGAATGACTTCATCGAGCAGACCCGGCGACTGATCGAGACGGTGATCCCGGTCGTGCACGGGGAGCGCGTACGCACGCCGGCCGCGCGCTGACGCACTGAGCGCGCGGTCAGTCGATCACAAGGTCGGCGCGGCAGCGCCGGCACCGGCCGTAGAGCTCGAGCCGGTGCGAGTCAATCTCGAAGCCCGTGCGGCGGCCGAGTTCCGCGACGAGGTCCTCGATGTCGTGCGAGGAGAAGTCACTGACCGTGCCACATTCGGAACAGACCACGTGGTGATGATGAGCGCCGCTGCCCAGCCGGTAGGCGACGCTGCCGTCGTCCAGCACCACCTGGCAGACGACGGCGAGTTCCTGCATGAGGCGAAGCGTGCGGAAGACGGTCGCCCGACCGACCGCCGGTGAGGCCGCCACCACCTGGTCGGCGGTGAAGTGATCGCCGAGCCCGGCCATCACCTCGAGCAGGCGCCGCCGCGGCGCCGTCAGGCGATGGCCACTGCGGACGATCGTGCGTTCGAGCAGATCCATGGTGGTCATCGAAGTCATCGTCGGCGGGGGCGACGCCGCATGTCAACGCACGGGCGATCGGGCAGAATGGCGGCGTGACAACCCACCGCTGGCGCATCGTGCTCTGGGCGGCCACCCTCCTCGTGATCGCGTGGTTCGGCTGGCACGCGCGCGGCGCGCTCCTGCCCTTCGCGTTCGGGGGCGTACTCGCCTACGCGCTCACGCCGATCGTGGACCGGCTCGCTTCGGTCATTCCCACGCGCACGCACCAGGGCGACGTCATCCGCCGCGGCCTCGTCGTGTTCGTGCTCTACGCCGTCGCCGCGGCGGCGATCTTCGGCGCCGCGCTGGCGATCGTTCCGCTCGCCGCCGACCAGACGACCGAATTCGTGGACACGCTACCCGAGCTCGTGGACCGGGCGCGCGAGGAGACCGACTCCTGGCTCGAGCGCTACCACGATCGCGTGCCACCGGACGTGCAGCGCCGCATCAACGCGCTCGCGAACGACGGCGCGAGCACGTTCAGCGAGGCCGCGGCGGCGTGGATGCGGGCGTCGATCGCGTTCGTTACGCAGACGCTCACGGTCCTGCTCACGCTCATCGTCGTGCCGATCTGGATGTTCTGGGCCTTGCGCGACCGCCATTTCGTCGCACGCAACTTGAAGGCGGCGGTGCCGCCGGCGGTGCGCCCCGACGTCGAGAACGTGATGGCCATCGCCGACGGGCTGCTGGGTCGCTATATCCGCGCGCAGTTGTTCCTGGGCGTGGTCGTCGGCATCGCCGTGGGCGTCTCGCTCACGCTGCTCGGCGTGCAGCTTTCGGTCGCGCTCGGGATCTGGGCCGGCATCACGGAGCTGATCCCGATCCTCGGCCCGTGGATCGGCGCGGTACCCGGGCTCATCATCATCCTGGCCACAGACCCGAGCCGCGCGATCTGGGTCGCCCTGGTGTACCTCGGGGTCCAGCAGCTCGAGAACAACCTGCTGGTGCCGCGAGTCCAGGGGCGTGCCGTCGACATTCATCCGGCAATGGTGATCGTCCTGCTCGCCAGCTGGGGCACGGTCTTCGGGTTCATCGGACTGCTGATCGCGGTGCCGGTGACGGCGATCCTGCGCGAGCTGTTCTGGTACCTCGACCGCCGCTTCCGTGGCGAGTCGCCCGAGGATGCGTTCTCGCTCAGCCTCGTCGGACGGCACCTGCTGCGGCGCTCGCGGCGGCGGCACCCCGCGCCTCGCGTTCCGTTGATGCCGGCGGGCGAGCCGCACGTCCCGGATCCCGCAGCGGGGCCCCCGCGTTAGCGCGGACGCGGCTTAGCCGCGCCGCACCGTCGCCTGGAGCACGACGGGCCCCTCGACGGTGTCGCTGTCGTCGTTCGACGTGGCCACGATGAAGATGCGCGTGGCTTCGGCGATCACGGGCGAGCGCAGGATCACCTGCGCGTTCCCGATGCCGTCCGGCACGAAGGTCATCACCGCCGTGAGCCGCGAAAGCGAGTCCTCGATCCAGACGCGGTACACGTTCCCGAACGGGATCTGCGGCAGGTCGTGCGCCACGATCACGGCGGCGTCTGCGGCTTCGCTCCAGAGATAGCGGCCGCCGGCACCGTGGCCGGACGCGGTGGGCTCGAAGTCCGTCGAGCGGACGTTCGGGTCGGTCTGCACGGCAGCGATCACCTGCTGGTCCTGGAGCGCGGTCGCGAGCTGCACGCCCAGCGCGCGCGACTCCTGGACGTTCTGGCTGCCGTCGAGCGTGTCCAGGCGCTTGGCGTTCGCCTCGACCAGCGCCGTGAGCGCGGCGGACTCGGAGCGCAGATCGGAGACGGTCGCGCGCAGGCTCATGCCCCAGACGAACGTGAGCGCGAGCACCGCCGCGAGCGCGGCGGCCGGCAGCAGCCGCGCGAGGCGCGGCCGGCGCACGCGCCGGGCGAGCGACTCACGGCGTGCGGCGTCGAGCACGCGTTCGCGCAGACGCGGGTCGGCGCGGCGCATGGGCACGCTCAGCGCGATCAGGTCGACCAGCTCGTGGTAGCGCGCGAGGTCGGCCGCGGCCGCGGCGTTCGTCGAGACGAGCGACTCGACGTCCGCGGCGTCGGGCGCGCTCAGGGTGCCGAGCGCGTACGCCGCGAGCAGCTCTTCGCGTTCATCCGGCGTCATTGGTAACCCCCGCCGGCCCCGTCGCTCATCACCTCGGTCAGCGCTTCGCGCAGCTTCCGCATGCCGAGCCGGACGCGCGTCTTCACCGTTCCCAGCGGATCGCCTGTGCGTTCCGCGATCTCCACCTGGGTGAGCCCGCTGAAGTAGGCGAGCTCGAGCACCCGGCGCTGCGCCGGCGGTAGCCGCGTCATGGCCTCACGCACCGCCTGCCGCCGCTCCGCGAGCTCGGCCCCCAGCTGGGGGTCGTCCGCGACATCGTGCGTCGGCAGCTGATACGTCGGCTCCTCATCCCGGTACTCCACGCGACGGCGGCGGGTGATCCGCCGCTGCTCGTCGAGTGCCCGGTTTCGGGTCACCGACATCAACCAGCTGATGAAGCGGCCCCGCAACGGGTCGTACGAGGAGGGTCGTCGCCAGAGGCGGAGGAACACCTCCTGGACCACGTCCTCGGCGAGATGCCGGTCGCTGAGGACGCGGTAGCTCACCGAGAACACGAGCGCGGAGTAACGGTCGTAGACCTGCTCGAGAGCGGCGATTTCGCCGCGCTCCATGCGCGCCATCAGCTCGTCGTCCGGAGGCGCCGGCTCGCTCGCGCGAGTCCGCTCCCCGCCGACTGTTTGAGTTACGTCGTGCAGGCGCCCGCGGATTCCTCGCACAACCAGCGGGATGGGCGCGCGTTCAGGCGGTCGGTGGTCTGGGTTCGAGGTGTCCGGCACCGCGTCCCTCCGGGGATCGCGCGGCGGAGCGGGGACGTTCCCGATCATACGCGCGTCTACAGGGGAAGTCCGGTGCTGAAGAGCAGCCCGCGCGCGAGCACCTCGCCCGCCAACACCGCGCCGAGCGCGATGTAGAGCAGCCCCGTCGCCGACATCATGCCCCGGATCTGAGCGGCTCTCCACGCAAGCACGGCGAGCACAGCCGGGAACACCAGGCCGACGCCCACGCGCAACCAGTACGCCGGATTCTGCCCCAGGCTCACGCCGAAGCCCTCGCTCAGCGGCACTTCGCGCGCCGGCAGTACGGTTGCTGCGGCCACGAGCACGCCCTGCACAACCAGCGCTACGAACACGATCAGGGCCATCTGCTCCATCGACTCCTTGGGGAGCCGCCCCGACGTCAGGTACCAGTGGCCCCACATCATCGCCATCAGCGCGGCGCCGAGCACCCCGGCGCCGACCAATACGCTCGCGAGCATCAGGGCGTACGACCAGGTCGGCGCGGCGATCAGCGCCGCGAGCAGCCCGAGCGCGATCACGCCGGACGCACTGCCCGCGACCGCCAGCACGACCGCCGCGCGATGCCGCTCGAGCAAGGCGGCCACGAGATGCGCGATCGCCAGCACGAGGAAGATCACGAGCGCCACGCGCAGCCGGCTGCCCCAGTCCGGTTGCAGGGCGTAGCCGTCCAGCTCGGCCGTGGCGCCCAGGACGGCGTCCAGCCAGACGGCGAGCACGGCGAGCGGCACGATCGTGAGTGCGCCGGCCTTCACATACCCGGCGGTCACCTGTCGTCGCCCGTCGAAGACGGCGACCATCGCCAGCGACCCGACTGCCAGCTCGACGAGCAGGATCAGCAGGGAGTACGGCAATGAGGCGGCGTTCACGCGGCGCCGATCGTAGAAACGGGCGCCGGCACGAACAACCCGACGGAGCGGATGCCGGTGCTCACGCCGGCAGATCGGCCACCCTCACGCCGTACTGGTACACCGCGATCGGGTTGCCCGCGGGGTCGGTGAACGCGAGTTTCACGCCGCCGGGGATCTCGTGGTAGTCCTCCGTCATCGGCACCCCGCACGCCAACAGGTGCGATTTGAAGGCCGCGATGTCCGCGACGCGGAACCCGGGTTCCCATGCCTGGTCGCTCGTCCCGCGCTCGTGAATGCCGATATCCACGTTGGCGAGCCGCACCTGTGCCCACTGCGGAGTGACCGTCTGGACGGTCGCCCCCAGCACATCGCGGTAGAACGCCACCGTGGCCGGAACATCGTCGGCCCGCGCGAGCACGAGGTCGAGCAGTCCGATGTCGGCGCCTCGTGGCACGCCATCGCTCATGGCGTCCCCCCTTTCGCGGCTCCCGGCATGCTATTCGCCGGCGAGCGTTGACAGGCGATCGGGGCCGCCGGACGATGGCGCGCGATGCCGCAATACGTCGTCGCGCAGTACGGAGACAAGCGGCGCTACCTGATGAAAGCGCTGCGAGAGATCGCGCATCGCATCGAGAGCATCGTGGTGGGGCTGGACGAGCACGCGCTCACCGCGCGCCCCGGCGACGCCTTCGACGAGGAGTGGTGCGTCAAGGAGATCGTGGGCTTCCTGCGCGATAGCGAGCGCGAGGACCTCCGCGCCATCGAAACGATGATCGAACGGGACGGCGCGCCGATCGCGGCGCGCAAGGCGCAGTACGGCCCCATGGACCACGACTATCGCGCCGCCCGCGTCGAGGAGCTGGTGTGGGACTTCATGATGCTCCGCGAGGAGACCGTCTGGAATCTCCGTACCGCGGGCGGCGCCTGGGACCATTCGGGGACCGATCCGTACCGCGGGCCGGTCACGATGATCGAACGGGTCCAGGAGATGAATGAGCGCGATCTCGACGCGATGTGGCGCATCCAGCGCCTCGTCGATCACCTCGCCTCGGCGCCGCGCGGGCGGCGCGGATAACGCGCCCCGGGGAAGCCGCCGACCTCAGTACGCCGGCGCGCTGAGCGCATCCTCGATCGCGTGCACCAGTTGATCGGGGTCGGTCAGCGGCGCCGTGCAGACCGAGCCCACGCACACATACGCCACGCGCGGCCGATCGGGCGGCAGCCGGAGCTGCTCGATCAGCGTGCGATCGCCTGCCAGGTAGAGCCGCTGGACGGTGCGCGCGGCCAGCGGAAGGCGCAGCGCCGCCTGATGCAGCGGGTCCGCGACCCGATCCGGCTCGCCCGGCGGCGTCTCCGCGACGATCTTGATCTCGGCCTCTGCCGAGAGCATCCGGTCGGCCACGCGGGCGTAGCCCGCGTCCTCGACGCGCAGGTCGGCGACAGAGCCGGCGAACTCGCCGAGCGTCTCGTGCGCCGTGCGCAGGAATCGCTCGTCGTGCGTGAGCCGGCCGAGCCAGAGGAACGCCTCGGCGGCTTCGGCATTCTCGTCCACGGGCTTGAGACGCTCCACGAGCAGACCGGTCAAGTCGTGGCTGTCCGCCGTGTCCCAGAAGCCACGACCGGGATCGCGCCACTCCTGCTCGAGCACGCGGGCGAGCCCCTGCGCGCGCTCGAGGTAATTCGGACGCCCGGTGACTTCATATGCCTGGAGCAGCGCGAGCATCGTTTGCGTCTGATCGGCGAGCTGGCCCAGTCCATAGGCCGCGCCGTCCCAGGCGTGGTACATCCCGGCCTCGCCCGCCGGCATCTCGGTGAGCAAGAAGTCGACGGCGCGCAGTCCACGCTCGGTCCAGTCGCGCCGGCGAAAGGCGATGCCGCACTGCATCAGCCCGCGCGCGAGCACGGCGGTGGCGGCGGTGTACACGCGGTCGTCGACCGCGGGTGCGCCGTGCGCGGCGCGGCCGGCGTCGTCCTTCTGGTAGTACGCCTCGTCGGCGTCCTGCGAACCGAAGAAGCCGCCGCTTGGCTCACCGAGCACCGCGGCGAGGTACGCGATCACCTGCGCCGCGAACGGCTCCGCCCAGTCCTCCGCGTCTTCGTCGATCAGCGCGAACTCGCCCAGCGCGAGCAGCATGGCGCCCTGCTCGCGGCTGAGCTTCTCGTAGTGAGGCTCGGTCCAGTCAGGGTGCGTTGCGTAACGAAAGAAGCCGCCCTCGACAGCGTCGAACAGCGGGCTGGCGGCCATCTCCGCGAAGGTGAAACGCGCGCGGGCGAGCGCCCGCGCATCGCCTCGGCGGCGATACGCGTAGAGCAGCAGCCGCAGCACAGCCACGTTCGGGAATTTCAGCTGCGCACGCGGGTCGTCATTCCCGACGCGGAAGCCTCCGTGCTCTTCGTCGTACTGCGCGCCGAGCTTCTCCAGCGCGGCGTCCAGCATCTCGGGCGACAGGAAGCCGCCGACGGTCCCGAGCAGGAGCCGGCGCTGGCGCTCCACGCGACCGGCTTCGACCTCCCCGGCGATGCCCTCGCGGTTGACCAGCCAGCCTTCGTGGACGCGCCGCAGTACGTCGACCATCTGGTCGGCGCGGAGATACGTCACGGCGGTGATCACGTCACCCTCGCTCGTGAGGAAGGCCGTAGTCGGCCAGCCGCCCGCGTTGTAGCGCGCGTCCACGTCCGGGCGCTCGTCGGCATCGACGCGCACGCAGACGAAGTGCCGCGTCAGCAGGTCCGCGACGGCGGCATCCGAGTACGTCGACTCGTCCATGACATGGCACCAGTGGCACCACACGGCGGAGATCGAGAGCAAGACCGGCTTGTCCTCGGCGCGCGCATGCGCGAAGACGTCCGGACCCCATGCCTGCCACGGGATCGCGTCTGCGTGGTTCGGCCGACGAGAGAAGTGGAACGGGCTGTGCTCGGTCACGATCGGCCTCCGGGGCCACTACGAATCGATCGTAGCAGCGCCCGGGCTCAGGCACGGGACTCAGCCCGTGACGATGCGCCGCACCATCTCGACCGCCACTTCGTAGCGGCCGAACGACGGCATGATGTAGATCCCGGACACGAAGTCGAAGCGGCGCGCGTCGTCCACCTGCTCCATCGCGATCTCGAGACCGGCGGCCAACCCCGCCTCACCGGCGGCGCGCATGCGCTCGCGCACGCCCGCCGGCACCACGACCCCGGCGAGTTCGTTGTGGATGAACTCGGCGTGCGGCGAGGACACGAGCGGCATGATGCCGAGCAGCACCGGGACCGCGATCGGCCCGAGCCGTTCGAAGAACTCGCGCACGGTCTCCGCGTCGTACACCGGCTGCGTCATCACGAGATCGGCGCCGGCATCGAGCTTCTCGCGCAGACGCCGGAGCTCGAGTTCGACGTCCTCGGCCGTGGGATTGGCGGCGCACGCGACGAAGAAGTCCGTCGCCCGGCCGATCGAGTTCCCGGCGAAGTCGACCCCTTCGTTCAGGCGCTTGAGTACGCGGATGAAGCCGATCGCGTCGACGTCCCACACGGCCGACGAGCGAGATGCCTCCGCCGGGGGGTCACCGGTGAGCGCGATGATGTTGCGGACGCCGAGCGCGTACGCGCCGAGCAGGTCGGACTGGAGCGCCATCAGGTTCCGGTCGCGCGTCGTCTGGTGGATGATCGTCTCGATCCCCACCGCGCGCTCGATCTGGACGGCGAGCGCCAGCGCGCTCATGCGCACCCGCGCCATCGGCGAGTCGCCGATGTTGATCGCGTCGGCACCGGCAGCGAAGAGCTGGCGCGCGCCTTCGATCGCCTTACGCGGATTCACGCCGCGCGGGGGATCGATCTCCACCGAGATCGCGAACTTCCCGGCTGCCAGCTTGTCGCGCAGGCGCGGGGTCGCGCGCTCCGCCGATACTTCGCGCGGCTCGAGGGCCGTGTCGGCGGCGGCGATCGCACCGCGCGTGTCCACCGTCTCGCCGACGCCGCCGATCACGCGGCCGCCGACGGCCGCGATGCCGGGCCCGGCGAGCGCGTCGCGCATCGCGCTGACGTGCTCGGTGGTGGTGCCGCAGCAGCCGCCGATGAAGGCCGCACCCAGGTCCTTCGCGCGGCGGGCGAAGTCCGCGAAGTAGGCGGGCGTCGACGGGTAGACGAGGCGTCCCCCGGCGACGCGCGGCATGCCGGCGTTCGGCTTGACTGCGAGCGGCGCGATGTCAGGCTGTCCGGCGAGTTCGTACAGTATGTCGAGCGCGGCCTGCGGCCCGACACCGCAGTTCACGCCCACCACGTCGGCGCCGCCCTCCGTCAGCGCACGCGCGACGTCGAGCGGGCGCTCTCCGTTCGGCGTCGTGAGGGAGGCGGTGAAGTTCACCATCGCGATCACGGGCAGGTCCGTGGTGCGGCGGGCGGCACGCAGCGCCGCAAGCGCCTCGGTCAGCCCGGACATCGTCTCGATCACGATCAGGTCAACGCCCCCCTCGACGAGCGCGACGATCTGCTCGGCGAACGCCGCTTCCGCGTCCGCGACCGAGAGGCCACCGATTGAGAAGTCCCGCCCGACGGGTCCGACCGACCCGCCGACGAAGGTGGGCGCACCCTTGATCTCGCGTGCGTCGCGCGCGACCCGCGCCGCCTGGAAGTTCGCGTCGCGCACGCGATGCGCGATGCCGTCGTGCTGCATGAGATGACGGTTGGCGGTGAAGGTGTTCGTGAGGATCAGCTCCGCGCCGGCCTCGATGTAGTCCTCGTGGAGCTGTCGCACGAGGTCGGGCCGTTCGAGCACCGCGATCGCCCCGCGTCCGGCCCAGCCGCGCGCGCGCAGCGTGGTGCCCGTGGCGCCGTCCCCGAGGACGACGCCGCGTTCGAGCGCGCGCAGGAAGGGGTGCTCCATGCGAGCCATGCGAACCGGCGGAGGCGTGGACACGACGGTGGCTTCAGGACGCCCGCGCGCGCCGAGATCGCATGATCAGGTACGCGCCGACGATGATCACCACCCAGACCGGAAGTGACACCCGGAGCAGGTGCAGATTGAACATGCTTGGCCACGCGAGGCCTCCCGCGAGCGAGAGCACGAGCACGACCGCCAGCACGGCGAGCAGCAACTTCGACTGTGGCTCGGCGGCCTGGGAGGGCGTTGACTCGGACCCGGCGGCCGGCATCACGAGCCACAGCACGAGGTACCCGACCACCACGGTGCCGAAGCCGAGCAGCGCCACGATCACGAAGCCGAGCCGCACCAGCGTCGGATCGAGATCGAGGTACTCGGCGATGCCGGCCGCGACTCCGGCGATCTTACGATCCTGACTTCGGCGCAGGCGGCGCGGTCCGTCGGTCGTCATAGCGCGGCGCTCCCTGTCACATTCGGATCGCGATCACGCACGCGGGACGGCGCGAGGCTCAGGCAGGCTGCTTCGCGCGCTCGCCGATCAACTGCTCGATGGTGTCGTAGTCCCCCTGGTTGATCCTGTGGAGGTTGCCCCGGAACGCCATGCCGAGCTTCTTCGGCCCGAGCTTGCGTGTCTTGTCGAGCAGATCGGTGATCTCGCGCACCTCCACGTAGTCGCCGGACTGCGGGATCAGCACCGGCTTCGTCGCGATGCGGTAGGGGAAGTCCTCGTCCGGCTTGCCCTCCGACGCCAGTCCGATCTCCGCGTGGTCCTCGTACGCGTCCCCGGTCACCTCCACGATGCCGCCGAACTGAACGACGCCGGTGAGGTAGTAGACCAGCCGGTCGCCCGGCGCCATCTCCGCTGATTCGCGCTTGCGGCTCGACTTGAATGCGCAGAGGTCGAAGCCGCGCTTCCGCAGTGTCTCGAAGTTCTCGGGCGATCCGACGACGATCCATGCCTGCATCGCACTCTCCTCCATGCGTTCACCCTCGAGTGCCGGGGCGGGGGGTCAGCATATCGGACGCGTGACATGGCTCGCCCGGCCTGTCATACGAAACGAGCCCCGCGGGGCGGGGCTCGTGCGAGCACGTTTGCGGGACGCGCCTCATGCGCAGGGGCGCGGCGTTCCCGTGTTCCCGGACGTCTGGAATGACGAGCCGCACGCACAGGACGAAACGGCGTTCGGGTTGTAGATCGTGAACCCGGACTTCATCAGGTCCTCGACGTAGTCGA
>JBBDXH010000090.1:0-5019 GCA_040902395.1 Dehalococcoidia bacterium
GCCGGGGGCGCACGCGGTGCGCCCGGTGCGACGGTGGGCGCGCCGTGGGGGGACGGGCGTTGCCCGTCCGTCGACGCTCGAGTGGCGCGGCCGTCGCGACTCCCGTTCAAACGAGCACGAGCGCACTCCGTTCGGCCGCGCGCGGCCGGCATCCCCGGCTACGGGCGCGTGAATCGCCGCGGGTCGAGCACTGCCTCGCGCAGCCGGTTCGCCTCCGCGACCGCATCGCGGATGCGCGAGGGGTCGACGCGGAAGTTGAGGACGCGCGCGGCGCGGCGCCGTCCGGCGCCGATCAGGTCGCGCGCCCAGAAGAACCACACCACCGCGCCGGAGACGCCGAGCATGACGCCGACCACGGCGAAGAACCCGCCGCGCCACGCGAGCCCCGGCATGTACGCGAAGTTCATTCCGTAGACGCCGGTCAGCAGCGTGAGCGGCAGGAACACCGACGCCACGATCGAGAGCACGCGCATGGTCTCGTTCTGCCGGATGCCGACGGCCGAGAGGTAGGTCGTGAGCGTCGCGTCCGCACGCTCGCGGATGGACTGCGTGAGGTCCTCGATGCGCACGACCTGGTCGTAGAGGTACCGGTAGTAGGGAAGCGCTTCGCGCCCGATCAGCTCAGAGTCGCCGCGGCCCAGCAGGTTGAGGACGTCCCGCTGGGGCACGAGCACGCGGTGCACCCGCAGCGACGAGCGCTTCAGTCGAAGGATGTCCGGCAGCAACTCGCGATGGGGGTGAGTGAGCGCGGTCTCCTCGACGCCGTCTGTGAACTCGGTCATCAGGTCGATCGTCGGGAAGATGCCGCCGATCAGCGCACTGATCGCGTCGTAGCCGAGCATCGCGCTCCCGCGCCCGAGCGTGCGCTCGTCGTCGCCTGCGGACGCGAGCAGCTGCTCTATCCCCTCGAGCCGCGAGAGGGAGGCGGTGACGACGTAGCCGGGGCCGATGAACAGGTCGAGTTCGGTTGTCACCACCAGTTCGCCGGACGCGTCGTGGTCGATGCCGTGGAGCATGACGAACAGGTGGTCGGCGTAGTGCTCGGCCTTCGGACGTTGATAGCGGTCGCTCAGGCACTCCTGGAGTGCGAGCGGGTGGAACGAGAAGACGCGGCCGAGCAGGGCGACGTCCTCCTCGGTCGTCTCGGTGACGTGCATCCAGAGCAGCCCGCGTGGTCGCTCGACGAGCGCGGCCATCGCCGCTTCATCGAGTCCGCGCTGCATGGTCCCGTCCTCGTCACGGAAGATCGTTGCGTACGACATCGCCACCTCGCTCTCGCCCGGAGGGTAAGCGGCGCAGGGGCGTGGGTCGGGGTTGACCGCACCAGCAGCGCCGTCGCGACGCGCGGGACGGACCGTCGGCGACGAGACGCAGCGCGCCGCCGCCGGCCGGACGTGTTCGGCGGCGAGGGTGGCGCCGTACCGGCCATGCGCAGGTTCGCGCGGGGTCGCGGGTCAGGCGGCGAGTGTCGTCCCCTTCGCGAGCATCGCGCCGAAGGCGTCGGCGTCGAGCGGGCGCGAGAAGAGGTAGCCCTGGCCGAGCTCGCAGCCCATCTCGCGCAACGCCGCGAGCTGCTCGGGCGTCTCGATGCCCTCCGCGATCACGGACAGCCTGAGCGCGTGCCCGAGCGCGACGACGGCGCGGACGAGCGCCGGGTCGTCGCCGGGCTCGGCGAGGCCGGTCACGAACGAACGATCGATCTTGAGCGTGGAGACCGGGAACTCACGCAGCCGGCCGAGCGACGAATGGCCGATCCCGAAGTCGTCGATGGCGGCGGTGACGCCGATCTCGTGCAGCGTCTCGAGCACGCGACACGCGTCCGCGATGTTCAGCATCGCGGTCGTCTCGGTCACCTCGACCTCGAGCGCGCTGGGCGGCAGCCCCGCGTGCTGGAGCGCGCGCCGCACGACGGTGTCGAGCTCGGGCGAGAGGAACTGACGGGCGGAGAGGTTCACCGAGACGCGAATGTGCGGCAGGCCGCCCGCGCGCCAGCGCTGCATCTGCTGGCACGCCGAGTCCAGAACCCATTCGCCGACGGCGATGATCAGCCCGGTCTCCTCGAGCGGTTGGATGAACTGGGCGGCGGTGAGCAGCCCGCGCTGCGGGTGCATCCAGCGCAGCAGCGCCTCAGCGCCCACGATTTCGCCGCGCGCGATGTCCACGATCGGCTGGTAGAAGAGCCGGAACTCGTCGCGTTCCAGCGCGTGCTGAAGCTCGGCCTCCAGCTTCAGGCGTTCGGCCGCGGAGTCCACGCGGTCCGGATCGAAGCTACGGAAGCCGTTGCCACCGTGGTGCTTCGCCTGGTACATCGCCACACCGGCGCTCTTGATCAGCGTGTCGCCGTCATCCCCGTGATCGGGGAAGACCGCCCCGCCAACGCTCCCGGTGAGGCGCAGCAGCTGCCCGTCGTATTCGAACGGCGCTTCCAGCGCCTCGCTGATCTGCGTCGCCGCGTGCGCGATCGCCGCCGGGCGTTCGAGCCGCGGCACCAGCACCAGGAACTCGTCGCCGCCGAAGCGCGCGACGGTGTAGCGCGGCGGGAGGGACGCGGTGAGGCGGGCCCCGACCTCGCTCAGCAGATCGTCGCCCTTCGGGAAGCCGAGGGTGTCGTTGACGAGCTTGAAACGGTCGAGGTCCACGAGCAGCACGCCGACGCCACGGCCCGCGTCCTGCGCTTCCATCAGCGCGATCTTCAGTCGCCGATCAAAGTGGGCGCGGTTCGGCAAACCCGTGAGCGCGTCGTAGTCGGCGAGGCGGCGGATGGTCTCCGAAGCGATGCGCCGCTCGGTCACGTCTCGGAGCTCCACCAGCACGCCGATGCTCTGCCCGCGCTCGCGGAAGGGCACGACCGACAACTCGACGTCCAGCAGCTCGCCGTCGCGTCGCAAGAGCCGCATGTCGTCGTGTGCAGGCGTCGCGTCTGACCACATGCGCACCGCGAAGAGCGACATCACGCGATCGACGTCTTCGATGGGGAGCAGCCGGCCGACCGTCAGCGTGGCCATCTCGTCGGCCGGGTAGCCGACCAGGCGACGGAGCGACTCGTTGTGGAGGATCAGGCTGCCATCGGGCGCGACGATCATGATGCCGTTCTGAGCGGTATCGAGCGTCCGGCGGAAGCGGTCCTCGCTCTCGCGCAGGGCGCCGGCGATGGCGTCGCGCGCGGCAGCGTCGCGGACGCTCGCCACGAGGCCGCGCGGCCGGCCGTCCGCGTCCAGCCGCGCCACGAGGCGCGTGCGCAGTAGCACATCGCTCCCGTCGGCGCATCGCCATACGCCGTCCACCCGCAGTGGCGTGCTGCTCGAGAGGCCGGCAGCGTCCACCGCCGGGGCCGTCATGAACTCGGTGAGCGGCCGGCCGACCAGCTCGCCGGGGGTGTAGCCGAGCGTTGCCCGGCTGATCTCGTTTGCGAAGGTGATGATGCCGTCGCCGTCGGTCTCGATCAGCAGGTCGGGTGTCACCGCCGCCGTCGCACGGAAGCGGCTCTCCAGTGCGGCGGCGCGCGCCCGATCGCGACGCACGCGGAGCCACAGCAACGCGAGCGCGATCGCGATGAGCGCGGCGCTCGTCGCGCCACTGATCAGCGTGCGAAGCGCCAGCTGCGTGCGCCGGGTTGCCGCCTCGTCGACCTCCGACCCGATGCCTTCGAGCAGGTCACTCACGGTCTCGTTCGCGTCCGCGAGCGCCCGGCTGCCGGCTCCGAAGTCGGAACGCCCCGTGGCGTACGAGCGGGCGGCGGTCGAGAGGGTGAAGACCGAGCGGTCGAACGCGCTCACCTGGCGCCCGGACTCGCGTCTGTTCAGCTCGCCGGTGAAACGCGGGTCGATCGCGTCGCGCGCGGCGCCGACGCGGCGGAGTGCTTCGTCGAGCAGTCCGACATCGTGATGCGCGCGCGCCTCGCCGGCCGCCACGCTCACGTGCGCGAGTGCGTAGCGCAGGTCGGCCACGCCGACGAGCGCCGCGCCGCGCCCGTCGCGGTCGTCGCCCGCGGACATCGCGAACACTCCCGCAAGCAGCGGGAGCGCGATGATCGCAATCCAGCCGATCAGATCGACCGGCGGCCGGTTCCGAATCCGCATGACGCTTCCTGTCGGGCAGTCTCGGGCGCGCTGCCTCCCCTAATCATCGGCGGCGCGGCGGGCGGGCATGAGGGCATCGCGCCGTCCCCCGGGAGCGCCGCCGCGATACGCTCGTCGGCCATGGACACGCTCGAGCGGCTACAGGCGGAGATCACGGCATGTCGCGCGTGTCCCCGCCTGGTGGCATGGCGCGAGCGTGTGGCGCGTGAGAAGCGCGCGGCGTTCGCCGATCAGGAGTACTGGGGCCGCCCGGTGCCCGGCTTCGGCGATCCGGCGGCGCGCCTCGTGGTCGTCGGGCTGGCGCCGGCGGCCCACGGCGGGAACCGCACCGGACGCGTGTTCACCGGCGACCGCTCCGGCGACTGGCTGTACGGCGCGCTCTTTCGCGCCGGGCTGGCGAATCAGCCGACCAGCGAGCACCGCGACGACGGACTGCGGCTGCACGACTGCTACGTGTCCGCTGCGGTGCGCTGTGCGCCGCCGGCGAACAAGCCGGCCCCGGACGAGCGTGACCGCTGTCTCCCGTTCCTCGCACGCGAGCTCGCGCTCCTCGATCGCGCGCGCGTCTATGTCGTGCTCGGCGCGTTCGCGTACGCCGCGCTGGCGCGCCTCGTAGGCCCCCGCCCCCGCCCGCGCTTCGGCCACGGCGTCGAGGCGCCGCTCCCGGACGGGCGCACGGTGCTCTGCTCGTTTCACCCGAGCCAGCAGAACACGTTCACCGGTGTCCTCACGGCGCCGATGTTCGACGCGATCTTCGAGCGAGCACGGGAGCTGACGGGCTGAAGTCGGCCCCGGCAAGCCCGGGCCGACGGGCCCGGGTGCCCGCACGGCGGAACTCCCCGTCGACGCCGTGTCGGACCGTCACCCGCCGCGTCCTCCGCCCGACGGCGTGGTCGCGGAGGCGTCCGCCGTGCTCGCACCCCGGCCTGTCGGCCGAGGC
>JBBDXH010000091.1:0-467 GCA_040902395.1 Dehalococcoidia bacterium
CATGCGCGAGCGCGTGGCGAACGGCGCCAGCCGTTCGACCAGCGACACGCCGAGCGGTGAGCCGGCGGCGAGCAGCGTCTCGCCGTAGGCTCGCGGCGCGTCGGCCGCCGCGATCAGCGCCGCGCGGTGCGCCTCCGCGGCCGGCCCGCTCGCCGGCACCTCGAGCACGTACCGGCGCTCGAGCGCCGGCTCGGCCACGCGGCGCGAGTAGATCAGCAGCAGCCCGCCGACGCCTTCCCACAGCGCGACCGTCTCCACCTCCGGCGCCGGCAGCCGCCAGAGCTGGTACGACGCGCGGAGCACGCCGCCCGGCCGCAGCACGCGCGCCGCCTCGCGCAGCGCCGCCGCGGGGTCGTCGGCCTCATCGAGCGAGGAGGCGGCGGTGAGCAGATCGATCGACGCGGTCGCAATCGGAAGCGCCGCGCCGTCGCCGGCGACGAACGACGCATTCGCCAGGTCGAGCCGCC
>JBBDXH010000091.1:477-32367 GCA_040902395.1 Dehalococcoidia bacterium
GCCGCGCATTCGCGCGGCAGACCGCGACGCGCCGCGGCGACGGATCGACGCCGATCACCGCCACGCCGGGGAGCGCCGCCGCGAGCGGCAGCGCAGGCCAGCCGTCGCCCGGACCGAAGTCGAGCACGCGTCGGCCGCCGGCCGGGAGTGCGGCCGCGTAGTCGGCGACACGCGCCGCATCGGCCCAGTGCGCCTCGCTACGCGCGTCGTACGGGACGTCGACGAACGGGAGGTTGCCGCTCGTCCAGAGCGGCAGCCGCTCGTACAGCCCGCGCCCCGACGCGACGCGCACCGGCGGCGCGAGCTCGCGCCAGCGACGCTCGACCGCGGTGAGGGACAACACGGCTGCGGGGCGTGGGGGCGGCGGGAAGGGGCCGCGCCGCGGCCCCTCGCTCCGCTTACGGGTCGACGCGCGCGGTCGCGCTGCCGGAGACGACCTCGCGCCCGTCCTGGTTCACCGTCGACAGCGCGAGGTCGACGAAGTGCTCGCCGCCCTCAGCGCGTACGGCTTCCACCGTGGCCTTCGCGGTGAGCGTGTCGCCGGGGAAGACCTGGCTGACGAAGCGCACGCCGAACTTCGTCAGGCGACCGTCGCCGACGTAGTCGGTGAGCATGTGCCCGGTCATGCCCATCGTGAGCATGCCGTGCGCGAACACCGTCGGGTAGCCGCCGACTTCCTTCGCGAACACCTCGTCCGAGTGCAGCGGGTTGTAGTCGCCCGATGCGCCCGCATACATGACGATCTGGGTGCGGGTGAGGTTGTCGACGACCTGCGCCTCGTGCGTGTCGCCGACCTTGAGCTGGCTCGCCTTGAGGGCCATCGCGCGCCTCTATTCCTGCGCCACGACGCGCTCGGTGCGCACACCGACGCTGCGTGCGGTGATCACGAGCGCGCCGTCCTGGTCGAAGTACTCGGTGATCGTCTCGCTGAACTGGAGCTTGCCGGCGCGCCGGCCCTCGCGCTCCCATGACTTGCCCGGGCTCGTCTTCGCGGTGAGCACGTCGCCGGGCCGCAGCTGGCGGTGGTACTCGAAGTGCTGCTCGGCATGCAGCCCGGTGCCGCCTCCACCGCCCCCGCCGCCCCCGCCGCCACGTGGCGTGCCGGTCGCCTCGCGCCCGGAGCCGAACCACGGCTCGCCGACCTTCGGCCGCAACCCGTAGTCGGGGTCGAACTGGGCGCTCGCCTGCGCGAACGTGGGCGGCGCGATGATCCCGCCGGGCTCGGTGCCCTGCGCGTGCTCGGCGTCGTAGTAGATCGGGTTCGAGTCGCCCACCGACCGGGCGAACATCATGATGTGGCTCGCCTCGACCGGGAACCGATCGACGGTCATCTGCACCCCCTCGCACTGCTCCGCGTGGACCGGCCGGCATCGTACCAGTGAGGTGATGGCGCGCCGGTCCGGCGCGGCGGGCACGGTCGCCGGCGGGGGCGCGCTAGAAGAGGCTGCCGGTGCGAATCGTGCGTTCGATCGCGTACAGGGCGAGCAGCCCCACCGCGACGGCGATCCACTTCCAGTAGAAGCGACCCGGATCTTCGAGCACGGCGACAGCCTAGGTGCGATGTGCTCCGCGGGCGAGCGTGTGGCCCGCGCGCTCCCGCCGGGAACGTGGCACTTACGACGGCGCACAGGCCCCGTCGCAATGCGATCACCCGGGTGCGCAAACCTCATCAAAGCGGAACGCGGCCGACTCGCTCGACCGAACTCGCGAGCTGGTGCTCGCAGGAACGGAACACGCCCTTCGCGCGAGTCCGCCGCACGTTTTCCCACGGAAGCCGTTGTCACTGGTGGGCCAGGCGATTGGCCCACCCGCGGCCCCCCGGTCGCGCAGTGAAAAGGAGCACAGATGGTCAAGCACAAGCGATTCGCATGGATCCTCCCGATCCTCGCCGGCCTGCTCGTGCTCGCGGTGGCGATCCCCGCGGGCGCAACGCCGGAACCGCTCGCCGTGACGACGGCGTCGCTCTCGATCGGTGAGGTCAACGCCGCGTACGAGAACACCCTCACCGCCACGGGCGGCACTCCGCCCTACTCGTGGTCGCTGACGGGCGGCGTCCTGCCCACGGGACTGACGCTGAACTCAACCACCGGCGCGATAGCCGGCACGCCGACTGTCGCCGGTGACCACGACGCGTTCACCGTCACGGTCGCCGATGCGGCCGGTGAGACGGCGGCGTACGAATTCTCGATGTTCATCGCATCCGCGGTCGGCATCGACACGACGGCTCTCCCGAACGGCGAACTGAACGTTGCGTACTCGCACGTGATCACCGTCTCCGGCGGCGCGGTGCCGTACGTGTGGTCGGTCTCCGTCGGGTCGCTGCCCGCGGGTCTCTCGCTCGGTGCGTCCACCGGCGTCATCAGCGGCACCCCCACGGCCACAGGCACGGCGAGCTTCACCGTGAGCGTCGAGGACGGCGCCGGCGGTGAGGCGACGCAGGCGCTGACGATCGTGGTCGCGGCGCCGGTGGCCGTCGTCACGACCGAAGTGGCGAACGCCACCCTCGGCGCGGCGTACGCGCAGACGCTCGCGGGCGCGGGCGGCGTCACCGCCTACAGCTGGTCGCTTCAGAGCGGCGCCCTGCCCACGGGCCTCACGCTGAACACCACGACCGGCGCCATCACCGGCACGCCGACCGCAGCGGGCTCGTTCACGTTCACCGTGCTCGTGACCGACATGGCCGGCGGGACGGCTTCACAGGAGCTCTCGATGACGGTTGCCGTCGCCCCGGCACTCGGCATCACCACCATCGAACTGCCGAAGGCAAAGGTCGGCGCGGCCTACTCGTATACGCTGACCGCGACCGGCGGCGTCGCGCCGCGCACGTGGTCGCTCGTCTCGGGCACCCTCCCGTCGGGCCTCTCGCTCGGCGCCACCACCGGCACGATCGCCGGCACCCCCACGCAGAAGGTGACCGCAACCTTCGCGGTCAAGGTCACAGACGCCACCGGCGCGACCGCAGCCAGTACGCTGGTCCTCAGCGTGACGAAGTCGGGCGAAAAGCCGGCCGGCGAGTTCGACGCGAAGGTACTCGCCTCCTGCGACGCCAGCATCGACGCGCACCCCGCGCTGAGCGCGCTGTGCGGGATCTACGCGGGCGGCAAGCTGGGCATGCCGGCGCAGCACATCATCGGGCGCGTCATCCTGAAGCTCAGCGACCGCCACGAGTCGAAGGATCACGCGGCGAAGGACTCGGACAAGAAGCGCGATGCGCGCTTTGACTCCGACGGACGCATGGACAAGCACGCGGACAAGGCGTCGAAGCAGTCGATCGCACTCGACAAGCGCAACGCCCGCACCATCGAGTTGAAGCACAAGAGCAATGCCGGGATCGAGATCCGCGACAGCGCGCGGAGCAAGGCCGGGTTCGAGATCCGCTACGGCGCTCACAAGGACAAGTCGCACGACTAGCCGGGAAGGCGCATGAGCCAACCCGCACCCTGACGCCAGGGCCGCAGCGGGCACCGGTTTGACGGTGCCCGCTGTTCGCGTGCGAGGATTCCCGCAACGCGCACGTCCGGAGCCGGGCGCGTTGCCTTCACCGCGCCGCGGAGACCGAGCGAGCGCATCGAGGGGCAGCCGGCGGGCGCCTCACGCCCGCCCGACGGCGCCGGTCGCGGTCACCACCACGTGCGCGTCTTCGAAGTGCTCGACCGTGGCGCCGGGCGCGACGAGCGCGTCGCGCAGGCGCACGTGCCGGAGCACGCACCCCGCGCCGACCACGACGTTCGGCCCGAGCGTCGCGTCCTCGATCAGCGTGCCCGGCCCGATCAGCACCGGCTCGGCGATGTCGCTGCGCTCGATGATCAGGTCCGTGCGCTCGGCACGATCGGCTTCGCTGAGCAGGATCGCCTGCGTCGTGAGCAACGATCGGATCGTGCCCACGTCGAACCAGTACCCCTCGAGCTCCCGGCCGCCGATCGCGTAACCGTCTGCGAGCATCGCTCCGACCGTGCGGGTGAGATCGCTCTCGCCCCGCGCATTGATCACCGGGGCCGTGCGCAGCCGCTCGATCGCCGAGGGAGCGAGCATCCACACTCCGCAGAGCGCGAGGTTCGAGCGCGGGTGCTCCGGCTTCTCCTCGATGTCGATCACGCGCTCGCCGTCGAGCAGCGCGATGCCCATCTCGGTCGGCCGATCGGTGGGGTGGAGCACGAGCCATGCGTCGACGCCGCCGCGCATGAACGCCTGCACGTGTGGCGCGAGGCTCCCGCGCAGCAGCGTATCGACGGCGAGCACGACCACCCGCCGCCCGTCGAGCGCGGCGCCGGCGCAGACCACCGCATCGCCGGAGCCGCGCGGCTCCGGTTGCACGCCGACGCTGACGCGCACGCCCGCGGGCGCGGCCGCAATAGCGGCCGGGCCGGTGCGGTCGTCCGTCCTCGCGACGACGACCACGATCTCGCGGATGCCGGCCGCAGCCAGCAGGTCGATGCCGTAGGCGATCAGCGGGCGATTGAGGATGGGGACGAGCGCCTTCGGGAGGTCGAGGGTGAGCGGGTGCAGGCGGGTGCCGAGACCGCCCGTGAGGATCACGCCGAGCGGCTCGGCGGCAGCGGATGCGGTCAGTGCGGGGCTCCCTTCGCGGACCGGATGCAGGGTACCGCGCCCGCGCCGCACATCCTGCCACGAGCGCCACGAGCGCCACGAGCGCCACGGCCGCCATGGCCGCCGCCCGCTCGATACGCTCGATACGATGGACCGGATGACCACCCCCGGGACGCCCGCCCCCGCTACGCGTACCCGCGAACGGACCCGCGAACGGGCACGCGAGCGGACGGCCGTGGAACCCGAGCGGCTCTACCACCTGATCCTGCTCGACGACGATCAGCACACGTACGACTACGTGATCGAGATGCTCGCCTCGATCTTCGGCTACGGGACCGAGAAGGCGTTCGCGCTCGCGCGCATGGTGGACACGCAAGGGCGCGTGATCCTCGAGACGGCCGCCCGCGAGCGTTGCGAGCAACACCAGTCGCGCATCCACGCGTATGGCGCGGACCCCAAGATCGCGACCTCGAAGGGATCGATGTCGGCGATCATCGAGGAGGCGTAGCGCCCGCCTGCCGTCCGCGGAGAGCGCGACCGACGCGAGCGCGGGGTGGGAACCCCGTGTGCTCGTCACACCCCGAGCGCCCCGCCATCGCGGACGCGAGCGCGGGGTGGGAACCCCGTGTGCTCGCCACACCCCGGGCGCACCGCCATCGCGGACGCCGGGGCGGCCCCCATCGGCGGATCTTGCGCGTCGGAGTGCGGATGCGCGCGCCGTGACGCCGTCGGAGGGTTGGCACCCTCCGCTCGCCGAGGCGCGAGCGGTAGCGCCAGACTTAGAGCGCGACGCCCCTGGTCGTGGGGGCCGGCAGGTCTTCCGGCCGGTACGCGACGCCGGCACGCGAGGCAGCGATCAACCGGCGCTCCTCGATCACCAGGTGCGACGCGGTGCCCGGGTTGGGGCGGCCTGCGCTCGGGCCGAGCGTGATGATCTCGGCGTGCAACCGGTCGCGCTCGATCTCGAGCAGGGCGACCGTGCCGTGGCGCGTCTCCTTGTGATGCGGGAGCGTGGGGCTGCCGGAGTTCAGGATCACCACGCCGTCGCGGTATTCGAGGCGCTCGACGTGCGTGTCGCCGGCGATGATCAGGTCGAGTTCGCGGCCGCCAAACTTCTTCTCGATCATCTGGCTGACGGGCTGATCCTCGGGTCGCAGGTCGTGGAGCATGCCCACGCGCCAGCCCTCGAGGTCGAGGAACTGGATCGGCGCCATGCGCGGATCATCGAAGTTGTCGTTGTTGCCGAGCGCCACGATCACCTGCGCGTATTGCTCGCACCAGTCGAGCACCAGCGGTCGCACGACGTCGCCGCTGTGCAGGATCAGGTCGGCGGTAGCCAGGAACTCGCCGAGCTCGGGGCCGAGCTGATCGGGTGTGCGGATGAGGGAGGGGAGGTGAGTGTCGGAAATCACGGCGACGCGCATATGCGCCACGCTATCCCGGGGACCATTGGCCCGCAACAAACGGTCGCGCGCCGCGTCGGTCACGCGCGCGAACGTTTTTCCGTGTCGCGTGAGTCGCCCGCGTCGGGTAGAAACACCGCTGGGCGCATGTACTTCCGCCGCATGACGCATGGAACACCGGAGCGGCAGTGAACGCCACAGCACTCGAGCTGCCGGCTGACGCGCGGCGCGACCTGCGCCGTTACTTCATCGTGGCGTACGCGGTGTCCTGGCTGCTGTGGGCCCCGCTCGTGCTGGCGTCGGCGGGCTGGATCGACCGCGAGCCGCCGGAGTGGTGGCACTATGCCGGCGCGGCCGGCCCGATCTCCGGCGCGATCGTCGCGAGCGCGCTCGCGAGCGGACGCACAGGAGTCGCTCAACTGCTCGGGCAGCTGGATCCGCGGCGCGTCTCCACGGGCTGGTGGGCGTTCGCGGCACTCAGCCCGATCGCGCTCTTCGCCGCCGGCTCCGTCACGTGCCGGATCGTCGACGGCATGTGGCCGGATCTCAACGCAATCGCAACCACAGGGAACCTCCCCGTGCTCGCGCTGCCGCTGATCTGGCTCGTGCACACCGCCACCTTCGGCCTGGGCGAAGAGACCGGCTGGCGAGGCTTCGCGCTACCGCGGCTCGAGCGCGGCAACTGCTCGGCGGTGCACGCGACCGCGGCCCTCACGCTGTTCTGGGCGGCGTGGCACATCCCCGTGTTCGTCTACAGCGACAACCTGCGCGCGCTCGGCGTGGTCGGGACCGTCGGCTGGCTGATCGGGCTGTTCGCGGGCGCGTTGTTCCTGACGTGGCTCTATCACCGCACGCGCGGCGGAGTGCTCGCCATCGTGGTGTGGCACGGGACCTTCAACACGCTCATCGCCTCCGAGGCGGCCGCCGGCACGATCGCTGCCGCCATGACCACGGTGCTCATGATCGCCGTCGCGGCGATTGTGCTGCTCGACGCCCCGACCATGCTCGGCCGTCGCGAAGACGAAGCGAGCGCACGGCCGTCGACGGGGATCACGACGCGCGCGCGCTCGTAACCCCACCGCGGCGGGGCGCGCCGAACCGTGCCCCTGCCCGACCCCGCCGCTTCGAGCCTTCGTGATTGACGTTCTATGACGCGGGGGTGTACCCATCCCGCGCATCGAGCCTCGCACAGAGAGGGTGATTTCCATGGCGAATCAGCGGCGAGACGCGGCCATCGTGGGCATCTACGAATGGCCCAAGCGCGTGGACGCGAGCGTCTCCGCAATGCAGATGAAGGCAGCATCGATCAGGGCCGCGCTCGACGACGCCGGGCTCAAGTGGGGCGACGTCGACGCCATCTACGACGCCGGCGACGGGGACGGCGGCGGGGGCGGCCTGGGACTGGCCGCGTACCTCGGGCTGAAGCCGACCGTGATCGACACGAGCCAGGTGGGCGGCTCGTCCTACGAGTTCCACGCGGCGCACGCGCTGCGCGACATCGCCGCCGGCAAGGCGAAGGTCGCAGTCCTCTCGTACGGCTCGAAGTCGGCCACGCGGCGCGTGCCCATCGGCACCGGCGGCGGCGCCGGCGGCGGGACGTGGTCGGGCAACATGGAGGCGCCGTACGGCACCACGCTGATCGCGAACTACGCGATGGTCGCCAACCGCCACATGCACGACTACGGCACCACCTCGGAGCAGCTCGCAGCCATCTCGGTCGCAACGCGGCACCACGCGATGCGCAACCCCGAGGCCGTGCAGGCGATGAAGGACCTCCAGTTCGTCGGCGTGAACGAGATCACGGTCGACGACGTGATGAGCTCGCGCGTGATCGCGGATCCGCTGCACCTGCTCGAATGCTGCATGGTCAGCGATGGCGGTGGCGCGGTGATCATCGCCTCCGGCGACGTGGCTCGGAACACGAAGAAGAAGCCGGTGTGGATCCTCGGCAGCGGCGAGGCCACGAAATACCGCGAGAACGGCGGCGACATCACCACGAGCGCGGGCGCACAGAGTGCGCCGATCGCGTTCGGCGAGGCCCAGGTCAGCCCGGGCGAGATCGACATCGCGATGATCTACGACTCGTTCACGATCACCGTCGCCGTCTGCCTCGAGGACCTCGGCTTCTGCAAGAAGGGCGAAGCCGGCGCGTTCGTCTCGACGTCCGGGATTGCCTTCGACGAGCCGGGCAAGCTCACGCTGAACACCGACGGCGGCGGGCTCTCCTCGAACCACCCCGGGATGCGCGGCATCTTCCTGCTGCTGGAGGCCGCCCGGCAGTTGCGCGGCGAGTCCACGTCGCAGGTCCCCGGCGCGAAGCTCGCCGTGTCCCACGGCAACGGCGGACTGCTCGGCGGGACACACACCGGCGGCACCGTCATCCTCGCCGCCGACTAACTGGATCAACGAGAGGACAACGCCATGCCGAACCGACCCCAGCCCGCACTCCCCGAGCACGACACCGACGCGTTCTGGGAGGGCGTCCAGAAGAACGAGCTCCGCTACCAGACGTGCAACGAATGCAAGGAGGTCGTCTTCACCCCGCGCGCGCACTGCACGAAGTGCGGCTCGGGCAAGCTGACGACCAAGGTGTCGAAGGGCACCGGCACCGTCTACACGTACTCGGTGGTCCGCCAGAGCCGGCACCCGAACTTTGCCGACCTCGGTGCGTACTCGGTGGCCTATGTCGACCTCGACGAGGGCTTCCGCATGCTCTCCAGCATCGTCGGCGTCAACGACCCGACCACGGAGATCAAGATCGGGATGCCCGTGAAGGTCGAGTTCGAGAAGCAGGACACGGGCGACTACCCGATCCCGGTGTTCCGGCCGGTCTAACCGGGAGCCCCGGTCATCGCGCTCGCTAAACGGGCGCCTCACGCGAGGCGCCCGTTTCGATTCCCCACCGGCATCGCGCGCGCCACGGGCCCTTCCACCAGCGGACGGGAAGCCCGCTGCTCGCCGCGACCGCTAGGATCACCGTGTGACCACCTCGTCCGGCGACCGACCGGCGCGGCCCGACGGGCCGCTCAACCTTGCACGCGCCTGCCTCGGCGCGTGGGCCGAGGATCCCGCGAACGCGGCCCGCCCCGCGTTCACCTTCGTCGACGGCGACGACCGCGAACGCACGTGGACGTACGGCGAGGCCTGGGCGGCGGTGCAGCGCGTTGCGCACGCGCTGCTCGCGCGCGGACTGACGCGGGGCGACCGCGTGCTCGTCCGGATCCCGCACTCGCCCGCTTACGCCTTCGCGTTCTTCGGCGCGAACGCCGCCGGGCTCGTGCCCATCCCCGCGTCGCCCCAGCTCACCGAGGAGGAAGCACGCTTCCTCCTCGACGACTCGGCTGCCGCCGCCGTGATCGCGACGCCCGAGCTCCAGCTCGCCGGCGATCACCTGGCGATCGACGCGGCCGCGCTCGACGCGATGGGCGCGGATCCGTCCGCCGCGGCGGACGGTCTCGCGGAGACGCGCGCCGAGGACCCGGCGTTCCTCATCTATACCTCCGGTACGACCGCGCATCCGAAGGGCGTGCTGCACGCGCAGCGGGCGGTGCTCGCGCGCGCGGCCGTGCGCGACGGCTGGCACGGCTTCGGCCCGGCCGACGTGACCCTGCACGCCGGCACGTTGAACTGGTCGTACACGCTGGTGGTCGGGCTGATGGACCCGTGGCTCGCCGGCGCTCACGCCGTGCTCGCCGGCGGCGCGAGCGACTCGCAGCGCTGGCCGGCGCTCATCGAGCGGCTGCACGTCACCGTGTTCGCTTCGGTCCCGACGGTCTTCCGCCAGATGCTCAAGTACGCCCGCCCGGAGGACCGCGACCTCTCCGCACTCCGCCACGTGCTGTGCGCGGGCGAGCCGCTGACCCCCGCGCTGCTCGAGGAGTGGCGCGCCCGCGCGGGCACCGAGATGTTCGAGTGCCTCGGCATGACCGAGGTGAGCACGTACATCTCGTCCGGCCCCGTCACGCCCGTGCGGACCGGCTCGCCGGGCCGCCCGCAGCCAGGCCGGCGCGTCGCCATCCTCGCGGTCGACGGCGACTCGACGGCGCCGCTCCCCGCCGGCGAGGTCGGCTTGCTCGCCGTCCATCGCTCCGACCCCGGGCTGATGCTCGGGTACTGGCGACGGCCGGAGGAGGAGCAGGCGGTCTATCGCGGCGAGTGGTTCGTCGGCGGCGATCTCGCCGCCCTCGATGCGGACGGCTACCTCTGGTTCCACGGCCGCGCCGACGACACCATCAAGTCGTTCGGATATCGACTCTCACCGAGCGAGATCGAGGCCGCGCTCGAGTCGGCGCCGGGCGTCTCCGAGGCGGCGGTCGTCGGGCTCGAGGTCGAGGCACAGAAGACGCTCGTGGTGGCGTGCATCGTGCCGCAGCCCGGCACCGTGCCCGACGAGGAGGCGCTCCGCGCGCATGCGCGCACGCACCTTGCGTCGTACAAGCAGCCCCACGAGTACCGCTTCCTCGAGACGCTGCCGCGCACGCGCAACGGCAAGCTGCTGCGGCGCGCGTTGATCGCCGATCTGGCGAGCGGCGGGTGATCAGTCCTCGATCAGCACCTCGTCGCCGGGGCGGACGGTGCCGGGCGTGAGCACGGCGCCGTAGACGCCGGCTGTGGCGTCGTTCAGTTCGGCGATGGCGCGGAGGACCGGCGTGAGCCGTGCGGCGCGAGCGTGACCATCGCGCAGCGCTTGTCGCGCTCGGTCACGGCGACGCGTACGGCGTCGCCGATACGCAACACCCGGCCCACCCACGCGTCCTCGGCGAACGGCGTCCCGTCGTCGGTTTCGACGTAGAAGTTCATGCGGAAGCGCGCGGGCTCGGGCGGCGTGCCGCTGGCCTCCGCGATGCGGGCGACGGTGGCGAGACTGATCAGCGACACCGCCGCGACATCGAAGCTGCCCCGGTAATTCGCGAGCAAGCGCACGGCGCGGCCCGCCTCGGCGGCGAGTTCGTCCCTGAGCGCGTCGCCGGTGATCGCGTGCTCGGCCCCGCTCGGCGTCCGCACCGTCAGCCCGGTGTGTTCGCCTGCAATCCACCGCGGCTCGTAGCGCAGCATGCCGGCGAGCTCGCGGCCCGTCAGCCACGGGAACGTGCTCGACGACTCCGCCTGCACGAACGCGTACAGCCGGTCGTGCGCCACACCCTGGAGCGTGACCGGCGCCTCGGCGAGCGCCTCGCCGGCCATGGACTTCACGGGGTACCGCCACGCGGCGGTGACGCGCCCGACGCTCGTCTTCATGCGTCGCCTACTCCCCGGTGAAGCGCGGCGCGCGGCGCTCGACAAACGCCGCCCGGCCCTCGGCGAGATCCTTGCTGCCGCGCAGCGTCGCCTGCCCGGTCCACTCGTACTCGATCTGCGCTTCGATGTCGGCGGCCCACGAGTGCTGGATCTCGCGCTTGCTCCACATGTACGAGAGCGGCGGACCGACCACGAGCTCGCGCGCGACCTCCATCGCCTTCGCCAGCGGGTCGTCGACGAGCTCGTTTCCGAGGCCGATGCGCACGGCCTCCTCGGCGTGCACCTCGCGGCTCGTGTACAGCAGCTCGAGCGCCTTCGCCGGGCCGACGAGCCGCGGCAGCCAGTACGTCAGCCCGCAATCCGGGCTGAGCGCGCGGCGCGCGAAGACCGTGATGAAACGCGTCTGCGGTCCGATGTAGCGGATGTCGAACGAGGACGCGAAGGCGAACCCGGCGCCCGCACACACGCCGTTGATCGCCGCGATCGTCGGCTTGTCGATCGACGGCATCGCCACGCCGATGCGCGAGATGCCGAGGCGGTCGCGCGGATGCGCCGGGGGTGGGGCATCAGGGTCGGGCGGCGTGGTGTCGGTGAGATCGGCGCCCGAGCAGAACCCGCGGCCCTCGTGGCTGGCGACGACGACGCGCACATCCGGGTCGACCTGGAGCCGGCGGCCGAGCTCGATCAGCTCCCAGAACGTGGGGTTGCGGAGGGCGTTGAGCTTCTCGTCGCGGTTGATGCGGAAATGCCCGATGCCGTCCTTGACCTCGACCACGAGATCGCGGAAATCGCTGTAATCCACCGTCGTGCCTCCTCGGGTCGCTGTGCGGTGGCGGGGGTGTAGCACCGATCGCGAGCGCGTCACAACAGCGGACCGCCGGGGGCGGGGCGTCAGCGCACGAGCAGGATCACAGCCACGACCAGGCTGTACGAGACGATCGCGATGCGCAGCACGCGACCGCTGAACAGCCGCGCGATGCGCACGCCGAAGTAGCCCCCGGCAAGCGCTGCGGCCGCCATCACCAGCGCGGCCGGCCACTCGACCGGACCGAACAGCGCGAACCAGATCACCGCGACCGCGTTGATCAGCAGCGAGAGCACGCCCTTGAGCGCATTCGAGCGGTGGAGATCGTCAGGCAGCAGCACACCGAGCAGCGCGAGCGTGAGCGTCCCCAGCCCCGCTCCGAAGTACGCGCCGTAGACGGCGAGCGCGAACACGCCGACGTTGAGCTCGACCGTCACGAGACCGCTCTCGTGCCGGGACGCGCCGCGGAAGCGAGCGGCGACGCGAGCGAGTCGTGACTGGAACGCCAGCACGCCGGCGCCGAAGAGGATCAGGAACGGCACGATCGCGTCGAAGGCGGACTGCGACGTGGCCAGCAGGATCACGGAGCCGGCGACCGCGCCGATCACGCTGGGCGTGGCCAGGCGGGCGATCGTCCCGCGCTGCGTGCCGAGCAGCGAGCGGTAGCCGATCGTGCCGCCGACATAGCCCGGCCACAGCGCGGTGGTGTTCGTCACGTTCGCGGTCTTCGACGGGTAGCCGACGGCGAGTAGTGCCGGGAAGCTCACGAGCGAACCGCCGCCCGCGACGCCGTTGATGGCGCCGGCGGCGAACGCAGCCGCCGCCAGGAAGATCGCCTGCCCTGCGTCCATGCGCCCTCCGTCGTCGCCGTCAAGCTGCGCCGATGCGCCGTGCTACGCGCCGCGCGACCGCCGACGCGGACGCGGAACGCGCACCAGCCGCGCGACACGGCGACGGAAGCGCCGCCACGCGCTCGGGCCGCGCAGCGTTTCGCGCAGGATCTTCATCGCCTCGGGGGTGCCTGCGATCATCGGCTGACGCCAGTCGCGCAGGCTCGGCTCGCGCTGCTCGCGCTTGCCGTCGCGCCCCGGGGGCACGCGCTGCGGCGCCGCGAAGCGCTCGAAGGGCGTCCAGCGGTTGCCGTCGCGCACCCAGATCTCGCGACCGGCTTCGCGCACCAGCACCGCTCCGGCGGCGAGGTCCCAGATGCGCAGTGCCCAGAAGATCGAGCTCTGGAAGATGCCGGCGGCGACGAACGCGATCTCGATCGCCGCCGAGCCGGTGACGCGGTTGGCCCCCGCGCGGCGCCCGGCGCCGGCGCCGCCCGGCGCGCCGCTGACGCGCCGCCGCACGCCCTCGGTCGGGCGGTTCGGGGCGAGCGGCGCGCCCTCGAAGTGCAGCCCGCCACCGAGCCGGGCGTGGTACACGCCCGGCCGCAGCGCGTGCGTCGTCGCGCACCAGATCGCGCCGACCGTCGGGCGCCCCGCGTGGAGCACGCCGATCGACACGGCGAAGAGCGGGAAGCCGTTGATGAAGTTCGCCGTGCCGTCCACCGGGTCGACCACCCACACCCAGTCGCGATCGGGCGCCGGGTGCTCGTCGACTTCCTCGCCGAGCACGCCGTGACCGGGGAAGCGCGCGCCGACGCGCTCGCGCACGAGCTGCTCGACGGCGTGATCCGTCTCGGACACGGGATCGGTGGGCGGGCGCTTGCCCTTCGCCTCGGTCTTGTACGTGATCTCGAGTTCGCGCTCGAGCGCCGCGGCAACGATCTCCCCGGCTTCGCGCGCCAGCTCGAGTGCGAGCGCGTCGATGGCCTCGAGCTCGCCGGGCGTCGGCGCCTCGCCGGTCATACGCGCGTCCCGAACTCGGTGCCGACGGCGAGCAGGCGCCCGCGCCGCAGGGGAGCGATGCGCTCGCAGCGCTCGATCGCCGCACGGACGTCCGCCGGCGGGTCGAGCGTCAGCGGATGTGCGAGGCGGTGCCACTCGTCGAGCGAGCGGAACGCGACGAGCGTGATCGCCTCGCTCGCGTCCGCGAGCGGGTCGCGGCCGTGCGCGATCAGCCGCGCGCCATGCGCCTCGAGCCACGGCCACGTGCCGGCACGCATGATCGCCGCGCACTCATCGCGCGCGCGCGGCTCTACGGCGTGCGTCCACTCCGCCACCACCGAGCCCGCGCCGAACGTCGGCGGCGGATCCGGGAGGGGCGAGCCGGGTGCGCGCAAGAACGGCCTCAGCGACGACGCGGCGTCGCCAGCGTCGTCCACGTCGATCACCCGCGCCCGCGAGCCCGTGACCAGTCGACCGCGCTCGGCGTACACCGGGCGCAGCGCCGCGATCTCCGCGCGCATCGCCTCGTCGCGGTAGAACGCGCCGCCGGCGCGGGTCGCGTCCCAGTAGGGGAAGTCGACGTACGTCGTGTGCGTGACCACAACGTCGCTCTCACCGCCGAAGCTCCACGTCCCGTACCCGACCATGAACGAACCGAAGTGGAGAAACGCCGGCCACAGGCCCTCACGGCTCTGGCGCTCGAACTCCATGCGGTCCGCAGGCACGACCCGGAACTCCCGTTGTACGAGGATGCTCATCGCCACTCCGCTCGCCTTGCCGGGCGGTGAGGATAGCGCCCGCCCGGAAGGGACCCTCACCCCCGGCCCATCTCCCTCTCGGCCAATTGCCACGCGGAACGCCTGTGCTCCCGCGCGAGGGAGATGGGCGGGGTGAGGGTCCCTTCCGGTCGTCGCAAGCGGGGCCGGGGGGTGAGGGTCACGCCGCCGCAGGCGAACCACGGCTTGCGGCACCACGAGCCGCGCCGACCCGCCGGCGGCTCGGACGGAACGCGCGCGTCGCGTAGCCTGTCCAACGGCTCGCCCGCTTCGCGTGCGACACGGAAGGCAGCGGATGACCTCGCACAGCTTCGACGACGTGCCGCTGCATCGCCTGCTCGGCATCCACGCGGATCAGCGCGGCGCCGGCTTCGTCCAGTACCGCATCGTGGCCGCGCCCGGCTCCGCCGGCCATGCGGACGGCGCGCTACGCGCGGCCGTCGGCGACGAGGCCCCGGTGTCGACGTTCGCGATCACGACCGCGGTCGACATCGCGGTCGTCGAAGCCGTGGGCACCGTGATCGACCGTCGAGCCGTGTCGATGAACGGCACGGCCGAGCTCAACCTCACCTACATCGATGCCCCCAGGGGCGAGGCGATCGTGCGCGCGACCGTGCTGCATTGCGCCGACCGGGTCGCCGCGGTCGAGGCGCGCGTCACGGACGCGCGCGGCGCCACGATCGCCTTCGGACGCGGCACGTACTCGCTGCGGCCGGGCAGGGAGCGGTCGTGAGCGCGCCGCTCGTGCCGCCGGCCGGCGCGTCGTTCGACGCCGTCGCCGCCTACTGGCAGGCGCTGCCGCTGTGCGCCGAACTCGACATCCGTGTCGAAGCGGTCGCGCGCGGCTACGCGCGACTCGCCATCCACCGCAACAACCGGAGCGTCGGCGGCGTCCGCAACTCGCTCAACGGCGGTGTGCTCGCGACCCTCGCCGAAGTCGCGGCGCACGTATGCCTGGGCACCACGCTCGAGGCGGGCGGCGCGATCGAACGCACGCAGGACGTGAGCATCTCGTTCGCATCGTCGGCGACGGCCGCGCGCACGGTCGCCGAGGCGCACGCGCTCCGCGTGGGCCGTACGGCGCTCGCGTCCGTGACGATCACCGACGGCGACGACGGACACCTCAACTGCGCCGCACGCGTCTCGTGCGTCCTCGCCTGGCCGGGCGCCGCGTCATGACCCGCGAAGACGACTGGGAATACTCGACCGAGGGCGACCTCGACCCGGACCTCACGGAGGAGGCCGGCTACGCCGCCTGGGATCCGCCCGCGCGCCGCTGGGCGCCGCTCGCGGCGCGCGCGCTCGGCGCGCTCGTGCTCGCCGCGTTCCTCATCGGCGCGATCGCCGTGTTCGCGCGCTGACCACGCCGCCGCGCGGCGGCGTGTCCCAGCCCTCGGGCGCCGTCGGCGACCACGTCAGCGAGAGCAGCGCGTCGCCACGGTCGCGGTTCACGTGCACGAACGACCGCCACTCCTCCGGCGTCGCCTCGACGTCCATCCGCGGGTAGCCGATCGGCGTGCCGTCGCCGATCGTCGCGAACGTCTCGGGGTCCAGGCGCGAGCCGTAGATCTCGGCGACGGCGAGCCCGACCGCCTGCTGAGGCGGCGTGGGCGTCTCGCCCACGCGCGGGACGTGCGTGGGGTTACGGAGCGCGCCGCGGTAGCTCGCGGGATGTGCCATGCGACCGGCGGCGAGCACGCGCGCGCCGAGCGCGCTGCCCGCGGCGTCACCGGCCAGCCGCTCGAGGTGCCCGAACAGGCCCCGCCGGCGGAAGCGCGGGTCGATGCAGCACAGCCCGCCGAGGTAGATCCACTGGCGCCCGACGTGCGGCAGGTCGACGACCAGCCGGTCGTTGAGCGCGAAGCCGGCCGGCTCGCCGTCGACCACGGCGAACGCGATGAACCGCAGCCGCGTGAGCGACTTGTCGAGGTAGGCGTGGTTCGCGCGGTCGTAGGCGATGTCGAAGAGCACGTGGGCGATCGCGCGCTCGGCGCGCCCGAGGGCGGCCGTGGGCATCACCGTGAAGTCGCCGCACGGCCACTGCCAGGCGCGGCCGCGCACCGCGAGCGCATGGGCGAGTTCGGTGGCCATCGTTCGTGTTCACCTCGGCTCGGCGCGCGGCCGACGCACGATACGCGCGCCGTGAGACGCGAGTGCTAGCATGCCGCTCGCTCACCGGCGCTCGAGACGCGCCTGATTCACGACCCACGGCGCGAGAGGATCCGAGATGCAGAAGCCGCCACGCCCGCTGCCGCAGGCAACGCCGGAAACGAAGGAGTACTGGGACGGGTTGAAGCGACACGAGCTCCGCATCCAGCGCTGCTCCGACTGCTCGCAGTTCTACTTCTTCCCGCGGCCGTTCTGTCCGAACTGCCAGTCGCAGAACGTCCAGTGGCAGACCGTCTCCGGGAAAGGCACGCTGCACAGCTACGTGATCGCGCACCGCGGCCATCCCGCCTTCGATACCCCGTACGTGATCGCGATCGTGCAGCTCGACGAGGGCGCAAAGATGATGACCAACATCGTCGGCGTCGACGACCCCACAGCCGCCAAGCTGCCCGCGGACGCTCCCGTGCAGATCGTCTTCGACGACGTGAACGAGAACGTGACGCTTCCGCAGTTCAAGCTCGTCTGAGCGACCGAGAGAGGACGAGATTCATGGCTGACTCCACCGCGCTTCGCCACAAGACCGCGATCGTCGGCGCCGCCGAAACGAACACCGTCGGGATCCTGCCCGACCATTCGATGCTCCAGCTGCACGCCGAGTCGGCCTTCAACGCCGTCGCCGACGCCGGGCTGAAGATGTCCGACATCGACGGGCTCGCGTGCGTTGCGCCCGCGCAGGTCAGCGAGTACCTCGGCATCATGCCGCGCTGGGTGGACGGCACGGCCGTCGGCGGCTGCTCGTTCCTCATCCACGTCGGGCACGCCGCGGCCGCGATTGCCGCCGGCTACGCGGACACCGTGCTGATCACGCACGGCGAATCCGGCCGCTCGCGCGTCGGCGTGGGCGGCTTCGGCGGAGGCCCCTCGACGATCGGTGGTCAGTTCGAAGCGCCGTATGGCGTCGCCGGACCGCCGACGATGTTCTCGGTCCCGATCGTGCACCACATGAAGACGTTCGGCACGACCGAGGAGCAGCTCGCCGCCGTCTCGGTCGCGACGCGAGCGTGGGCCGTGAAGAACCCGCGCGCGATGATGCGGGACCCGATCACCGTCGACGACGTGCTCGCCTCCCGGCTGATCGCCTGGCCGCTGCACCTGTTGAACTGCTGCCTCGTCACGGACGGTGGCGGCGCGCTGGTCATGGTCAGCGAGGAGCGCGCGCGCGACTTCCCGAAGAAGCCCGTCTACCTGCTCGGCCGCGGCGAGAACACCGCGCACCAGGGCATCTCGTCGATGCGCGACATGGCGGTGTGGTCCGGCGCCGCCGAGATCACGGGACCCGAGGCGTTCCGCATGGCCGGGCTCGGGCCGAAGGACATGGATCACGCCATGTTCTACGACGCGTTCAGCCACACGCCGATGTACGCGCTCGAGGCGCTCGGCTTCGTGGGCCCGGGCGAGAGCGGCCCGTACTTCGCGGAGATGCACACCGCCCCGGGCGGCGACTTTCCGATGAACACGAACGGCGGCGGACTCTCGTACACGCACACCGGCATGTACGGCATGTTCGCGATCCAGGAAGCGGTGGCGCAGCTGCGCGGCGAGGCGGGCGAACGCCAGGTCGACGGGCTGGAGACCAGCATCGTGCACGCGCCGGGCGGGATGTTCTCCGCTACGGCGACGTTGATCCTCGCGAACCAATAGGACGGTCGGCCCGGCCGGCGGTGACGGGCGCCCGACGGGCGCCCGTTCCACGCCCGGCGCAACCGGCAGGCGGCTTCTGCGGAGGCGCTCCGTGCAGACGCTCTATCACTTCAGCGACGACCCGGGCATCGCGGTCTTCGCGCCCCGTACGCCCGTCCACCGCCGCGAGGTGCAACCGCTCGTCTGGGCGATCGACGAGTGGCACGCCCCGATGTACTTCTTCCCGCGCGACTGCCCTCGCATCCTCTACTGGCCGCTGCCCACGACCACGTCCGACGACCGTGTGCGCTGGTGGGGCGACGGTGACGCGCACATGATCGCGTGCGCGGAGTGGGGTTGGCTGCCGCGCATCCGGGCGACGACGCTGTACCGATACACGCTCCCTTCCGACGGCTTCGAGGACCTGGGCGATGCCGGCATGTTCGTGAACCGCGAGGCGGTGGTGCCGTCTGCCGTAGAGCCCGTGAGCGACCTCCTGGGTGCGCTCCAAAAAGCCCGGGTGGAGCTGCGGCTGATGCCGAGCCTGGTGCCGCTCCGCGGCGTGTGGGACACCACGCTGCACGCGTCCGGGATCCGGCTGCGCAACGCAGCCGGCTGGGAGGGCGGGACCTCCGACCCGCCCCCGCCGAGCATCGCGGTGCGGTAGCGCGGGTCCTCACGCGAGCCACGGGCGGCCGCTGGACGCCGGCGGCTGGGCCGGGCGTCGCACCATCTGTTCGTTCCGAGTCCATGCGTCTGGTTGACGTCGGTGGCCACGCCCCGCTGCGCTCGGACTCGTTCTTCCGGTCCGTTTCCATACCTCCGCGCGGGCGCCGTGCGATCGGGTGAAAGTGAGGTCCGGCAGCCCCGCGCCTCGCCGGTAATCGCCGGGCCGCTGACCCGGACCCTCACCCCCTTCGTCTGCGCTCAGGGCAGGCTCCGCCCCTCTCCCTCTGCCGTCGGTGGCCGTTCGCGACGTCGGTGATCGGCGCGAGGGAGATGGGAGCCGGACGGCCGCGGTGGCGCGAGGCTACCGCGCAACACTACCCCGCCCGCGGACCGTACACGCGCGTTTCCGACTCACCCCGTCCTGCGAGCCACGACGATCGGCTCCCCGCTCCCTCGCGCGGAAGCGACGCGCGACGAAATGCCCGGTCGCGCCCAGAGGGAGATGGGCGGAGCCTGCCCTGAGCGCAGACGAAGGGGGTGAGGGGCCGGCGCCTTCAGCGCGAAGGCGGGTGCCGTCACTCGCTGCCGCCCGGCCCGCCTTCCTCCGCCGTCCCGCGCGGCTCGTGCGGCGCGGGCGCCTCCCGCGGCTCGCCGGTGTCGGCGATGCGGGCGAGGCAGTCCGGCCGTTTCTGCACCCACTCGATGGCGGCGAGGATGTGCGCCTCCACGCGCAGCGGTCGCGTTGCGCCCGAGCGTGTCCACCAGCGACGGCGGTAGCCGAGATCGGCGTTGAGCGCGCGGCTCGCGTACGCCTTGAAGTCACGCAGCAACGTGCTCGCCGGCGGGTCGTCCGCGACCCCGACCACGAGATGGACGCGCGTCGGCGTGACGCCGCCCGCGAAGATGCGCCAGCGCCGGATGCGCGCCGTCTCGCGGAACTCGGCGACCACCATCTCGGCATCCCGCGCCGAGAACGACACGGGCGGTTCGACGAGCATGCGCCGCGCGGCCGCCGCTCGCTCGCGCGGGTCCACGAAGGGCCGTGCCTGCGGCCCGCCACGCTCCGCCGCACCCCCAGGGACGGAGACGCGCTCGGACGTCGCGCGGGCCGCGAGCGGGACCCACGTGCCGTACGTGCTCCAGGTCAGTAGCCAGTAGTGCTCCATGGCTCGACCGTACCGGGCGGGACGCTCGGTCCGCGCCGACGAAATTGCGGGGATACACCGGGAAAGGTGACGGAAAGCCGTCACCTTTGGCGGGGACGCGAGCGCCGCGGAGCGCCCGCCGCTGGGCCCGTGTCATACTGCTCCTGCCGTGAGGAGGCCCCATGACCGTACGACCCACGATCGATCTCTTCGACGCGATCCACTCCGCGCGAGCGCTGCGCTACCTCAAGCCCGACCCGATCCCGATGGAAGTCATCCGCGAACTGCTGGACGCCGCCATTCGCGGACCGTCCGGCGGAAACTCCCAGGGCTGGAAATGGCTCGTCGTCACCGATCCCGCGCTGAAGAAGCAGATCGCCGACTGGTACCGCGAGGGCTGGAACAACTCCTACGGCCGCAACCGCGATGAGCACCTCGCCCGCGCTGCCGACGAAGGCGGTCTCGGTCGCGTGAACTACCTGTCCGCGGAACACCTGGCCAACCACCTCGAAGAGGCGCCGGTCTGGATCATGCCGGTGCTCCCCGGCGCGGCGGCGCGCCCGAACCCGCGTGCGGGCTCATCCATCTACGGCGCGGTGCAGAACCTCATGCTCGCGGCCCGTGCCTACGGGATCGGCTCCACGCTCACGAGCCTGTACGCGGGGCACGAGGACGACGTGAAGCGCCTGCTGGGTATCCCCGAGGATGCCCTGACGATGGCGCTCATCCCGCTGGGCTACCCCGCCCGCGGGAAGTGGGGACCGCCGCGCCGCAAGCCGGTGGAGGAGGTCACCTACCGCGACCGCTGGGATCGGCCGTTCATCGTCGATTGAGCGGCGATTGAGCGAAGGCGTGCTCACAGCCACGCCCGGCCGGCGCGGACGGCGCGGCAGCTCCCGCTCCGCGCATCGCCCGGGTGCGCAGCAGCAGGTTCGCTAGGCGGCGGGGACGAGACACGTGGGGTGCCCGCACGTGCAGATCTCGGCGCCGAGGCTGCACTGGCAGTTGGGGCCGCACTCGCCCCCGCCGAGGATGCCCAGGCGTCGGAGCCCCTGGTACGTCAGCCCGGCGAACACACCGAGCAGCATGACGTTGCGAATGAAGCGACGCATCGAGTGCGGTCCTTTCAGCGGGCGTGGGACAGTGGCTTACCCATTCTTGCGGCGAGACGCGGCTAGCGGCCAGCGCGCTCGCCGGTTCGCCCGGCCGGCGCGCCGGCATCGGGATCCCCGTTCGCACGCGCCCCGGCCGGCGCAAGCTCGCTGAACTGCTCGCGATACAGGGAGGCGTAGAGCCCCTCGCGCGCGAGCAGCTCGGCGTGCGTGCCCCGCTCCACGATCCGCCCACGGTCGAAGACGAGGATGACGTCGGCGGCGACGACGGTCGACAGCCGGTGCGCGATCACGACCGTCGTGCGCCCTGCGGCCAGCGTCGCGGTCGCCTCCCGGATCTCGCGCTCGAGCCGGGAGTCGAGCGATGACGTGGCCTCGTCGAGGATCAGGATGGGCGGGTCCTTGAGGATCGCCCGCGCGATCGCCACGCGCTGCTTCTCGCCCCCGGACAGTCGGTAGCCGCGCTCGCCCACGACCGTGTCGAGCCCGTCGGGCAGACGCTCGATCATGCTGTCGAGGCCGGCAGCGTGCGCGGACGCGCGCACTTCGTCGTCCGTCGCCTCCAG
Source organism: Dehalococcoidia bacterium (assembly GCA_040902395.1). GTDB lineage: Bacteria > Chloroflexota > Dehalococcoidia > UBA2979 > UBA2979 > VGNK01. Next base: position 22,361 of record JBBDXH010000091.1, read on the forward strand.
CCGCCCGTAGCGGATGTTGTCGAGCAGCGTGGTGTGAAAGAGGTAGGTGTCCTGCATGACCGTCCCCACCGCTCGGCTCACCGAGCCGAGCGTGAGGTCGCGAAGGTCGTGACCGTCCAGGCGCACCGCGCCCGACTGGGGATCGTAGAAGCGCTGCATGAGGTAGGTGACCGTCGTCTTCCCCGCGCCGGACGGCCCGACCAGCGCCACCATCTCGCCTGCCGCGATCTCGAATGAGACGCCGTCGATCGCAGGCCGGCCGCGCGGCGTGTAGGCGAAGCGCACGTCGGCGAACGCGATCGCTCCGCGCGGTCGCTCGAGGCGCACGGCATCCGGCCGTTCGTCCACCTCCACGGGCAGGTCGAGGTACTCGAACACACGCTCGAAGAGCGCGAGTGACGAAAGCAGCGTGGTGTTGATGCGTGCGATCTGGCGGAAGGGCGTGAATACGCGCTGGCTCAGGTACGCAAACGCCACGACCTCACCAATGCCGACGTCGCCGCCGAGCACGAATACCCCGCCGAGCCAGTACACGACCGCCACCGAGATCGCGCCGAACAGGTCGGTGGCCATGTTGAACCAGCGGCCGGCCATCATGCGCTGGATCGAGAGCCGGCGAAGGTGGTCGTTCGATGCGAGGAAGCGGCTCGACTCGTGCACCTGGCGGCCGAATGTCTTCACGAGCATCGAGCCGGAGATGGACAGCGTCTCCTCGAGGTGGGCCGACATCTCGGCGGACTCCTCCTGCCACGCGCGCATGAGCCGGCGCTGGGCATTGCCGACCCGGAGCGTCGGGTACACCCAGATCGGGAGCACGACCAGCGCGAGCAGCGCCAGCCGCCACTCGAGCGTGAACATGAATGCCAGCGCGACCACGAGCGTGACGAGATTCGTCAGGAAGTCCGTGAACGTTGCGGTCACGGCCTGCTGCATCGTGTTCACGTCCGTGATGATGCGAGACAGGATCTCGCCCGTACGCGTGGCCGTGAAGAAGCGGACCGGCAGGCGCTGGATGTGGGCGTGCAGAGCAGCGCGGACGTTGAACATCACGCCCTGCCCGATCGTCTGGTTGATGTAGCCGAGGAGCACGTCGAGCACGCCAGAACTGACGTAGAGCGCGAGGATCACGGCGAACAACGTCGTCACGGACCGCGCGCTGCCCGGAATCACGCCCGCAGTGTTGGGCGTGACCTCGGACACGATGCGCGCGATCAGCAGCGCCGGCGCGAGGCTCAGCGTCGAGGTGGCGACGATCAGGAAGAAGAGCGCAGCGAACGCATAGCGGAAGGGACGGAACAGGCCGACCGTCCGCCAGAAGATCTGCTGCTTCGAGCCGCGCGGGCGGTCATGGGAACCGTGCAGGCGGCCCATCATCGGCGTTCGCCATACCCGCGCGCCGGGGCGACATGCGCGGCGACGCACGGGCAGACCGGCGCTCGGCGGCGCAGCCTGCGCGGTGAGCTCGGACGCTCGCGCGACATCGCGATCCTCCGTCGGTCACCGCTTGCGCATGCTCGGTAGGTGATATTGCGAGCGTAACACCTCGACCCGCGTCGCCTCGTCCCCGTGGCGAACGTCCCCCCGGCGACCGTGCGTCGTCACTGTCGGTCGCCAGCGCGGCGGGCGACGATCGCGCCGGAGGTGTGGCATGAACGTCGATGACTGACGCGCACAACCGCGCGGCGCCGCCCCGGCGCCGGTCACGGATGCGGCGCGTGGCGACGCTGGTGTTGCTCGCCGAGAAGGTGATCCAGCACGTCGTCGTCACGGCGGCGTTCGCGATCGATCTCGCCGGCATCAGGGACACCGTCGCGATCCCGTGGGTTGCCCTGGCCGCCGCGGGGGTGCCGCTCGCGCTCCTCTACGCGCTCGCGTTCCGCCGCTACCGCCATCGCCGGCCCGGCGCGCGCGCCCTGGTCGCCGCGCTCGCGCTCATCGACGTTGTCGGTGAGTTCGTCGCCCAGGGCACGCCGGCCATCACGGTGAACATGTCGTTCCTCGTCGCGCTGCTGCTGCTCGCGCTCGTGGTCACCGACCGCCGTGGCGCGCCGCGCGCTGACTGACGCAGCGGCGCGCGTCCGTACAATCGCTCCGCGGCGACCGCAGGCGCGGCGCGAAGGGGAGACGCCAGATGACGGACACGGTCGGCTTCATCGGACTCGGCATCATGGGCGCGCCGATGGCGCGCAACCTGCTGAGCGCCGGGCATCGCGTGGTCGCGTGGAATCGCTCGCCGGGCCCGCTCGAGGCGCTCGCCGAGGCCGGCGCCGGCGCCCCCCCGCCCCCCCCGGGCCCGGCGGCGCGCGCAGACGTGGTGATCAGCTGCGTGACCGCGAGCGCCGACGTGGAAGCGGTGCTGCTCGGCGGCGATGAGCGGACCGGCGCGATCGACGGGGTGCGTGCCGGCGCGGTGGTGATCGACATGTCGACGATCTCGCCGGCGGTCACGCGCACGCTGGCGGCGCGCTTCGCCGAGCGCGACGTCGCCTACCTCGACGCCCCCGTCTCCGGCGGCGAGCAGGGCGCCATCGCCGGCACGCTCTCGATCATGGTCGGCGGCCCCGCGGACGCACTCGAGCGCGTCCGCCCGGTGCTCGCGGCGATGGGCGGGCGGATCACGCACTGCGGCCCCGTCGGCGCGGGCCAGACCGTCAAGCTCTGCAATCAGATCGCGGTCGTACTGAACAACCTGGCGATGGCCGAGGCGCTCGTGTTCTGCCAGCGTTCCGGCGTCGACCCCGCCGTCATGCTCGAGGCGATTACGGCCGGCGCGGCCGGCTCATGGCAGCTCTCGAACCTCGGTCCACGGGTGGTCGCGCGCGACTTCGCTCCCGGCTTCAAGGTCGGGCTCCAGCAGAAGGACCTGCGGCTCGCGCTCGAAGCCGCCGACGAGCTGCGCGTGCCACTCGCGGGGACTGCGCTCGTACACCAGCTGTTCGCGGCGGTGGAGCGGGCTCACGGCGCGGACGTGGGCACGCAGGCGCTGGTGCGCGCGATTGAGACGCTCGCCGGCGTCGAGGTCGGCGGCGGCTCGAGCGGCACGTCGAGCGGCGGCTGACAGGCGCCGATGCGGGACGCCCCGACGCCCCGACGCGCCGCGTGGGCCGGGAGGGCCGGCTACGCAGCGAGCAGCGGGACGAACAGGCGCAGCAGTCTTGGCTCGAAGCCCCCGTCGGAGACCATCTCGGTGACGGCTTCGAACGTGTTGCGGCTCGGGCGGTACGGACGGTCGACGGTCATCGCGCAGTAGCTGTCCGCGATTGCGATGTAGCGGGCCTCGATCGGGATCTCCGGCCCGCGGCGGCGTTCCGGATAGCCCTCGCCGTCCCATCGCTCATGGTGGTGCAACACGCCGTGTTGCGCCTGCGCGAACAGCACCCCGGCGTCGCGCAGCAGCTCGACCGAGCGGCGTGGGTGGCGAAGCATCAGATCCCACTCGGCATCGGTGAGCGGACCCGGGCGCGAGATCGCACTGCCCGCGACGTCGAGCTTGCCGCTGTCCGCGAAGAGCCCGCCCAGCGCAATGCCGGTCAGCCGCTCGGGCTCGTGCACCCCATCGGCGGCGGCAAGGGCGGTCGCAACGATCGCCGTCGCGGCCGCGTGACCGGCCGGCGTGTACGGCCCGCCGAGCAGGGCGTTCAGCGCGGGGAACGCGCGCGCATCGCGCGCGACGAGTTGAGCGAGTGCGCGTGCGGCCGCGATCAGCTCGCGGCCGGGCAGTGTGCCGCCGCCGCGAGCGACCAGCACAGCCTCGGCCACCAGCACGCGATGCGTCGCCCACGCCCGCACCTCGAGCGCCAGGCCGTCGTCCTTCGCGATCGCAGCGAGGTGCTCCCGCAGGTAGTGGATCAGAGCGGCAAAGTCGAAGCGCGAGACGTAGACGACGTCTTCGGGCTGCGACCGCAGGCCGGGGGTGAGCTGGACGCGCGCGCCGTCGGGCGTGAAGAGCACGAACGCAGGCGGGCGCTCGGCCGAAAAGAGCGCGGCAGGGACCGGTGCGCGCCGCGAGAGACGCGTTGATGGCGCGGGGACGGCAAACTCGGCCACGGCGGCTCCTTCCGCAAGGCGAGGGATCCGTCCCTCACCCGGATCATCGGCATGCGCGGGGCGGCGGCGCAGCGTCGAGCGAGACGGCCGCGCGTAGGATCGGCGGACCCATCCGCTTCCACGACACGAACAGGAGGTAGCCCATGCGGGCAGCGGTGCTCAACGCGGTACGCACGCCGCTGGTGATCGAGGAGCTGACCATCGACGAACCCGGCGCCGGCGAGGCGCTGGTGCGCGTGGTCGCCGCCGGCGTCTGCCATTCGGATCTCCATTTCATCGAAGGCACCTACCCGGCTCGGCTGCCCACCGTGCTCGGGCACGAGGTCGCCGGCGTGGTGGAGCGCGTGGGCCTCGGCGTCACGAACGTGGTCCCCGGCGATCGCGTGATCCTCGGGTTCGTCCAGCCATGCGGGCACTGCGACTACTGCCAGTCCGGTCGCCCGAACCTCTGCCAGACGCGCACCACCGCGCGCAGTTCGCGCACGCCGACGCTCCGGCGCGGCGACACGCCCGTCACCGCGATGACGAACATCGGCGGCTTCGCCGAGTATTCCGTGACGCCCGCCGCCGGTCTGCTCAAGGTGCCCGACGGCGTGGGGCTGGACGTGGCGGCGCTCGTCGGCTGCTCGGTGATGACGGGCTACGGCGCGGTCACGAACACCGCGAAGGTCGAGCCGGGCTCGACCGTGGCCGTGATCGGCACCGGCGGCGTGGGCCTGAACATCATCCAGGCCGCGCGCCTCGCCGGCGCGCGCCAGGTGATCGCCGTCGACCTCGTGGAGCACAAGCTCACGCTCGCGAAGGAGTTCGGCGCCACCGACGGCGTGAACGCCGGCGAGGGCGACCCCGTGGAGCAGGTACGCGCGCTCACCGACGGCGGCGTCGAATACGCCTTCGAGGCGATCGGGCTGAAGCAAACGTCCCGTCAGGCGTACGACATGACGCGGCGCGGCGGCACCGCCGTGATCGTGGGCATGGTCCCGCCCACAGACACGATCGACATCCCGGGCATGATCTGGCTCGATGAGAAGACGCTGAAGGGCAGCTTCTACGGCTCCGCGCGCTTCCACGTCGACATGCCGCGGATCCTCGCGCTCTACCAGGCGGGCAAGCTCGACCTCGACCGGCTGGTGACGCGCCGCTTCCCGCTCGACCAGATCAACGAGGCGTTCGAGACGCTGAAGAGCGGCGCCGTCGCCCGCTCTGTGCTCGAGATCGGCTCCGAGTAAGCGCACACGCGCTCGCATCCTCGGCCACCACACGGCCGAAACCAGCGCCGGGGCGGAACGCCCCGGCGCTTTGGCGTCGCCCGCGCCCCGTCGCGCGCAGCAGTCCGCAAGGCCAGGAGTTGCGAGGCCCCCGCCTGCCTGTGGATAAAGAACTGTTGAGGAGTTTACACACGTACCCCTTTAGGCTACAGTCGCAATCACGTGGGGGGGCAGTGCTGGGGGTGCGGGTTGCGGCCATCGGTGCTGCGTTTCAGACGCCACATCGCCCTGCCGGTCGCGATCCTCCTGGCTTTCGCCGTCGCAGGTCTCCCCGGGACGACGAGCGCCGCCTCTGATCTCGCCCCCCCGCGTAACCCGGTGTTTCCCCCGCCCCACCCCCCGTCCACGCCCGGGAACGTCGCGGACGAGCTGCGGGCGGCATTGACCGCGGCAGACGGCACGCTCGGCGCGCTCGGAAGCGCAGCGGCCCCCGCGCTGCCGCCGTCCTACTTCGCCCACGCGCAGGTCGTCTCGGTCTACGGGCACCCGGGCGTGAAGGCGATGGGCGAGCTCGGCGTCCACCCCGCGGACAAGATCGCGGCGGTCGTGAAGGCGCTCGCGGCCGACTACGACCGGCTCAACGGCGACCGCGGCGTGATCGCGGCGCTCCACCTGATCGTGGACGTGGCGCAGGCGAAGCCGCAGTCAGACGCTTCGTACATCGCAGAGATGCCGCTCGACGACATCCGGACGTACGTCGAGGTCGCCCGCGCAGAGGGGATGCTGCTCTTTCTGGACCTCCAGATCGGCTGGGGCGACCCGCTCGCCGCCGTGCAACGGCTCCGCCCGTTCCTCAGCGAGCCCTTCGTGCACATCGCGCTGGACCCCGAGTTCGCGACCGCGGCGCGGCGCGCGGCGCCGGGCATCGTGATCGGCTCGCTCGACGCGCCGGTCCTGAACGAGGTGCAGCACTACCTGGACGAGATCGTGCATCGGTACGCCTTGCCGCCGAAGATCCTGGTCGTGCACCAGTTCCTCGTCGAGATGATCGCGCACCCGGAGGACATCGATCTGCTGTCGGGTGTCGAGATCACGATCGACATGGATGGCTTCGGTCCGCCCGGTCCGAAGATTGGCGGGTACGAGCGCTACGCGATGGCGACGTACGCGCAGCGTGCCGCGATCAAGCTCTTCTACCACTGGGACGTGCCGCTCATGTCGCCGGACGGGCCGCGGCGTGCGCGCCACGCGGAGCGCAGCTGCGGCCAGCTGGCGCGCGCGAGCGCGAACGCGCCGGGCGCCACCGACAGCGCGATCACGAGCAGCACGGCCGGCAGCAGGTAGCGATCCGCGTTGGGGACGGCGGCGCCGAGGAAGTAGCCCATGAGGCTCAGCCCCGCCGTCCAGGCGAGCCCGCCGCCGACGTTGTAGACCGCGAACTTGCCGTACGGCATCGCGCCGACACCGGCGACCACCGGCGCGAACGTGCGCGCGAACGGGATCACCCGCGCCAGCACGATCACCTTCCCGCCGTGACGCGCGAACAGCGCCTCCGTGCGCGCCAGGTGCGCGCGACGGAAGAAGAACGAGTCCTCGCGGCGATAGAGCCCGCGCCCTACGCGGTGTCCGACCGTGTAGCCCACTGTGTCGCCGATCACGGCGGCTGCAAACGTCACGACGATCAGCAGGCGGATATCGAGCGCTCCCTGCGATGCGAGGAAGCCGGCCGTGAAGAGCAGGCTGTCGCCGGGCAAGAAGAAGCCCACGAGCAGCCCGGTCTCGGCGAACACAATCGCGAAGAGGCCGAGGTAACCCGCGGCGCGGATCAGATCGGCCGTGTCGACGCCGGGGATCACCGCGCCTCCGATCACACACGGAAGGCGGCGCCGCGGCGCCGCCTTCGCTGATCCTAGCGCGCTCCCTGCGCTCTGCGACCCCCGAGCGGGCACCTGCCGTACCGGCGCGCCCGGCGCTCGGGGGCGAATCCGCTACGGCAGTTCGGTCATGCCTTCGTGGGGCGCGTTGACCAGGATCGCCATGTTCCCCGGCTCGTGCTGGTTGTCGTGCATGAGCTGGTGCGCCGTGCCCACGTTGTCGAACGCGAACGTCCGCGAGAGCACGGGGTCCACCTCGCCGCGCGCCACCATCTCGTTGAACGCGTCGCACTGGTCCGTCGTGGCGAAGTGCGAACCCTGGAGACGCTTCTGGCGCATCCACAGATAGCGCAGGTCGACATCGGCGTTGTAGCCCGACGTGCCCGCGCAGATCACGACCATGCCGCCGTTGTCGACCATGAAGATCGATGTCGGAATCGTCGCCTCGCCGGGGTGTTCGAACACGATCTTCGGGCTGCGGCGCTCGCCGAGCACCTCCCAGAACTTCTGTCCGAACGCTCGCGCGCCCTGCATCCATTTGCCGAAGGCGTCGGCGTCATCGACGTCCGGCAGGCGGCCCCAGTGATCGAAGTCCTTGCGATTGATCACGCCCCTGGCGCCGAGCTGGAGACAGAACTCGTACTTGTCGGGGTGAGACACCACCGCGATCGGGATGCCTCCGCGCGCCTTGACGATCTGGATCGCCATCGAGCCGAGCCCGCCGGCGCCGCCCCAGATCAGCACAGGGTCGCCCTCCTGCACGGTGTGCGGCGGCCAGCCGAGGAGCTGGCGATAGGCGGTGGCGCCGACCAGCATGTACGCGGCCGCCGCCTCCCACGACAGCTGCCCGGGCTTCGCGTGCAGCTGGAGCCGGTTGGCGAGCGTGAACTGGGCGAATGAGCCGTAGTTCTCTTCGTAGCCCCAGATCTTGTAGGTCGGCGAGTAGGCGGGGTCGCCGCCGGCGACGATGTCCGGCGCGTCCTCGTCCCACATGCCGCAGGAGACCACCACCTCGTCCCCGACCTTCACGGTCGTGACCTCTTCGCCCACCGCCCACACGATGCCGGACGCGTCCGAGCCGCCGATGTGGAACTCCTCGGTGGCGCCGCGACGCTGGCGCGCCGCGATCACGTCGACGGGGCGCCCGAGCGCCGCCCAGACGTTGTTGTAATTCACCCCGGCCGCCATCACCCACACGAGCGCCTGCTTCGGCCCGGGCTTCGGCACGTCGACGACTTCGACCTTGAAGGCGTCGCGCGGCTGTCCGAAGCGCTCCTGGCGGATCAGCGAGGCGTACATCTGTTTCGGGACATGCCCGAGCGGCGGCGTCTCGCCGAGCTCGTACAGATCCTTCTTCTCTGTGCTCGCCATCCGGTCCTCCCCGTCCCGTGCATGGGCGCCTCACGACCGCCGCATGCTAGCGAATGCCCTGCTTACCCTCGACCGTCCCTTCGACCGACGCTCGACCGCGGATGCAGGCGCGCGCGCCGGCGGCGGGTGCACGGCATGCGTCGCGCGGCGCCGGCCTCGCGCGCTAGCCGCGCGGCAGGCCGAGCCCGCGCGTCGCGATCACGTTGCGCTGAATCTCCGACGTCCCGCCCTCGATCGTGAACGCCACAGAGCGCAGATGCAGCGTCGACCAGCGCGCGCCCATCGGCGTCCACGGGCTCGCGCGATCGAACAGCGCCCCGTACGAACCCATCAGCTTGAGCGCGGTGCGGTAGATGCGCTGTCCCAGCTCCGTGCCGAAGACCTTCGACATCGACGCCTCGTAGTTCGGGACGATCCCGCGCGACTGCATCGAGATGATGCGCTGCGAGAGCGTGCGCGCGACGGACGCTTCGATGTAGCGGTCCGCCAGCTCGAGGCGAGCGCTGCCGACTTCAGCGAGGCGCGAGCGGCCGCTGCCCTCGTCGCGCTCGGTGACGAGGAAGCCCCGCAGCGCATCGAGCGTTTGCTCGTTGCCCACCGCCGACCCGATCGACGAGCGCTCGAAATCGAGATGGGTCGCGCCGACGTACCAGCCCCGGTTCACTTCGCCCACCGCGTTCGCTACCGGTACGCGCACATCCTCGAAGAACACCTCGTTGAACTCGCTGCCCCCGTGCATCTGATGGAGCGGGCGCACGGTGATGCCGGGCGACTTCATGGACAGCAGGAGGTAGGTGATGCCGCGGTGCTTCGGGGCCTCGGGGTCGGTGCGCACCAGGGCGAACATCCAGTTCGCGTTGTGTGCGTTCGAGGTCCAGATCTTCTGGCCGTTGATCACGAAGTCGTCGCCGTCACGCACGGCGCGCGTTTGCAGTGACGCGAGGTCCGAGCCGGAGCCCGGCTCGGAGTACCCCTGGCACCAGACCGTGTCGCCGCGGACGAGCGGCGGCAGGTGCTCGCGCTTCTGTTCGTCGCTGCCGTGCACCATGATCGTCGAGCCGACGTCGTGCACGCCGAGCCGCGGCGCCCGCGTCTCCGCGAACGTCTCGCTGAGGACGAACTGCTCCATCGGCGTGAGGTCCGCGCCGCCGTACTCCTTCGGCCACGCCGGAGCGATCCATCCGCGCTCGACGAGCGACCCGCGCCAGCGCTTGAGCGCGTCCCGCCGCTCGTCGTTCGGCGGCTCGCCGAACATGAAGTACTCATCGGTTCGCGTCACGAGCTGATCCGGCAAATTCCGCTCGATGAACGCGCGCACTTCCGTGCGGAACGCCGCCTGCTCGGCCGTGTCGGCAAAGTCGACCATGTCTGCACCGTCCCGTCCCTCGTCGCGCCGTTCGCGTCCCGATTCTAGGTGCCGCACGCACCCATCGTGCCGTACGCAACGTGCGCGCGCGATCATTCGCCCCCGGGCTCGCCACTCGGCAAGCCTCCCGGCGCACGCCAC
>JBBDXH010000092.1:0-1396 GCA_040902395.1 Dehalococcoidia bacterium
CGACTTCATCTCGCCCGCGGTGAGCGACGAGTGCGGCACCATCCCGCGCGACGCGATCACGAGCCGCCGGGACGCCCGCTTCCGCGCGACGCTCGACGAGACCGTGCCCCGCGACGGCCGCGTCGACGTCCACGTGACGATCACCGAGTCATTCGGCGACGCGCCCTTCAACGGCGGGGAGTCGACGTGGCCGCTCGTGCTGGAACTGACGCAGGAGGACGGCGTGTGGCGTTTCACTCAGGTGCCATGGCCGCTCTACTGCATCCCCAAGGTTGAACGCGCACCCATCGTGCCGGCCCGCTGAGCCGGGCGGACACGAGTGACGATGATCTTCGCGCTGCTCTCCGGCCTGCTGCCGCTTGCGATCATCGGGGGCGTGATCGCGGCGATCGTCGCGAGCCGTCGCGACCACGATCGCGGCGACGAGGCTGACGACGAACCGGGCATCGGCACCGTGCGCCGGCTGTTCCTCTACGGGCTCGCGCTCGTCGCCCTGAGCTTCGCCGCGAGCGGCGTCGCCATGCTGATCGGCGGGGCGCTCAATGCGGCCTTCGGCGGCCTCGTGATCTCGGAGCGCAACCGCGATCTGGCGGTCGCGCTGTCGTTCACCGTCGTGGGGGGCCCGGCGTGGCTGCTGCTCGCATTCGCCGCGCAGCGCTCGCTTGCGGCGGACGCGGTGGAGCGTCGCTCGCGCGCCCGCCGGCTGTACTTCGCGCTGGCCCGCGGCATCGCGCTGTCGATCGTCGTCGTGAACGCGATCGAGGCGGGCCGGTTCGTCGCGGGTGTCAGCGATTTCGACGGCGCAGCGTGGGGCTGGCTGATCGCGTGGGGTGGCGTGTGGCTCGTGCACGAGCGATTGGCGGCGATGGAGCCGGCGCCGACGGTGATGACGCGCCTGATGGATCGCTTCGGCCGCTATTACGGCGCCGCGCTCGGCTTCTTCGTGCTGGCGACCGGCGCGGTGACCACGCTCGAGGCGCCGCTCGCCGCGGCGTACGACGCCGTTTTCCGCTCGAGCCTGATCACGCGCCCCTGGAGCGAGGACGTGCGCGCCGCGCTCGTGGTCCTCGTCGTGGGCGCGATCGCGTGGTGGTGGCACTGGCTGCGCTGGCTCGTCTCCCGGGACCGGCTGACGACCTTCTGGCAGACGTTCGTCTTCCTGATCGGCATCCTCACCGGCGTCGGCATGGTCGTGATCCCGGTCGCGCGACTGCTCCACGCCGGGCTCCAGTGGCTGTGGGGCGATCCGCAGTCGGCGACCGCGGCGCAGCACTTCGCGCTCGTCCCGGTCTCGGTGGCGACGCTGCTGGTGGGCGCGGCCGCCTGGGGCTATCACCGTGCAGTGCTCGCCGAGGCCACGGCCGCCGTGCCCTCGCCGCCGGCGCCGCCCCGCCCC
>JBBDXH010000092.1:1406-4920 GCA_040902395.1 Dehalococcoidia bacterium
TCTACCGCTACCTCGTGACCGCGGTCGGACTGCTGACCGCGAGCCTCGGGCTCGTGATCCTCTTCTCGGTCGCCGCGGACGCGCTCGCGGAACCGCGCACGGAGCTCGTGCACAGCGCCGGATGGTGGCGCAACCGCATTGTCATCGCCGTGACGCTGCTCGCGGTGGGGCTGCCGCTGTGGGGTCGCTACTGGCTCGCGTCTCAGCGCGCCGTCGCGCGGGCGGGGACGGGCGCCGACGAGCGCGGGTCGCAGTCGCGGCGCGTCTTCACGTTCGGCGTGATCGGCGTCGCGCTCGTCGCGCTGCTGATCAGCCTCACGATCGTGCTCTTCCAGCTGTTCGAGGCGGTGCTCGACGCGTCGCTCTCGCGCACGGTGCTGCGCGACGCACGCGAGGCGATCGCGACCGTGCTGACGGCCGCCGGCGTCGCCGGCTACTACTGGCTGGTCCTGCGCGAGGACCAGGAAGCGATGCCCGCGGAGGCGGCCGCCGTTGCGGCGACGCGCCGACGCGCCGTAGTCCTGCTGGCGCCGGCCGGCGCCGACACGGTGGCGCGTGCGCTCGGGGAGATCGAGGGCGTGCACGTGCGCAGCTGGCGCCGGATCGACGCCGCGGGCGCGGCGCCCCCGCTCACGCCCGAGCAGATCGCGGCGCTCAGCGCCGAGATCGCAGGCGCCGACGTCGACCGCATCGCGGTGATCATCAGCCGCGACGGGTACGAGGTGGTGCCCTACACGGAGTGACGCGCGGGCCGGCGTGCGACGGGAGCGGTCGCGACCCGATACCGCTAGCCCGGATGATCTTGACTGGCCTCTCTCCGGTGCCGATGATGAAAACGGTCGGCAAGGCTTGTTCCGGATAGTCTCGCGAACCTCCCAAGGGTTCAGCTGGCCTCGTACAATCCGTCCCCAGTGCACATCATCTACCTCGACGAGTCAGGCACGCATGCGGAGGCCCGTCACTTCGTCGTGGCGGGCCTTTCGCTATTCGAACGTCAGACCTTCCACGTCGCGGAAGACATGAACCGCCTCCAACTCCAATGCTTCCCTGACGAAACTGAGCCGGTCGAGTTCCACGCCGCGCTCCTGCGCGCACCCGATGAGCACGTTCGTTCGCCGTTCGACAAGCTTGCGCGCACGGCGCGGCTTGAATTGCTCGACGCCATCTACGACCTGCTCGTACGCAACGAGCCTCGCCTATTCGCCGTCGTGATGGAAAAGGACTACATCACGCGGCAAGGTGACGATCCATACGGCGTCGGGTTTGAGCAGATCGTCAATCGATTCGATCTCATGCTTTCTCGCGTTAACCGCGAGCGGGACGAGCGCAACCGGGGGCTCGTCGTGATGGCGGAATCGTCCTATCGGGAGAACCTGGAGACGCTGGCACGCAGGATTTGGGCGCAGGGGCATCGTTGGGGCCAGATGCACAACATCGCCGACATCCCATACTTGGCGCCCGCGCGAAATACACGCCTGCTCCAGCTTGCCGATTTCGTCACTAACGCGGTCTATGGCCGATACGAGAGTGGTAATACCCGCAACTTCGACAAGATCGCCCGCCTTTTCGATCAAGAAGACGGGCGATTCCATGGACTTCTCCACCTGTGCGCGCGTTCGTGGGAGTGTTATTGCCCCGCGTGCGTAACTCGGCGCTTATCGGCTCCGCGCGAAGATCCCGTTGCCTGATTCGACTGACCCACTGCGCGCGTCTGATGGCCGCCGGATTCGCGGTCTCGTGGTGGAACGAGCACGGCGGTCAGACGAACCCGGGCGCATACGCCTGGATCGAGTCGTTGGCGCGCCGCCGGTGACGCTCGGGTCCTTCGGGCGGCACGATGCGCTGGCCAGCGGCGATCAGAGCAGCTTGCGGTAGTACGTCGCCGACGCCTCGTAGCCGAGCGCGAGGTAGAACGGGTCGGCGCGGCGGGTGGCGAGCCCGACGAGCCGTGATCCTCGCGCCACCGCCCACGCCTCGAACTCGTCCATCAACGCCTCGCCGATGCCCTCGCCGCGCCGATCGGCGCGGACCGTGACCTCCTCGATCCACGACACGCGCCCGTTCGCGAAGAACGTGAAGTGGTCGAAGCCGAGCAGGTAGCCGACGATCTCGCTCGCGTCGTCGGCGACGAGCAGGCGCACGTCGCCGTCCGCGACGAGCGCGTCGAACGACTCGCGGAAGGCGGCGGCCTCGGGGCGGAAGCTCGTCGCGAACGCCTCGGCGAGCGGGAAGATGCGAACGCGGTCGGCAGGCTCGGCGCGGCGGATCGTGGGCACGCTCGACCTCGCTCTCGTGGCGTTTGCGCTTGGCGGGTGCGTGCGCTCGCGGGCACCCGCGCGCGGATCGTGCTGAGCACGGGGGTGCCGGTCAACGGCCGCCCGGACGGTCGGGCAGCCGGGAGAGCTCCGCAGACGCTGCGCGCCCGCACAGCGAGCGGCCGCGCCCGGTATCCTGCCGCTTCGCCCGGGGGAAGTAGCGGATCACGGATGGCGCGGTAGATGGTCGCTCTCGATGGACTGCGGACTCGGCTCGGCAAGATGACGGAGCGGATCCTGCTCCGGCTCGAAGATCGCTCCGGGTTCCCGCTCAACCGGCCGGTATACGAGGTCGGCGCGGTGCCGATTGCCGGCCGCGAGGGAATTTCGTTCCTCGATTTCGCGATCGAAGGGCTCGAGGCATATCACGCGTCGCTCGGCCGCTATGAATACCCCGACCAGCACTCGCTTTCGCAGGCGGAGCTGCCGGGGTCGGCGGCGCGTCGCCAGGTCCACATCCCCGCGCTGCCGCGGGTGGAGATCAACGTGCGCGACGCGCTCGTGCCGTTCTACCGCGACACGATCCTGCCGCAGCTCTGCGTCCGCGGCGACGACGACCCGGACACCTACGGCGAGACCGTCTATGTCGACGCCGACCTGCTGGAGCTGCTCCACGAGCGCATCAACCTCGGACGCTACGTTGCGCGCGCGAAGTTCGAGAGCGGACCCGGCATTCGCAACCCCGACCTTACGCCCGAGGAACTCACGGAGCTGCTGCGCGACCGGCCGCAGGAGGAACGCATCCTCGCCGGCGTCCGCGTGGCCGCCGAGCGTTACGGCGTGAACACGGACGTCGCCGCGCAGCTCTTTGGCTGGGTGATCGAGCAGACGATCCGCGTCGAAGTGGCATGGCTGCGGGGATTGCCCCCGGCAAGCCTCGGCCGATAGGCCGGGGTGCACCGGAACCACGGGCGGAGCCAGAGCCTCCGTGGCAGGCCTCGGCTGAGAAGCCGGGGTGCACGGAGCCCGCGGTTGGCATCAGGGGATGTCGGCATGGTCCACCACACTGGCCTCCACCAGAACGAGCGCTCGACCGTGCGGGTACCGCCTCCGCTTGCGGCGGCTTGCGCGTCCGTGCTGGCAGCTCGGCCTATCGGCCGGGGCTTGCCCCGGAGGGGCACCGCACTCGCCCGCATCCCGCCCGCGTTGACGGCGGTTCGGGGCGACCGTAGCCTCGCAGTGAGTCACTTCGCGTACAT
>JBBDXH010000093.1:0-7458 GCA_040902395.1 Dehalococcoidia bacterium
GGGCGTCCTCCCGGTCATCGTCCGCTGCCCTGCGTGCCGCATGGGTCCCCGGCGTTCCCGGCGCCGGGCAGGTCGTGGGTTCGTGTTGCCCACCAGGAACGGGCTGGGCCCCGGGAACGGAAGCCCATTCCCGCGGCCGTAGGTTTGACCCGGCATACCCCGTAGGGGTACCTTCAATCGCGATGCCCGACTCGAATCCTGTCCCCATCCCTGCGCTGCCCGTTTACCTCGATCACGCCGCTTCGACGCAGGTGCGACCCGAGGTGCTCGAGGCGATGCTGCCGTTCTTCACGACGGACTTCGCGAACCCTTCGGCGCATCACAACGGCGGCCGGCGCGCGAGCGACGCGCTCGAGCACGCGCGAGAGACCGTGGCGAGTGTGCTCGGCAGCCTCCCCGAGGAGATCGTGTTCACTTCAGGTGGCACGGAGAGCATCAACGCCGCGATCAAGGGCGTGGCGCTCGCCCAGAGTGAGGCCGGTGGTGGCCGCCACATCCTGACGACCGAGATCGAGCACCACGCCGTGCTCCACTCCGCGCAGTTCCTCGAGCGATTCGGCTTCGACGTCGAGGCGTTGCCGGTGGACGAGTACGGGCGCGTGAACGCGACCGAGGTCGCCGCCGCGATGCGCGACGACACCGTGCTGGTCTCGATCGGCTACGCGAACAACGAGGTCGGTACCGTGCAGCCGCTCGCGGAGATCGCGCGCGCCGTCCGCGAGACGGCCCGGGCGCGCGGCCGCCGTATCCCGTTGCACACGGATGCCGTCCAGGCCGCGACCTCGCTCTCGCTCGACGTCGACGCGCTCGGCGTCGACCTGCTCTCGCTCTCAGGGCACAAGTTCTCGGGTCCGAAGGGCACGGGCATCCTGTACATCCGCCGTGACGTGCCGTTCCTCGAACAGGCGTCGGGTGGGGGACAGGAGCGGCAGCGCCGATCCGGCACCGAGAACGTGCCGGGCGCCGTCGGGCTTGCGATCGCGTTGCGTCTGGCGCAGGACGAACGCGACGCATTCCGCGAGCGCACGCTCGCGTTGCGCGAGCGCCTGCTCGCCGGCATCCGCGCGAACTGGCCCGCCGTGAAATTGAACGGCCATCCCATTGAGCGCTTGCCGCACAACCTGCACCTGTGCTTCCCGGGCGTGGAGGGCGAGGCATTGGTCGACGCGCTGAACGCCGTCGGCGTGGAGTGCTCGGCCGGCGCCGCGTGCACGTCCGCGACCTGGGAGCCTTCGCATGTGCTGCTCGCGATGGGCGTGCCCCTCGCGCTGGCGATCGGCTCGCTGCGCCTCACGCTGTGGCCGTCGATCACGGAAGCGCAGATCGACTACGTCGCGGCGCATATCCCCGCCGCTGTCGAACAGCTCCGCACGCAGGTCATCTCGATCTGAGCGCCGCTCCGATCCGGAGAGCGCGCGGTCGTGTGTTCGTAATCATCCACAGCCGAGCTGCCGCCTGGGCACGAGGCCCTGTGCCATCTGCTTATGCGCTTTACAACCTCGAGAGACACGAATACCTTGTGTACGCGAATGAGCATTAGTCCTTCCGCGGAAGGACACGGCGACTGGATCCCCACCGTGCCAGACTCCCCGTTCGACGAATATCTCGACCTCGTTGAAGCCGCTCGCGAGCTGGGCATCCACCCGCAGAGCCTCAGGCGGCTGATCAAACAGGGGCGCGTTCCGGCGACCCTGTTCGCCGGGAAGTACCTCATCGAGCGAGACAAGCTGGACATCTTCAAATCGAGCTACGACCCGCGACCGGGGCGCAAGCCGATCCGCCGACTGCTCTAGCCTCAAGGCCAGCGGTGCAGGTCCGCGAGCGCTGCCGCTAGAGCGGCGGCTCGATCGTGATGCTGTCGTTCAAGTCTGTGAGCGTGAGGTCCATCTCGAACGCCGGTTTGCCCTCCGCATCGGTCGAGGTGAGCTGGATGCGCACCGGCAGCCGCGAGTCCTCGGCGATCCAGAGGGTGCCGCGCGCGTCGAGCGGCTGTGAGTCGCCGGGCAGCAGTCCGGCTTCACCGCCGAACATCGATCTGAACTGCTCCGGACTCAGCTCGTAGCGGCGCGCAGTCAGCCCGTCGACCTCGTCCTCGGTGAAGGCGAGTGCACGGAGTTCGGCGTTGAGGGCGACGAACGCGCTCCCGTGTTCAGCGAAGATGCGGGCCGGGCTGATGTCGAGGTCGCCCCCGATCACGGGCGATGAGGCTCCGGGCGTCGCGGTCTTCCACTCGCCGCCCACCTCCCGGGTCCACGCGCGATCGCCGATCTGGATGCGCTCGAGCGCGAGCTCGATGAAGCCCAGGCTCGCTTTCGTCAGTGCGCGCTCACGGTCCGGATTCACGACTTCGCCCTCGATCGTGATCGTGAAGGTCGCGCCCGACAGGTCGGCGGGCGTCGCGGTCGCGGCAGCGCCGGACGCGTCTTCGAGCGGGCTGCCCGCGACACGCAGGGCAATGGCGTAGCGGTACGAGGTGAGCACGTCGGGCGAGACGATCACCGGCGGCAGCGCGATCGCGGTCGCAGCCGCGGCTGCCGCCGTCGGCGATGCGGCGGCCGGCGGCGCGGCCGCCGGAGCCGGCTCGGGCTGGTCGCCGCCGCACGCCGTCACGCCGATCACGACGAGGGCGGCGGAAAGCGCTGCGAGCCGCGTCGCGCTGCGCATGCGCCGCCGGCGACGCGCCGGCGTCCAGCGCATCAGTCGTACTCCGACCGCGGCTCCGACTCGCGGTGGATGTACGCCATCGCGCGGTCGTAGTCCTCGGCCTGGATGCGCCGATTCGAGTGGAGGTAGGTGAGCATGACCTCCAGCGAGAGCATGCAGTGGAGGCGCACGCCGATGGCCTCGAGCCGGCGTCCGGCGCCCTGCTCGCGATCGACGAGCACGAAGGCGTCGCGGACGCGGATGCCGGCGTGGCGCAGCGCCTCCGCGGTCTCCACCAGTGAGCCGCCGCCTGCGGCGAGGTCGTCCACGATCAGCGCGGTCTGACCCGGCCGGTAGATCCCCTCGATCTGCGGTGCGGATACTTCCACCGGCTCGCGCGGCGGTCGCACGTAGAGCAGCGGGATCTGCATCTGGAGCGACAGCGCGGTGGCAACGTGCAGGCCGCCGATCGGCACGCCGGCGATCGCGTCGAACGGCTCGACCGCCTGGTTGCGCATCGCGAGCGCCATGCGCAATTCCGTCTCGATCAGGCGCGCCGTGCCGAGGAGTGCCTGCGGGCGCGAGATCAGGAGCTTCGCGTTCACGTAGACGGGCGACCCGCGCACGGTGCGACCGAGGGTGAAGTTGCCGAACTGCACCGAGCCGAGCTTCCAGAGCGTCTCCGCAAGCCAGAGACGCCCCTGCGGGCCGTCGGCGCCGACGTCCTGTGGTGTCGTCACGTTCGCCTTCGCTCCCAGGCAGCGGGGTTCACCAGGTGCTGCGGTCGTTCGCCGGCGAGGCCGGCGAGCAGGCCGTCCACGGCAAGCTCCGCCATGCGCGCACGCGTCTGCTCGGTCGCGCTCCCGAGGTGCGGAACCACGAGCAGGTTCGGCGCGCGCAGCAGCGGATCGTCCGGCGAGAGCGGCTCGGGCGTCGTCACGTCCAGCCCCGCGCCGCCGATGCGGCGCTCCATCAGCGCGTCGCGCAACGCGCTCTGATCGACGACGCCTCCGCGGGAGGTATTCACAAAGATGGCGTGCGGCCGCATATGGGCGAAAGCGCGTGCGTCGAACATGTGCTCCGTCTCGGGGCTCAGCGGGACGTGGACGGAAACGAAGTCGGCGCGTTCGAGCAGGGAGTCGAACGACACGCGTTCGCCGGGGAAGCCATCAACGCGCCGCCGTCCATGGTAGAGGACCGTCATCCCGAATCCCTGCGCGCGCTGCGCCACGGCCGCGCCGATGCGTCCGGGCCCCACGATGCCGAGCGTCGCGCCGTGCACCTCCCTCCCGAGCAGCCAGCTCGGGTGCCACGGTCCCCATTCGCCGCGACGCACGGCGAGCTCCCCCTCGGGGAGGCGCCGGGCGACCGCGAGCAGCAGCGCGAAGGCGAGATCGGCCGTGGTTTCGGTGAGCACGCCGGGGGTGTTCGTGACGAGCACACCGCGCTCCTGCGCTGCGGGCACATCGATGTTGTCGTAGCCGACGGCCATGTTCGCCACGACGCGAACGCGCGGGCAATAGTCGAGCAGCGCGCCGTCTACGCGCTCCGTCAGCATCGTCAGCAGCCCGTCGCATGCTCGCGCGCGCTCGCGAAGCTCCGCGTGAGTGGGCGGTCGCTCCAGTGTCCAGCCATCCACTTCAGCTACGGCGTTCAGTCGCGCGAGAGCGCCTGCGCTCGGCAACGCGCGCGTCACGAAGACGCGCGGACGGTCAGGCACGCGCAGATCCCGGCGATCGAGCGTGCGCGGAGCGCCCCTGGAGCAGCGTGCGCTCGCGGCGCGTGGTCTCGTTGGACGGGCCCCCGTCGTGTCGCGCCGGTGCCGCGACCAGCCGGTCGACGCTCGGCCGCGACCGGTCCGCGTCCGCCCGGCGTTCGGGCGCGAAGGACCCTGCTTCGCGCCGCTCGCGCAGGTCACCGATGAGGCGGGCGTCCAGCACAGGTGTCGACACTCGGGCGCGCGATCAGGAACGGCGGCGCTGGTCGGGCTCGCCCTGCAGGAAGCGCGGGCGGTAGTCGGACTGCCGCCCCTGCATCTGTGCGGCGTGCATCCGGTCGTGCCGGTAGTACGACCGCAGCCACTGGAGGACGGTGAGTTCGCCGAAGAGCCCGTTCGTTGCGCTGCGTTCGTATTGCTCCGGCGACAGGCGCGCGATGAGCTCCAGCGTGCGCTCGCGCTGCCCGGCGAGTTCCGTGAGGTGCTCCGCGACTGAAGCGACGTGGGCGCGCTCCATGGGGTAGGCCACGCGATCCGGATGCGTGCCGGTCGAGACGTCCGGCCGATCCTCGACGATCGCCCGCTCCACCCACGCGCGGTAGCTGACCTCCATGCCCGCGAGGTGCGCCAGCTGCTCCTTCGCCGACCACGCGTCCTCGCCGGCGCCGTCGGGCGGCCGGACCTCCGCTTCGGCCTCGTTCAGCGCGCTCGCGACGGCCACCAGCGCGTCCCGTTCCTCACGCATCTTCTCGATCAGCTCGCGGACCTGTGCGTCTGTGGCCATGGCCGGCATTGTATGTCTTCGCCTGTGCGAGGGTGCTCGCGTGCGCGGCGCCGCGTCGCGGCAGCACGAGCGGCACGGGCACACCCGGCCCCATCGTCTCGGTCTCGCCGGCGAGGTGGAGCTGGGCGACCAGGGCGCAGGTCACCGCGTCGAGTTCGTCGTGGCTGACGGGCCGCCCGCGCGGGAGGCCGAGCACGCCGTTCCGCTTGAGCCCCCGGCGCAGCCGATCGATCCCGGCGCGCTTGCGCGGAACCGCGAGCACGTCCTGCGCCATGCCCGGGTAGACCTCGATCACGCGATGGCCCCGGCTGCTGAGCGTGTCGTACAGCGAGATGCCGCGGAGCGTGAGCTTCACCATCGAGGGGAGCAGGGTCGGGAACGGCCGGAAGCCGGCGGCGGCGCAGACGCGGTCGGCCGCGCGCATGATCCCGTGGGCAGCGCAAGCGCACGCGGGGTCGGCGCAACAGCGCCCCTCAGGCAGCCCGAGCGGCGCATCGATCGCAATGCAGGTGGGGCCGAAGCGTTCCACCGCCTCCAGGATCTCCTCGTCCGCGCGTACGACGGCGAGCCAGCGGACGCGCCTGCCGGCGTCCATCACGGCCAGGCCCGTCGGGTAGCGCGGTCCGCTGCGGAGGTCCAGGCCGAGCGTGGTCGCCCCCATGTGCTCTGGTACACTGCGCATCGCTCAGCACCCCCTGCCGGCGAGGCACCTCGGTGCGACAGCCGCGGCGCGTCCCCCGGCGCAGCGAAGGATACGTGGATGCCGGTTCAGAACGAGGGAGAGCCCTTCCAGCGCATCGACGTGCACGAGGCGAGGGCGATGATCGATGCCGGCGACGTGCAGGTGGTCGATAGCCGGGAGCCGCACGAGCACCACGAGGGCCACGTCCCGGGCTCGCTGAACATCCCGCACATGGCCACGCTGCCCCGCGCCGCGGATCTGGCGAAGGACCGGCCGATCCTCTTCATCTGCAAGTCCGGCCAGCGCTCGGCCGTGGCCGCGGAGTTCGCGGCCTCCGTCGGCCTGACCGACCTTTACAACGTCGAGGGCGGGCACGACGCCTGGGCCAAGGCCGGCTATCCGATGGAGGAGGGCGACTAGCCTTCCGCCCGGGTTGCTCAACTGCGCCGGCGCCTTCGTGGCGCCGGCTTCGTATCCGGGTGGGTCAGGACGGGGTGGCGAGGAGCGCCCGCAGGGCGCCGAGCAACTCCTGCGTGCCGAAGGGCTTCTCGAGATGCGCCCCGTCGCCCATGAGCGCGGCCGCGCGGTCGCTCTCGGGCTCGTCGGTGATCCAGAGCAGCCGGCTGCGTAGCCGCGGCCAGCGCTCGCTCACCCGCCGCTGGAACGCGGCGGCGTCCATGCGAGGGAGCCCCATGTCGACGATCAGCGCGTCGAACGAGCCGGACTCGAGCAGCCGGAACGCGTCGTTCGCGCTCGCGGCGGTCGCGACGTCGTAGCCGAGCCCGGACAGGATCTCGTTGGTCAGCGCGCGGATGGGCAGTTCGTCGTCCACGACGAGCACGCGCCCCATGGCCGCTCCCGCGATCGCCGTGCCTTCCCCTGCGACGCCGTCGACGGCGCCCGCGCGCACCGGGGCGGGCGCCGGAAGCTCCACGACGAACTCGGCGCCGCCCGTCGCCGCCGGCTGTGCCCAGACGTGGCCGCCATGCTCGGCGACGATCCCGTACACGATCGCGAGTCCCAGCCCGACGCCCGTTCCAACCTCGCGGGTCGTGAAGAATGGTTCGAAGATGCGGTCGGCGACCTCGTCGGGCACGCCGGGGCCGGTGTCGCTGATGTAGACGCGCACGCTCGACGCGAGTTGTTCGGTCGCCACGGTGACCGTGCCGCCGTCGATCTGCATCGCCTGGTGTGCATTGTTCAAGAGGTTCAGGAAGACCTGTTCGAGCTGGTACTCGTCGGCCATGACCGAACGCACGCCGGCGAAGCGCGTTTCAATGGTCACGCGGTCGGCCTGGAGGCTGTACTGCCGCACGTCGATCACGCGGCGCAGAATCGCCTCGATGTCCACCGGCTCGAGCGAAGCGCGATGCTGGCGCGCGAACGCCAGCAGGTTGCGCACGATGCGCGAGGCACGCAGCGCCTCCTGTTCGATCGTGGTCAGCGCCTGGTCGCGGTCGAAGCCTTCGAGACTCGGAAGGATCTGCGCGTACCCAAGGATCGCCGTGAGCGGGTTGTTCAGCTCGTGGGCGACGCCGGAGACCATCTCGCCGAGCGCGCCGAGGCGCTCTTCGATCAGGCCGCTGCGCTCCGGTCGCGCGGGCGCCCAGCGGTCGCGTTCCGCGGGTCCGG
>JBBDXH010000093.1:7468-31794 GCA_040902395.1 Dehalococcoidia bacterium
GGCGCCGCGGCGGCGAGCGTTGCGGTGTCGACCACGACCTGCGGTGACACCGGCGCGCGCACTTCCGCCACCGGCGGACGAGCCTCCGCGAGGGGCGCGCGCGCCGGCGCCTCAACCGCAGGCGCAGACTGCAGCCGTCCGCGGAACGGCAGCGTCATGCGCTCGAGGCGCAGTCCGTCGCCGGGCCGGAACGCGTGTGGATCCGCGGAATATAGCGCCACGGTTCCGGCGACCTGGTCGTGCACGAAGACGGGGATCTGGAGCCGTGAGCGCATGCCGAACGCGACGAGCCGCGCAAGCGGCGAACCGTCGGCTCCGCGTTCAGGGAGCTCGCTCCAGAGCGACGGCGTGCCCGAGTCGACCACGGTCTGCTCGTGTGCCGCGAGTGGCGTCCAGCGTGAGCCCCCGTCGATGCCTGCCATGGGGCCCGGGTAGGTCGCGAGCACGGTCGTCGCCAGCGACCGGTTGGGTCCGGTCGGGTCGAAGCGAGCCACGAGCGCCCAGTCGAAGGGGAGCGGCGTGCGCACGGCCTGGAGCACCGCGCGAGCGGCGGCAGTGAGATCGCCTGTTGCCTGCACCGCCTGGAACGCGGCCAGCTCGGCGTCGACGTCGGCGAGCGGGCGGGCGATCTCCTGGACCAGCTCGGCCCGGATCACGGTCAGCCGTTCGAGCGTGCTGCCGCCTGCGAAGTGCTCGATCATCACGGTCCGCTCACCGCCGCCGGCGCTGAGCGTCAGGATGCCGCGCCAGGCGCGGCCGGCGGCGCGGGCGCTCGCCCAGCGTTGGGCGTCGGCCACGGCGACGAGCGCGTCGAAGCGCCGCCCGCTCAGCGCGTCCGGGTCTGCCGCCACGATCGCGCCGAAGCGAGCGTCCGCCGAGACGATCGCTCCGTCGGTGCCGATCAGCACCCACCCCGCGGTCGGGTGATCCATGAACCGGGGGTCGTTCGCCATCGCGGCGTGTCCCTGCGTCAGCAGCGGCCGAGCCGCGCCGTATGCATGCGATTCGATCCAAGACACATGCACCCCGGGGGCCACGGGGCGCGCCGAAGCCACCTGCTTCGCCGTGATCTTCGACTGGTGAGGGCGATTCGCGTACGCGGACCGACGCGAGGTCGGGTTCGCCCCGTCCCCCTCGGCCACTGCGCCGACCGCTTCAGTTCCTCCTTTCGATCCCCCCCCAGCGTTGCGCAACCACCATCTGCGCCCGGCGGTGCGTCAGTTCGACGACGTCGCCGAGCAGCTCGCTCGCCGCATCGAGGCGCTGTCGGACGTCGAACATTTCGAGCAGCGCCTGCAGGCGTTCGGGCCCGATCACGACCGCGGTTGTGGGCGCGATGGCATCCGCGAGCGCGCCGGGGGATTCGGGCATCCGCGAGTCGCGCGTATACAGGCCTTCCATCGTCTGGCGCAGCCGCTCGATCTGCCGGTAACTCTCGCGTGCACGCTCCACCGACGCGTCCGAGAGCGGTGAGATCTCGTCGACCGGATACTCGACGCGCGCGGAGAGGTACGGGCGATCGAGGTACGGCTCGATGATGCGAAAACGTCGCTCGCCGCGGGCTACCACCTGGAGGCGCCCGTCGGCCGCCGGCTGCACGGACCGCAACCGGGCCGTGGTGCCGACGGGGTGTGTGACTGCGCCCCCTCCGACCTCGCGACCTTCCTTGATCAGGACCACGCCGAACGGTACGGATTCCGCGAGGCACTCCGCGACCAGCTGGCGGTAGCGCTCTTCGAACACGACCAGCGGAAGATCCATCCCGGGGAAGAGCACGGTGCTCGCGAGCGGGAAGAGCCGCAGGCGGTTCATGTCAGCGCGATCCGCACGATCACGACGGCCGCCGCTGCCGCGAGCGCCAACAGCGCCCCGAGCAAGATCGCGCCCGGCGCTGGCGCCGCTGTGTCGACGGAGCCGTGGCGCCCGTCCCAGCCCGCGTCGATCAACGCGCGCACGGCCTCAACGCGACCTTCGCGCGGGACCCATACGCCGAACGCAAAGCCGGTGCCGAGTACCAGCTCGGGCACGGCGGCCGTCCCCGGGAGCGCTTCGCGCGCGTCCTCGATGTGTACTTCCACGGCGACGTCCGCGGCGTCGACGGCGTCGCGCCAGCGCTCCGCCGTGTCCGAATCCCGCGTGGCGGCGACCCGGACCCAGCGATCTTCGGTATCGACATCGAGTACGACCGGCCCCATGCACGGCATCCTAGCACCGCGACCGAGCGGGGCCGGTCCGACCGGGGGCACGGCCGCCGGCGGGGTCGCCTAGGCGGTCTGAAGCGCCCGCACGCGCACGCGTGCCGGCGCGGCGTCGCCGCCCTCGAGCGGCAGCAGTGCCATCGCGGCGCCGCCGTCGTAGTAGTGGGGCACGTACACCCACCCCGGCCCCACGCCGTCGTCGAGGCGCACGGGGATGCGGACCTCGCCGTCACCCGCGGTCAGCACGACGTCGTCGCCCGTGCGCACACCCGCGGACTCGGCGTCGCGCGGGTGGATCACCAGGCTGCCCTCGCGGGCGAGTTTGTCCGCCTCGTCGGAATGCAGCGAAGCGCCATCCCACGACGTGAAGAGCGAGCGTCCAGTCACGAAGAGCAGCCCGTCGCCGGGCGCCGTCGCGGAGGACGCGATTGGCTGGCGAGTGGCGCTCAGCCGGGTCGTCCCGGGCAGGGCGCGCGTGCCGCCGGGCGCGGCGGCGATGGTCTCGTAGGGGTGGTAGTCGGGCACGCGTTCGGCGATGTCACGCATCACGTCCGTGGCGCTCGCGTATTGCATCGAGCCGCCGAGACCGTTCGCAAGCGCTTCGAGCAACGCGATGCCGGGCCGCTCGTCCCGCCGGGCGATCCCCGCGGGGCGTTGCCGGAGGATGCGTCGGTCCGCGTTCGTGATCGACCCGTCTGACAGGTGGAACGGCAGCTCGGCCAGCACGACGGTCGCCAGCTCGGCGGTGGTCGAACGGAGCGAGTCGATCACGACCAGCGCGTCGACGGCCTGCAGCGCCGCGCGGATCGCGGCGGTACCCGGCGCGCTGAGCAGCGGGTTGTCCCTGTGCACGACCAGCGCCTTGATCTCCCCCGCCTGCGCGGCGGCGATGATCTCGGGGAACGACTTGCCGTTCGGGCCGGGCGCGACGCCCATGTCGGAGATGCCGTTCACGTTGGCGTCGGTCGCCAGGTAGTGGAGGTGCTCGCCCGCAGCCTCGGCACGCGCCGCGATCGCCACGTTCGCCGCAGCGCGCGCCTGTTCGCCCGCGGCAGCGGCGCCGATCGCGTTCGGCGCGAAGACGACCGCGAAGCTGCCGTCGCCCGAGGCGCCGGCGCGTACCGCCGCGACCGCGGCGGCCATGCGCGTGGCGTCGACGCCGGCCACGGTCGCCGCCGGGGTACCGCCCGCGATCGCATCGGCGAGGGCCTGCGCCGTTGCGGCCTCGCCGCCGGGCGCGGGCTGGAGCCACGCGGCCGCGAACGGCACGAGCTCGCCCCAGCGCGACGAGATCAGCACGAGCTTCCCGCCGTGCTTGCGCACGGCGTCCTTGATGCGCAGCGCGGCGACCTGGTGCGACTCCTCGAGGTCGCCCGCGATCACCACGATCGTCCGCGCGCGCTCGACCTCACCGAGGTCGGCGGGCAGGCGATCGGTGCCGAAGGCGCCGCGCAGCGCGTCCGTCACGGCGCGGTGGGTGAGGCCGTGGGAGAAGTCGAGGTGCGGTGTCTGGATCACGTCGCGCGCGAGGCGACGGAGGAGGTAGGCCTCCTCGTTCGTCGCGAGCGGAGAGCCGAGCACGGCGATCGCGCTCGGGCCGGCGCTCTGCCGCACACCGTCGATCGCCGCGACCGCGCGCGCGAGCGCGTCGTCGAAGCTCGCGGGGAGCAGGCGGTCGCCCGCGCGCACGAGGTGGCGCGACAGCCGCTCCCTGACACCGACGGCGTCGTAGCCGAAGCGGCCGCGCACGCAGATCTGGTCGCGGCTCACCGGGTTGATGCGATCGGGGCGCACGATCACGGGCTGATCGTTCGTCATGCCGTACGACAGCGTGCAGCCCACCGCGCACGAGTTGCAGGTCGAGTTCGTCCAGTCGTCGGCGCGACTGCCCCACTTGTTCGGCTTCTCCATCAGCGTCGCCGTCGGGCAGACATCGATGCACGCGCCGCAGAAGTCGCAGCTCGATTCGTGGATCGGTCCGCCGGTGCCGAATGCGATCAGCGTCGTGTGGCCCTTGCCGGACAGCGCGATCGCGCCGGTGTGGCGGAGCTGGTCGCACGCGCGCACGCAGCGCGTGCAGATGATGCACATCTGCGGGTCGAACTCGAGGAAGGGGTTGCCGCGATCCGGCTCCGGCGGCGGGACCTCGTAGTACGAGCGTGCCTCGCCGACCCACGGTTCCTCGAACTCGCCCATGTCGATGATCTCGCACGAGGTCTGGAGCTCGCAGCGGTAGTTCTTCGAGCAGGTCAGGCAGCGGTGCGTGACGACGTCGTCGCGGAGGCAGATGTCTCCCGGCATGCAGTGCACGCGGCGGTGGCACGTCAGGCAGCGGTCCGGGTGGTTCGCCATGATCATCGACATGACTGACTGGCGCTGACGCTTGACCTCGGGCGTCTCGGTGCGCACCACCATGCCGGCGGTGACCTGCGTGGCACACGCGACCTGGAGCGGCGTCGGGCGCGCGCCCTCGATTTCGACGATGCAGGTGCGGCAGCCGGCGTACGGGGCCAGCCCGTCGATGTAGCAGAGGTTGGTGATCGCAACGCCCTGCTCTTTGATCACCTCGAGCAGCGGGCGGCCAGCGTCGGTCTCGACCGTGCTGCCGTTGAGCGTGATCGTGACCACGGGATCTCCGTCCTCGGACGCCCCGGCAGCGCCGGCACGCACTCCCCGGTGGTTAGTCGCTCGCGCGGTCCGGCTTGCCCGGCAGCCGCTGCGGGCCGAACGGACCGTCGGCGCCTGCGACATCGACGCGCGAGCGCGCGGTGGGCATGGCTGTCACCAGCGGAATCAGCTCCTGCGCCTGCCCGTTCGGGTACACGCCGCCGGTGCTCTTGAGGTACGTCTGCGCCTCGCTCGTGAGCACTTCGCGGTCCCGATACATGTTCTCGAACACGTAGACCGCGTCGTCATAGCGCCCGCCGGACTGGATGGCCTGGTACGGGCACGCCTCTGTGCAAAGGCCGCAGTACATGCAGATCCGGAAGTCGATCTCGTAGCGGGTGATGTTGAGCGTGCCGTCCTCGCGCGGCGCGGTCTCGACGAGGATGCACCCGTCTGGACAGGCCTGCGCGCACGTCGAGCAGCCCGTGCAGCGTTCCTCGAACCAGAGCAGGTTCGTGCGCGCGCGGACAGGCACTTCGCGCTGATACTCGGGGTAGTTGACCGTGATCGCCGGGCGGAAGACGTGCTGGAGCGTCATCAACATGCCCCGCACGACACCCATTCCGTATGCCACGGACCCTCCCTCACCCCGGATCGGGATCGGCGCGCAGCATATCGGACGAGACCGGGAGACGAAACCCGAGCACGCCGTTCCGGATCGCCGGGGCACGCACGGCGGAAGGTTCGCGCCGCTGGACGCTCCGGTCGCCGCTCACGTCGGGCACGGCGGTCGAGATCGCATACGAGCGCGGTGGTACCAAGCAGGTCCGGGACGGTGTGCTCAGCGCTTCGGCGGCGTCTGACCGCCCACCGTCTCACGCCGCCGCGGCCCCTCAGTACTCGTAGACCGCGAAGTCCTCGGCGAGCGTGAAGCCCGCCAGCGACGGGAGCGCCGGAACGCGCGTTGCGTCGTAGTGCGTCACGAGCACCTCGGTGCTCCGCGGGAGCGCGCGGCGCAGCGCGATCACGTCGTCCCAATCGCAGTGCATGCCGGGGCCGCTGCCGCCGCACTCCACAATCAGTACGTCCGCGCCCGCGGCGAGCGCGGCGACGCGCGGACCGGGCGCCGTATCGCCGGTGTAGGCCACCACGCCGCCGTCAATGTGT
Source organism: Dehalococcoidia bacterium (assembly GCA_040902395.1). Classification (GTDB taxonomy): domain Bacteria; phylum Chloroflexota; class Dehalococcoidia; order UBA2979; family UBA2979; genus VGNK01. Next base: position 13,441 of record JBBDXH010000093.1, read on the forward strand.
ACGCGGAAGCCATTGTTCGGCACGGCGTGCTCCATGCGCACCGTCTCGACCGTGATCCCCGCCCACTCGAAGACGGCGCCGCCGTCGTCTTCGAGCCACCGGAAACGCGGGTCGTCGCGCCGCGGCTGGTGCCGGTGATCGCCGACCACTTCGCGCAGACGCTCGTAGATGCCCGTCGGGCCGGCGACCGCCCACGGGCGCGCACGGTCCGCGTAGCGGTGCACGGCGTCGACCAGGAAGAGGTCCATTCCGCCGGCGTGATCGGCGTGCTCGTGCGAGAGCAGCACGAGCTCCACGTCGGCGGGCGAGCGACCGAGGCGATAGCGATGCGGCAGCGTCTGCGGCGGGCAATCGAGGAGCACGCGGCCGTTGAGCAGCCAGCCGTTCCAGTAGCGGCCGGACGAGAACGCGAAGCCGGAACCGAGGCAGTCGAGCCGGATGCGAGGGGCCGCCGCCACGAACTGCTCAGCGCTCGGCGACGCCGAGCAGGCGACGCGCTTCGTCGAGCAGATCCGGGGTGTTGAGGTCCAGCCGGACCACGGGCTCGTCCATGGGGAGGCGGTACGCGGGGTGCCGCTCGAGCACGCCGCGGAGCCCGAGCGTCGCCTCGTTCACCGCAGCGAGCTCGCGGAGCAGCGTGCTCGACAGCACCACGGGGTGACCGCCGTGGCCTTCGTACTCGGGTTGCACGGCGGGCGCGTGCGTGCGACGCAACTCGTCGATCAGCCGATCGATGATGTCGGCGCGCGTCGGCTGGTCCACGTTCTGGAGCACGATCGCCTCCGGCGGCGAGCGGTCCGGCCCGAGCAGCGTCTGCACACCGAGGGCGAGTGAGGTCGCGCGGCCCTGGGGCCAGCGCGGGTTGAACACGCAGTAGCGGGCGCCCGTGGGTCCGAGCGAGCGCCGGACCTCGTCCGCGCGCGCCCCGGTCACGATCACGATCTCGTCGACGGTGGACGCCATGAGCTGCTCGAGCTCCCACGCGAGCAACGGCCGCCCACCCCAGTCGATGAGGGGCTTCGGGCACCCCATGCGGAGCGATGCGCCGGCGGCGAGCAAGATGGCGGCGACGCTCACGGGTGGGGCCTCTCTCTCAACGTCTTCAGGGGTGTGGTGCGTGACCGGTGCGGCGGGTGGGGGCGGCGCCTAGCCCGACCCGCGGCCCCGCCACTCCGCGACGGCGTTCCGCACGGCGGCGGCGGCGAGCACGGAGCAGTGCACCTTCGCCTTCGGCAGGCCGCCCACGGCCTCCGTGAAGTCCTCGCGGGTGAGCGCTTCCGCCTGCGCGAGCGAAAGGCCCGTGATCATCTCGGTGGCGACGGACGACGTCGCGATCGACGCCGGGCAACCAGAACTGAGGAACGAGGCCCGTTCGATGCGATCGCCGTCGATGCGGAGGAAGAGGCGGAGCGAGTCCCCGCAGACCGGGTTCGTCACGCTCGCCTCAACGCTCGCGTCGACCATCGCGCCGGCGTTGCGCGGATTCGTGAAGTGATCGATCAGCGTTTCGCTGTAGTACTGGGACGAAAGCGTCTCTGCCACGCGGACATTGTGGCACGTCGCGGTGGATCCGGGGACGGCCGCGCGCGCGTGCTCGCGCCCGCGCCGGGCACGCGGCGGCTCAGGACCCCCCCGCCCCGGGCGCCCCGAGCGGGGCGAGGCAGCGGAGGCCTTCGAGCGGCGCGCCCTTCGCGAGCGCGAGCACGCGCATGCGGCCGAGGCCGCCCATGTCCGTGAGCGTCTCGACGGCGCGTCGATCGGCGGCGAAGCGGGCGAAGTCGCCCGCCGCGCGCGCCAACGCCGCGCGCAGCGCCTCGCCGATGCCGAGCGCGGTGAGCGCTTCCGCCTGCGAGACCGTGGGCGCTCGCGCCCACCCGTCCGCCGCGCTCGCCAGCGACGTGAAGTCCACGTGGTACGTGAGGTCGAGCAGCCCGGGCGATGCGAGCGGGTCGGGTTGCGGGCTGTGGTCGCGGAACGCCATCAGCGTGCCCATGCGCCGCCACGGCGCGTAGAGCGTCGGCGCGTCGTAGCCGTAGTCGATCGTGAGGATGTAGCCGCGGGCGAACCGGGCGGCGAGGCGTGCCATCGCCCCGCTCGCCGCGAGTGCGATCTCCGCGCGCGCACCGTCGCCGAGCGTGACGCCGAGCGCCGCGAGGCGCTGCGCGAGTGCCGGCGTGCTCGGCTCGCCGAGCGCGAAGCGAAACGCGTCGCCGTCCACCTCGACGTACCACTCGTGCAGGTCGTCCCCACGCCGCTCGATGAGGTGGGCCGGCAGCGCGTCGAAGAACTCGTTGCTGATGACGATGCCGGTCAGGTCCTCGGCGCGCGCCGTCCAATCGTCGAAGAGCGCGTGCTCGGCCGTCAGGCCGCGGCGTGCGAGCGCGCGCTGCTGATCGGCGAGCCGGCGCGCCTGGCCGTCGAGCAGGACCGGGCGCGCGGCGGCGAAACAGGCGGGCGCGCGCTCGCGCAGCCAGGTGAGCATCGCGGACGCGAATGCGCCCGATCCCGCGCCGGGCTCGACGAGCGCGAACGGCGCCGGACGCCCGAGCCGCTCCCAGCACTCCAGCACCTGGCGCGCCCACATGAAGCCGAAGATCGGATGCACTTCCGGCGACGTCTCGTAGTCGCCGTCGCGCCCCCAGGCGAGGTCCTCGCGCGCGTAGTAGCCGTGTTCGGGGTGACCGAGCGCGAGCGCCATGAAGCGCGCGAACGTGATGCGCCCGCCTGCCTCCGCGATCTCGTCGCGCACGATCGGCGCGAGCGGCGTCGCGGTCGCGGCCAGCGCGAGCTCGTCGGCGAGCGCGTCGCCCCGGGCGAGCGCGAAGTCGTCGGCATCGCCGGTGCCGGCGGGCGCCGGCGACGGCGGGGGAACGCGGGTGCGGTCGGGCATAGGCGGATGGTAACGGCGCTCCCGCCGCGCGGCCTCGGCCGCGCATGCGTCAGAGCGCATTGAGCACGGTCAGCCGGTTGCTCACGATGGCGTCGACGCCCCACGCGGAGAGCTCGAGCGCGCGGTCGATGTCGTCGACGGTCCAGGCGGTGACGTGTCCGGCGGCCGCGCGTATGCGTGCCACGTCGCCCGCGGTGCCGAGCAGCGAGTGGCGAATCGTCACCGCCGTGAGCGGCTGCGTACCGGCACGGCGTGCGCGTTCGTAATCGATGAGCTGGCGTTGCGAACGCACCGAGTAGCCGACCCGGACCGCCGGGAGCCACGCCCGCACGCGGTCGGCGATCCGCCAGTTCTCGCACGTGACGGAGATCCGATCGACCCGCTCCAGCGCCATCAGCGCGCGGGCGAGATCGGGCGCGGGGTCGCCGAACCACGAGCGGAGATCGAGCACGAGATCGACCTGGTCCGCCACGGCGTTGAGCAGGTCGTCGAGCGAGGCGAGGTCCCCGGGTCGGCGATGGAGGCGGCGCCGGCCGAGCAGCAACGGCAGCAGGCCGAGCGGGCGGTCGTGGTGGAGGAAGAGGCTGCCGTGATGCACCCAGACATCGGCCTCGAGCGCATCCACGGCGGGATGCTCTGCGGCGGCGAACGTGCTGCGCAGGTTGCCGCCGCGATGGAGGATGCGCGTGAGGGGCACGGGCAGCCGAGCGTTAGCCGGCCGAGCTCCCCATCGCCTGCACGTAGACGCGCCGCTTGCGCGCGTGATCGAGCTCGACGAGGAAGACGCTCTGGAACCGCCCGAGGTGCGCGCGCGCCTCGTGGATCGGGATCGTCTCGCTGCTGCCGAGGAAGAGGTGCTGGCAATGCGAGTGCCCGTTGGCGCACTCGTCCGGGAACATGTTGACGGTGCGGATCGAGAAGTCATTGTGCTCGTAGTAGTTGCCCGCGGGCGCGAGCCGCGAGAGCACGCGCGCCATGTCATTGAGCAACAGCGGCTCGTGCTCGTTGAGGATCACCGCCGCCGTGGTGTGGTTCGAGAAGACGGCGACCTGACCGAAGCGGACGCCGGAGCGCTCGATCACGGCCTGTACGTCCGCCGTGATGTCGACGAACTCGAGGGCGTGCGTCGTCTCGTATTCGAGGCTCTCGCTGTGCGAGACGAACGTGGCGGCGGGGGCCGAGACCGAGTGCATGGGCCGCGCGATCGGCTGGCGGGTGGTCGCTTCCATGCTGCCTTCTCTCCGAGCGGTGGGACGACGGCGCGCGGTGTCGCGAGCGTAGCAGCGTGCGCGCGAGCCACGCCAGCGCACCCCGCGGCTAACGCTCGGCGTTCCCGCCTCGCGCGTGCCGGCGCAGTGAGCGCACGGTCTCGGTGATCGTCTGGATGTCCCGCGCGCCGGCGCGGTACCGCACGTACTGCTCGAGGTCGCGGAGCGCGTCCGGGTAGTCGCCGAGGCGCTCGTGCAGCATGCCGCGGTCGCGGATCTCGTCGAGGTCCCACGGGAAGAGCGCGAGCAGCAGGTCGATCACGCGGGCGGAACGCTCCTCGTCGCCGCGCTGGAGGTAGCCGGCCTTGAGGTTGTGCAGGAGCCGTTGCAGCACCTGCCGGGGCGTGAGGGCGGCGAGGTAGTGCGGCTTGAACTGCACGCGCGAGCCGAAGGCCGCGCGGACGAGCGCCTCGCAGTCGTGCTCCTGCAGCACACGGCCACGATCGAAGACGTCGATCAGCGACGGCTCGCCGCCGGCGAGCGGGTGGTAGCGCACGATCACGTGGCCCGGCAGGCCGACCACGCGTACGTCGAGCCCCGCGCGCCGCGCAACCTCCGCGTACACGATCGCCAGCGTCACCGGGATCCCGGTGCGCTCGGTCAGCACGTAGTTGAGGTAGAGGTTGCGCGGGTCGTCGTAGTGATTCGCGTTCCCGTGGTAACCGAGCTCCGTATACAGGAGCTGATTGAGCGTGTGGACCGGACGCAGCGGCGACGCGTCGGCAGCGGCGTCGCGCCGGATGCGGCGCGTCAGCGTCTCCGCCATGTCGTCGAGCCGCTGGTCGAAGGCGTCGACGCTGATCTCGCCGTACTCGACGCGCGCGGCGATCAGCGCTGCGCGGGCGAGCGACACGCCATCCGCGGGCCCGGCGACCGCGTCCCGAAAGCGCTCGACGGCCGGGTCGTAGGCGGTCACCGCGGTGGACGTGACCGCGCAGGTGTGAAGCCCTCGAAGCGGAGGACCTTCAGCGCGGTCACGGTCAGCAGCAGCAGCACGCCGATCAGCTTGATCTGCGGATAGCCCTGCGAATACGTGAGGACCGGGATGAGCAGCATGCCGAGCAGCCCGGCGATGCGCCGGGAGCGCACGATCGGGAAGATCGCCAGTGCGGCCGCGACGCTCGGCAGCGCGACCTGCGGCACGAGCGCGATGATTCCGCCCACTGCGGCGGCGGTGCCGTTGCCGCCGCGGAGCCGCAGGAAGATCGAGAAGTCGTGGCCGGCGACGGCGACCAGCGCCGCCACGATTACCAGGACGTCGCCGAGCCCGGCGACGTACGCGATCCCCACCGCCGCCATGCCCTTCCCAATGTCACCGATTGCCACGATCGCGGCCGCGCGCAGGCCCACGGAGTCCCAGACATTCATCGTGCCCGGGTTGCCGTTCCCGAGCGTCCGAATGTCGCGCCCCGTCAGCCGATACACGACGAGGTAGGAGGTCGGGATCGAGCCGACGAAGTAGGCGGTCAGCAGGACGAGGGCGACTGTCACGTCGGGGCCCTCCGCGTACGGCACAGGATGTCACAGCGGAGAATAGAAAGGGCCGATCGGGCGGACAAGCGCAGCCGGGCGGCGTCCGAACCGCGTGAAGCGGGCGCGTCCGCGGACTGCGCTCCGCCGGTCAGAGGCGCGCGCACGTCGCGACGGGTGCGCGCAGTCGCAGCAGTGGTCGCGGGGTACGCGGCCGAAGGTGGGGAGGCTTAGACGTTCGCCGTGGGTGGCGGATCTTCCGCCACCGACCAGTTCGCGGCAGATGGAGGGTCCGCCCATGAGTCGCCCAGCGAGATGCCGCCCGACTCGAACATCTCACGCAGCCGTCCGAGATCGCCTGCGAGCGCGGCCGCGGCGAAATTCACGCCGAAGGCGGCGAGCCACCCCGGCAGGTGAAGCCACGACCACGGGGGCTCGCTCACCCGGAAGGCGGCGACCACGCCGGGCACGAGATCCTGGGGACGCAGGCGGATGCCGCGATCGGCTCCGCCGAAGGCGTCCGCATCCAGGCGGGCCGCGCGCATCTGCGCGACCATGCGACCGCACACCGCGCCGGCGACCGCGGCGATCGCAATCAGGACGAACGAGCGCACCCGTCTGAGCATCGGATCCCCTCGCGAGCAGTGGCCGTCCGACACTACCGGCGCGGCGTCGAGAGGGTCAATCGGTAGACTGACGGGAGCCTCGGGCACGTGCTCCGGAGAGAGGTGTGACCGGTTGACCCGCGCGCCCACCGGCGGCCCGGCCGTCACCCCGCCCCAACGCTTCTACTACGGTCGCGTGATCGCCGCGACCTCATTCGCGGCGACGTTCGCCTCCGTCGTCTTCTTCAACCCCGTGCTCGGTGTCTTCTCTTCCTCGCTCGAAGAGCAGTTCGGTTGGACGCGCGCGGACGTCGCGCTGGCGATCACACTCGGTAGCGCGGGGGCGGGAATCGCCTCGCCGGCGATCGGCTGGGCAATCGATCGGAGTGGCGGCGGGCGCGTGATCGCGCTGTCCGCGCTGGTCATGGGCGGCTGCCTGCTGGCGCTCGCGCGCATGGATGCGCTGTGGCAGCTGCTGGTGTTCTACGCGCTGGGCCGGGCGCTCGCCGTCGGAGCGCTCGCGCCGGCCGCGTTCATCGCGGTCGCCAACTGGTACGTGCGCCGCCGCGCGTTCGTGACCGGCATCGTGGCGGTCGGCTCGCGGCTCGGGATGGCGACGTTGCCCGTGCTCGTGGCGATCGTGATTGCCACGACGGGGTCGTGGCGCGCGGGGTGGGTCGCTCTGGCGTTGGTGATCTTCACCCTCGGCGTGGCGCCGCCGCTGCTGTTCATGCGCCGTCGCCCCCGGCGGACTTCCGTCTGGGTGAGGCGGTCCGCACGCGGGCGTACTGGCTGATCGGGCTCGCCATGGCGCTGGTCCTCTTCGCCGGCGGCTCCGTCAACTTTCACCAGATCCCGCACCTCATCGATCAGGGCGTTCCGCGCACCGAGGCGGCGCTCGTCGTCGCCGTGTACTCGCTCTTCGGGGCGGGCGGCGGCCTGATCGGCGGTGCCGTCGCGGCGCGGCGGGGCGTGCGCTGGACGCTGTCAGTCGCGCTGATCGGCATGAGCGGCGGGGTGCTGCTGCTCGTGAACGCGGCGAGCGTGCCCGCCGCCATGGTGTACGCGGTGGTCTATGGGTGCTTCTTCGGGGCGATGACCGCGCTCAGCGAGGTAATCTACGCGGACTATTTCGGTCGCGCGTCCATGGGGCTGATCCGCGGTTCGATTCAACCTGTCCAGCTCGGCATGAACGCCATCGGGCCGTTCGCGACGGGGTTGTGGTACGTGGCGAACCGCTCGTACACGGTGCCATTCGCGGCGTTTGCGCTGTTCTTCCTCGTCGCCGGCCTGGCAATCGCGCTGGCGCCCTATCCGCGGCTCGGCCCGGCACGGGCTGCGGCCGGCTAGCTGATGGTGGCGACCGCGCGGCAGACGGCGACGAAGCGCGTCACGGACAGATGTCGGCGATCGGGTGCTCGGGGTTGGCGTAGCCGTAGTCCCAGAAGCGCTGGTAGGCCGCTGCGAACTGCTGGAGGTAGCGCTGCGCGTCCGAACATGCCTCGCCGGCCGGGCGGCCGGCATCGATCGCGCCGAGGTAGATCGCTGCCGCGACGCCGTGCATCGAGCTCGCGCCCTCTCCGGCCGCGCGTGTCAGAAGCGCGCTCGCGTCCGCAGCGTCGCCCTGGCGGCCGGCGGCGAGCGCGGCTCGGAGGAGCGCGTACGGGACCAGCTCACGCCGCCCGACGAACTCGCCGATCTCCTGCTTCCAGTCCCGCAGCGCCGTGTCGTTGGCCACCGCCTCATAGAGGCGCCGCGCCTCCGGCATGTCGCCCACGCGGTACGCGACATCGGCGTCGGCGATCAGGTGGATGAGGAACTCGGGCGCGTCGACTTCGTCGATCACCGAGAAGCGGACGCCGCTCCACGCCAGCCGTCGCGAGAGCCCGCGCTGCGGCCCGGGCCCACGGACCGCCGTCGCGCCGCGCCGCATGAGCACGTCCGGGAGCCCGTCGCCATCGTCATCCGCGATGGTGACCTCCTCAGAGGCGGCGAGCGCCGAGTCGTCGGGCGCGAGGTCCTCCAGGATGCCGCGATGCTGGCTCGCGATGACCGCCCGCGTCGAGCACTCTGTGTCGCACGTGCGTGCCGTGAGCGTCACCTCCGGGCGACCGTCGCCCGTCAGGTCGGCGACGCCCGCGACCTCGAGCCCCGTGAGCACGGCGTTGGCGAGCGCGCGCGCCGACGAGAAGAAGCGGTAGCGCGCCGCCTGATCGTCGAAGAACCATGCCTCGCCGGGCGGGTTCTCGCCGTCCGCGGTCGTGATCAGCAGGACGAACTCATCGTGACCGTCTCCGTCGATGTCGGCGGAGACGCAGCGAGGGCCGACCACGGGCGCGAGCTCCCAGGCGTGCACGAGCTCCGGCAGGCAGTCCGCGATGTTCGCGCGGCCGCCGGCGAGGTAGTCGCTGACGGCGACGCCGCCGGCGAACGGGTTCTCCGGCCGCGCCGGGAGATCGACGGGTGGCGGGGTCGCAGAGCCGGCAGGGGCGGCGGTGCCGGCGGCGGGCGCGCCGGGCGTCGGCGACGCGGTGATCGCGACGATGCGCACCCCGCGCTCGCCATCGCATGCTGCGAGGGTCAGCCCGAACGCGACGAGGCAGAGGAGCGACGGGCCGGCGCGCATGGTCGCGGAGCGTAGCACCGGAACGCCCGTGTGGCCGCTCTGCTGCGCGCGCCCTCGCGCCGGCGTGTGGCACCTTCGAGCGTGCGGTTGTGGATAACCGGAACTGCTTAACAGAGTTGACTTTTCACTAGATCAGTGTTTTCATCCGAGTCGCGGGTTCATCCCGCGAGCAGCGAGGGTGGGGTGATGAGGGACACGCTCGACTACCGCAAGCTAGTTGCGGAATCCGTCGGCGCATTCGCGCTCATCTTCATGAGCGCGGGGTCGATCATCGTGACCGGGGGCGCGAACCTGGTGGCGATCGCGTTCGCGTACGGCCTCGCCGTCGCGTTGCTGGTCTCCTCGCTCGGGCACGTCTCGGGCGGGCTCTTCAACCCCGCCCTGACGATCGGCCTGTGGGTCACGCGTCGCCTCAGCACGATGGACACGGTCGGCTACATCGTCGCGCAACTCGTCGGCGCAGCACTGGCGGCGCTCCTGCTCGTGTTGCTGTTTCCTGAGGTTGAGCGCGAGGCCCAGAACCTCGGCACGCCGGCCCTCAACGCGGGCGTGACGTTCGCCCAGGGTGTCGGGATCGAGATCGTGCTGACGGTCTTCCTGATGCTCGCGGTCTTCGGCACCGCGCTGGACCCGCGCGGCCCCCGCATCGGGGGACTTGGCATCGGCCTCGTGCTGACGATGGGCACATTCGCGGCGGGGCCGCTGACCGGCGCCGCGATGAACCCGGCGCGCGCGTTCGGCCCTGCGTTGCTCAGCGGGACATGGGACGACCATCTCGTCTACTGGATTGGGCCCGTGATCGGGGCGGTGCTCGCGGCGCTGCTCTACCACTACGTGTTCCAACGCGACGCACTGGAGGAGACGAGTCACCCGGCGCTCTAGCGGGGAGCGCGCCGGGTCAGTTCCCACCACCGGCCAGGCCGGCATCTGTCGAAACAATAAGTACCCCCGCCGCACGGCAGATGTTGGTAAACGAGAGCGGGCCGCAAGGCCCGCTCTCAATTTGTGCTTCGGAAGCGGCGGTTCGGCTAGCGCAGACCGGTCGACCCGTGGCCGCCCGCGCCCCGTGCCGTCTCGTCGAGCGCTTCGACCGTGTGCCATGCGACTCCGGCAAGTCGCGAGATCACGAGCTGGGCGATGCGATCGCCGTCGGCGACCGTGAACCGGCCGGTCGACGGCAGGCAGTACATCGTCACCATGACCTCGCCGCGATAGTCGGCGTCCAGCGTGCCGAAGACCGCCATCACGCCTCGCGCGGCGAGCCCCGAGCGGGGACGGAGCTGGACGTCGAAGCCGTGCGGCGCGCCGATTGCCAGGCCGGTGGGCACGCGCACCGGCGCCTCGCCGATCGTGAGCGGACCGTGTTCGAGCGACGCGCACAGGTCGAAGCCGCTCGCGAGCGCCGTCTGGCGCTCGGGCAAGCGCGCGGACGGCCGCAGGCGCACCACCCGGAGCACGGCGAGCGCCGAGCCGGGATCGCCGCCGTTCGTCATTCGTCCTCCCGCGTGTACCAGCGAGGCCCCGTCCCTCGGGAGAAGGACGGGGCCTCGCGGTGGTTCGTGATCAGTCAGATCGCCGGCGTCTTACTCGGCGGCGGCCCCCGCGCGCTGCTCGCGCGCGCGCTGGAGCCCCTTGCCCTTCTTTGGCGTCAAGATCTCGATCGGGTACAGGGTCTTCTTCAGCATCTCGCGCGGCGGGTCGATGTAGATCGCCGACCAGCCGCATGACTGCTCGCACAGCCGGCAGCCCGTGCAGCGCTTCGGGTCGACGGTGGCCATGCCGTAGTAGTCGTGGCTGTTCGGCGCATCGCTCAGCGAGAGCGCCTCGAACGGGCAGATGTTGATGCACAGCTCGCAGCCGGAGCCGATGCAGTTCTCCTCGATCACCTTCGCCAGCGGGAGCTCACGCCGGGGGAACGTCCGGCAGACGTCGCCCATGTCGTCGAGGATGGACTCAGGCGGACACACCGCGCCGCAGGCTCCGCAGTCGATGCAGAGCTCGCTGTCGATGATGTGGATCTCGTTGCGGAGCCCCGTGATCGCCTCGGTCGGGCACTTCTTCACGCAGGCGGTGCAGCCGATGCAGGTCTCAATGATCTTGTAAGCCAAGGACCGGAACCCCCCCTGATGGTCATCCCCACGGCCGACCTTAGCATCGGGTGGAGAGCCCAGCAATCACGCCGCGACGCGCGCTCAGGAGCGCGATCGGGACACGGGCGCGGCCCTGCGGACGTCAGGCGGCAGTGCGCCAGAAGCGGCTGACCAGGGTGTTCACGTCCAGGGGCGGTGCGATCAGCTCGACGCCGAGCACCCAGAGGGCAGTCGTTTCGTCGCCGGGGTCGGTGAGCAGGTAGACCTGGGCGTCGGGCGCCGACATGCGGAAGCGCAACGCCAGGTCGATCGCGGCGTCGCCCCCCGGGCCGCACACGATCAGGTCGTAGCCGCCGCGCTTCGACCAGGAGACGGCCGAGTCGCCGTCGATCGCGATGTCGACCGCGAGGTTCATCTCCTGGAGCACGAGCACCGTGGCGAGCGCGATGCGGTCGTCCCCGATGACTACGAGCGCCTTATCGCGCCGCTCGTCGCCGTTGCGCTGGTCCTGATCGTCGTACATCGCCCGTCCATCCGCACCTCGAACCGCGCCTCAATTGGTTATCGGCGCATCGCGCTCGTCTGCGCAGCGGTCGCGGCGGCTCGTTGATAGGATGCGGATATGTTCACGTCTGGGGCCGCCCGTACCCCACGCTCGCCGCTGCGGTGGATCCGCCTGCACGTGCGCCGCATGGTGGTCGTCCCGGCTGTCACGGCGATCGAGCCCGTGGCGCCGGGCCACGCCCGCGTCCGCGTCGACGGGATGGTGTGCGCCGCGTGCGCCGTGCGCACGGAGGCCGCCTTCCGGCGGGTCGCCGGCGTGCGCAGTGCCCGCGCGGATCTCGATGCCGGCGTGCTCGAGGTGCGGCACGTCCCGGCGCACGCGCCTGCGCTGGCGGATCTCCGGCGCGCGCTCGACGCGGTCGTCGTGGCGATGCCGGCGCGCCGCCTGCTGGCGCGCCTCGCGCGCGGCTGTACGAGCCGCTCACGAGCGGCGCGCTGATGCAGGCCCGCATCGCCGTCGGCGCTCACGTGTCGTCGTCGGGCGGCGTCTTTACGGCGATCGCGCGCGGTGAGGCGATCGGCGCTGAGGCGATCCAGATCTTCCCGAGCGCGCCGCAGGCGTGGCGTCCGACGAAGCACACGCCCGCGGCGATCGCGCGCTTCCGCGAGTTGCACGCCGCGTCTGACATCGACGAGGTGTGGGTGCACAACATCTACCTCGCGAACCTCGCAACCGACGACCCCGAGATGCTCGAGAAGTCGGTCGACTCCGTCGTCAACGCGCTCACGGTCGCCGACGCGATCGGCGCGCGCGGGGTGGTGCTGCACACCGGCTCGCACCGGGGTCTGGGCATCGACGCGGTCGAGCGGCAGGTATGCGAGACGCTCACGCGCATCCTCGACGCGGCGCCCGGCGATGCCGTGCTCGCGCTCGAGAACGCGGCCGGGCACGGCGGCGTGATCGGGCGGTCGTTCGCCGAGCTCGGCCGGCTCGTGCACGCGGTCCGGAGTGAGCGGCTGCGGGTCTGCCTCGACACCTGCCACGCGTTCGCGGCGGGCTACAACATCGCCGATCGCGAGGGGATCGAAGTCGCGATGATGGAGTTCGACAGCGAGATCGGCCTCGAGCGGCTCGCGGTCGTCCATGCGAACGACTCGAAGATGCCGCTCGGCAGCGAGCGCGATCGGCACGAGAACATCGGCGATGGTTATATCGGCACTGAGGGCTTCCGCACGATTCTCGGCGCGGAGGAGTTCCGCGGGAAGGCGTTTCTGCTCGAAGTGCCCGGCATTCCCGACGCGCAGGGCAAGGCGAACGGTCCGGACGCGGAGAACGTGCGCCGGCTGAAGCAGCTGCGGAACGAGGCGGCCAGCGGTGTCGTCGGCGCGTCGCCTACGAAGCGCGGACGGTCCGGGGGTGACCCGCCATCGCGAGGAACTCGTCCTCCCAGTGGAGGATCTCAACGACGAGGTGGTGCGAGACAGCGCCCGTCTGAGTAGGCACGCCCTCCGCCTCGATCAGCGGCATGAGCCGCTCCGCCATGGCCTGGTGGTCCATCTCCGGATCGCTGTGCTCCGCGCGGACCTTCATCTCGAGCTCCATCACGAGATCGATCAGCTCCGCGGGAATGAACCCGCCGAGGTCATCGGAGACCATCTCGGCGATCCAGTCGGCGCCCTCCTGGGCGAGGTTCTTGTCGAGGTTCATGCCGCGGTCCTCCGTCCCCGGGACGAGCGTACGAGGGCGTGCGCGATGCGGGCAACGCGCGACCGGCGGCGCGCGCCGGGTCAGTAGAGGACCTGCTCGGCGATCAGCATGCCGATCTCGTCGCCGCTGAGACCCAGCACCTCGGTCGCGATCTCCCACGTGTGCTCGCCGATCAGTGGGGCGGCGCGCCGCAGCTCGACCGGCGTCTTCGAGAGCCGGAAGCCGGAACCGTCGTAGGCGCGGCGCCCCGCCTCAGCGTGATCGAGGTAGACGAAGTAGCCGCGCGCGCGCAGGTGCTCGTCGGCGAGCACCTCGGAGGCGTTGAGCACGAGGCCGGCAGGGACGCCGGCGGCCTGGAGGCGGGCAAGCGCCTCGGCGCCGTCCTGCTCCGCCGCCCACGCCGCGATCAGCGTCTCGAGCGCGTCTTCGTGGCGCTTGCGCTCGGCCAGCGTGGCGAAGCGCGGATCGCTGCTCCATTCCGGACGCGCGCACGCCCGCGCGCAGTGCTCCCACTGCGCGTCGTCGAGGCAGGCGAGCACGAGCCAGCGGTCGGGACGTGCGGGCGTGTCGGCGCAGCGGAAGGCGCCGTGCGGGGCCGCGTATGGCACGCGGTTGCCCTCGCGCCGATAGTCGACGCGCGCGTTGTCCCATGCGAACACCGGGCCGGAGAGCGCGGCCACGGACGACTCGAGCTGCGACATGTCGATGAGCTGGCCCTCGCCGGTGCGGCGCCTGTGCCGCAGGGCGGCGAGCAGCGCGATCACCGCGTGCATCGGGTTCACGACGTAGTCCGGGTAGTTCGTCCCGACCCCGATGGGCGGGTTGCGCTCGAAGCCCGACAGGGCGTTCACCCCGCACACGGCAGAGAGCACCGCACCGAAGCCGGCGTACTCGGCGTGCGGTCCGGTCATGCCCTGCATCGGCTGATAGAGGGCGACGATCGCCGGGTTCGCCGCGTGCACCGCGTCCCAGGTCATGCCGATCTGACGCACGGCGCGCGCGGTCATGTTCGTCATGAAGACGTCCGCCCAGCGCACGAGCTCGAGGCCGAGCTCGTGCCCGCGGTCGGTGGTCAGGTCGATGGTGATGCTCTGTTTCTCGGCGTTGAAGTTGTTGAAGTAGCCACCGACGTTGAGGCTTGCGTTCCCTGCGGGGCGCGGGGGCGCGATGCGCAGCCCGTCAGGGCGCCTCTGCGTCTCGACACGGATCACGCGTGCCCCAAGGTTGGCGATGCTGCGCGTGCCGATCGGTCCCGCGCCGAACCACGTGAGGTCGAGCACCTTGACCCCGTCGAGCGCTCGGCGCGCGGCGCCGTTTGCCTGGCCGGGCGCGGAGCCGTTCGTCGTCATCGCGGGCTCCCGTGCGGCGTCGGCGCGCTCGCCTCGCCGGCGCCGACCCCGATCTCCGCGAGCACCTCGGCAGTGTGTTCGCCGAGCAGCGGCGCGGGTCGTCGAAGCGTCGCGGGCGTGCCGTGCAGCTGCCAGGGGGGACCCGGGTAGCGGAGCAGCCGCCCGCGCCCGGGATCGTGGATCTCGACGAACCAGTCGCGCGCGTTGAGCTGAGGGCTCACGGAGATGTCGGGCGGGGCGCTGACCATGCCGATCAGCAGCCGCTGTGCCTGCCCGACCTCGTACAACTCGCGTTTCGAGTAGCGCAGGAAGAAGTCCGCGACGGTCGCGCCGATGTGCTCGAGCTTCGCCGCGAGCGCGGCGGCCTCGGCCGGATCGGCCATGGCCTGGAGCAGGAGCGAGCGGTTCATCGACTCGGCGATGAAGCCTGCCCATGGCTCGTCGCGCAGGTCACATTCGTAGCCCAGCACATCCATCGTCGCGAGCACGCCCTGGAACCCGGAGCCGGCCGTCCCGGCAGCCAGCGTGTATACCCAGCCGTCGTTCGTCTGATAGAGGCCGACCCCGGGAATGCGGACGGCGAGACCGCCCGTGCCGCCCGTGCGCTCGCGGTTGGTGCCGTTGATGTCCGCGAACATCATCGCGGTTTCCTGCGCCATCGAGAGCGCCTCCTGCGCGGAGACCTCGACGCGCTGGCCCTCGCCGGTGGCGTCGCGGTGAAGCAACGCGGCGACGGTGCCCGCCGTGGCGTTGATCGAAGCGGTGCGGTGCCCCTGGTGATCCGCGATCTGCTCGGGCGGGCCGTCGGGGAAGCCCGCGAGCGTCATCACACCCGACATCGCCTGCGCGACGATGTCGGCGTATGCCCAGTCGGCGTACGGCCCGCTCAACCCCCAGCCGGTGACGGACGTCCGGATCAGGTCGGGCCTGGCAGCGAGCAGCGCCTCCTCGGTTACGCCGATCCGCGCGGACTCGTGCGGCTCCCACGAGTCGAGCAACACGTCGGCGGACGCGACGAGGCGGAGGAACACGGCGCGCTCCTGCGCGCGCTCGAGGTCCAGCACCACCCCACGCTTGTTCGCGTTCAGCAGGATGAACTGGAGCCCATTCTCCGGTGCTTCCACCCCCGGCAGGAACGGCGCGTAGCGCCGCGCGGGGTCGCCGGCCGGCGGCTCGACCTTGATCACGTCGGCGCCGAGGTCGGCGAGCAGCCGACCGGCGTAATGGCCGATCGGGCCGCACGCTTCGACGACGCGGACGTCGCTCAGGGGACCGGGCATGACCGGGACTGCCGACTGGAGGGTGCGGTGCATGGAGGGCGTCGGGGGGAAGGCTGCTCCCGTGACTGCCCGTGGGCACAACCGGCCATGGTGCGCGTCCCCGCTTTCCGTCGGTCCGTGGACGCTGTGGGTGGCGATTGTCCGAGGGGTGGATAGGCCTGTCAACGAACAGGCCGTGGAGCGCCGACTCGAGTCGGCTCGGTGCCCACGACGTGCCACCGCACCGGCGGCAGCGGGCCGCGGCCGACCCTAACGTTGACGGGAAGGTTACATGGATTCTATGCTCGCCCGACTCAGCCCGCATCTTGCTCGCTCGAGCGGAGCGGTACCGAAACGCAGGCAGCCCCTTGGTCAGCGAACGTGCGCTCCCGCCGGGTGATCGGGTGGGCGGTTCGGGTGGTGGAATCCCGTCGGCTGGTGTCTCGGGCGGACCTCCCGGTCCACGGCCACGGCCGTCGCTGCTGAAGGCCCTCGCCGTATTCGAGAACCGCAACTACCGCTATCTCTGGCTCTCCTCGACGTTCTCGTTTACGGGCATGGGCATGCAGCAGATCGCGCGAGCGCTGCTCGCGTGGGATCTCAGCCACAGTTTCACTGCGATCGGGGCGATCTCGCTGTCGTTTGGTCTGCCGATGCTGCTGCTCGCGCTCGTGGGCGGCGCGATCGCGGACCGCGTCGACAAGCGGAACCTCACGCTGATCACCCAGGCGTGCATCGGCACCACCGGACTGCTGACGGCGATCCTGATCGTGAGCGGCGCGATGACGCTCGAGATCCTGTTCGTGATCGGCCTCGTCCAGGGGACGTTCTTCGCGCTGGGCATGCCGTCGCGATCGCCGCTGATGGCGCTGGTCGTGGGTCCGCAGCATCTGCTGAGCGCCATGGCGCTCAGCAACGCGTCGATGAACGGCACGCGGCTGATCGGGCCGGCCATCGCCGGCGTCATGGCAGGGACGCTGGGCATCGCTGCGGTGTACTTCGTGCAGTTCGGGCTGTACGTGCTCAGCGTCCTGTGCCTGCTCGTGGTGCCCTCCGGTCTCGATCGCGGCATGGAGCGCCGGGCGCGGGCGAACATGGTGCGCGAGATCGGTCACGGGCTCCGCTACGTGTCGCGGGACAAGCGCCTGCGCGTACTTATGCTGATGGGCTTCATCCTCGCCTTCTTCGGCATGCCGTACATGATGCTGCTGGCCGGCTTCGTCCAGCGCGACCTCGGTGAGGGCGAGTGGGCGGTTGGCACGCTGATGTCGCTGTCCGGCGTGGGCGCGCTCGTCGGGTCGCTCGCGATCGCGACCATCACCGAATTCCCGCGAAAGGCGCTCGTGCAGTTCGCACTCGGGATCGGCGGCGGGGCGATGCTGATCAGCCTGGCGCTGGCGTCGACGGCCTTCGGTCTCGCGGGCGCGATGGTCACGATGGTCGGCCTGGGCCTCGCGCTGAACGGTTACCAGACCCTGAACCAGGCGATGGTGATGGAGGCGGCGGAGCCGCAGTACTACGGGCGCGTCATGAGCATGAACATGCTCACGTTCAGCAGCGTGTCGGTCATGGCTGCGCCGCTCGGCGTGCTGGCCGATGCCTTCGGCGCCGACATGCTCTTCATCATCCAGGGCGTCCTGATCATCGTCGCCATGTTCGCGATCTCGCTCCTCAACCCCGGCTATATCTTCGGCAGCACCGCCGGCATCGTCTTCCCCGGCTTCCCCGGCCAGGGAGCACCGGTGCGGGGCGGCGGGGCGGCAGACCCGCGGTCCGCCGGTGGCGCCGTGCCTGCCGCCGGCGACCGCGCGCGCGTCCCGTAGTCGCGCTGCGCGACACCGCGGATCGAACGGGCGGCCACCGGGGCCGTTCGGAGTCTGTCCCTGCGAGCAGGTGTGGCTAGGAACGTCCCAGCGTGACCATGAGCTCGCGCCACTCGCCGGCGGACATGCTCACGTCCTGCCGCGTGACCTGCTCGCCCGCGAGCATGCGACGCACGATCTCGAGCCCCTGCGCGGAGAGCTGCGCACCGCCCAGCCGGTAGTTGCGGAACGAGGCCGCGGCCAGCGGCGTCCAGCGCTCGAGCACGTCGAGCAGCACGTCCGCGTACGCCCGGATCTCGTATTGCGCGTGTGCGTCCGACCGCAGGCGGATGAAGTGCATGAAGTTGTGCAGGTCGATCTTCCAGTACCACTGCGTGTAGTAATTGAGCGTCAGATTCATGCGCGCCAGCTCGCGCGCGAGTCCCTGCCGTGACTGGTCGAGACGTTCGCCGTCACCGGTTTCGTTGAGCAGCTCCCGGTAGCTCCCGTACGCATGCTCGGCGTCGCGCCGCAGCACTTCGAGCACGCGCTCTGCTTCCGGGCCCGCGAGTTCGTCACCGCGCCCCTGGCGGTTCGACGTTGACTGCGCCGCGAGGTGTTCGGGGGCGGGAACGTAGAACTCGCGATCGAGGATCGAATAGCGCGCGGAGTACTCGTTCACGTTCGCGGTGCGGTGCCGGATCCACTGGCGCGCGACGAAGATCGGGAGCTTCACGTGCAGCTTGATCTCGCACATCTCGAACGGCGAGGTGTGCCAGTTCC
>JBBDXH010000094.1:0-4847 GCA_040902395.1 Dehalococcoidia bacterium
GAGATCGGGATCGCTGACGTAGGCACGATTTCCTCACAACCTCTCAGGATGAGCGAAGGGAGGGGAGCACGCTCGGCTCAGCACGCTGAGCCCCTACGACACCACCCCGTCCGCGACGTACTCGGCGATCGGCTCGAGCGTTCGCCCGAGCACCGTGCCCAGCACATACTGGTTGTCGTCCCCGGGCATGGGTGCGGCCCGCTCGATGCGGCCGGGCGTGCGCGACAGCGTCGCCGGGATGCCCTCGAAGCGCGGCGGCGCGCCGCGGTCGGCTCCCGGCAACGGGTGGCTCCAGAAGCCGCGGTGCGCGAGCTGCGGGTCGCGGTCGACGAGATCGCGCGTGTCCTGCACCGCGCCGGCCGGCACGCCGGCCGCCTGGAGCGCGTCCATGACTGCGTGCGGCGCGCGCTCGCACGTCCACGCGGCGACGTGCGTGTCGAGCGCATCGCGGTGGGCGAAACGCTTCGCCATCGTCGCAAACGCGGGCTCGCGCGCCCAGGCCGGCTCGCCCAGCGCGCGGCGGAACGCCAGCCATTCGTCCTCGGAGGTCACGGCGATCGCGCACCAGCGGTCGTCGCCGCGACAGGGGTAGACGCCGTGCGGCGCCGCGAGCGGGTCGTGGCGCTCGTTTCCCTCGCGCGTGCGCACGCGCCCGTTGACCGCGTACTCGAGCAGCGCGCCGCCCACCACGGCGGCCGTCGTCTGGAGCTGCGCAACGTCGATGAACTGGCCTTCGCCCGTGCGGTCGCGGTGCGCGAGCGCCATCAGCGCGGCGAGCGCACCGTTCAGCCCGCCGTGCACGTCGGGGTACGCCTCGCCCACGCCCACCCCCGGCCGGTCCGGGTAGCCGGTGAGGTCAATCAGCCCGGCCAGCGCCTGGAGCGTCGGGCCGTAACTGACGAAGCGCGACCACGGGCCCGTATGACCGAAGCCCGAGAGGCTGACGAGGATGATGTCCGGGCGCAGCTTCCGCAGACGCTCGTAGCCGAGCCCGACGCGATCCATGGTCCCCGCGCTGAAGTTCTCGATCACGACGTCGCTGCGCGCGATCAGATCGCGCACCGCGGCCATGCCGCGCGGCTCCTTCCAGTCCACGGTCAGGCTCCGCTTGTTGCGGTGGAGCGCGTTCGCACCCGGCGCGATGCCCGCGCGGCCGAACGCGTGCGCACGCGCGAGCGCCTGCGCACGCGCGTCGGGCCGCTCGACCCTGATCACCTCGGCGCCGAAGTCGGCGAGCAGGCGTGAGGCGAACGGCCCCGCCCACACCCACGTGAAGTCGGTGACGCGTACGCCGTCGAGCGGCCGGCGCGGCTGCGTGCCGGTCGCGGCGGCGCGCGCCGGCGCGGCACGCACGGGCGGGGGGGCCGCTGCGGTCGCGAGCGCCGCGTGCGTGTGCTCGCCGAGCGCCGGCGCGCGAAGCGCGCGCCACGGCGTGCGCGAGCACAGGTATGGCGGACCGGGGTACGCGAACGTCTCGCCGAGCGCGGGGTGTGTGATCGGGACGAAGAAGCCGCGCGCGGCGAGGTGCGGGTTGGCGACAACCTGGTCGATGGTCGCGACCGAGCCGAACGGCAGGCGGCGCTCCTGGCCAGCGCGGAAGATCTCGTCGGTGGTGTGCGTGCGCGTCCACCGGCTGATCGGCTCGAGGAGCTCGCGGTGGTGATCGCGGCGATAGAGCGGCGCCTCGAAGCGTTCGTCCGCGATATCCACCGCCATGCCTTCGCTCGCGATCCACGCCACGAGCCGCAGCCACTGGTCTTGCGTCGGCGTGATCAGCAGCACGTCGCCGTCGCGGCACGGGAACACGTCCGCCGGGTAGACGAAGAAATCGCGTGGTCCCTGGCGATGTGGGATCACGCCGTTCGCGATGTAGTTGCCCGTCAACCGCGAACACGTCGCGATGCACGCCTGTGCCGAGACATCGACGTGCTGGCCCTCGCCGGTGGCGCGCGCGTGCCGGAGCGCGGCGAGGCTCGCGAATGCCGCGTACAGCGAGGCGACCTGGTACGCCTGCCCGCCGAACGGCCGCACCGGCGGCCGGTCCGGGTCTCCCGTGATGTCGAGCAGCCCGCCCATCGCGAGCACTGTGAGGTCGCTCGCGCGGTACCCCGCGTACGGCCCGCTCTGCCCGAACGGCGTGACCGAGGTCACGACGAGCGCCGGGTTGACGCGCGCCAGCGCGTCGTAGCCCAGTCCGAGCGCGTCGAGCTCGCCGGGCGCGCGATCCTCGATCACGAGGTCCGCGCGCGCCGCGAGCGCGCGCAAGGCCGCGCGTCCGGCCTCGTCCGCGAGGTCGAGCACGACGCTGCGTTTGCTCGTGTTGAAGTGCCAGAAGCGCAGACTGCGCTCGGGATCGACGACGTCATGCGCGAACGGCCCGACCGCACGCGCCGGATCACCACCCGGCGGTTCGATCTTGATCACGTCGGCGCCCATGTCCGCGAGTAGCTTGGTGGCGTACGCGCCCCATTCGCTCGTGAGATCGAGCACGGTGAGGCCGGCGAGCGCCGCGGGGGCTTCGGCTGAGGACATCGCGATCACTCACCTTCGTCGACGGCGCGACCCGACACCGCCTCGCGAACGGGGAGCATAGGGAGCAGACCGAGCCGCCGGGCGAGTGCGGTGGCGGCGCCCCGTCGTTCGGGTGAGCAGCGGGTGAGGACCCGCCGCTTACAGCCGACAGCGACCGCGCCGGCGGGACCTTCGGGCCCGGCGCTTGCCGGTCGATGCTGCCGAGCGCAACGCCAGGCATCCCGAGCGGCCGTCACCGGGCGTGAGCAGCGGGTCGTCACCCGCTGCTCACCCGAACGTCCCGAGCGCGAACCGGCCGGGCGCTACGATGCGCACGACCCCGATCGACCCGCGGAAGGTGCTGGCAGATGGCCACTTCGAAACCGCCCACCGCAACCGGCACAGACGGCTGGTACGAGGAGATTGGCGAGATTCAGCGCCGCCGCGCGCTCGCCGCGCGCATGGGCGGCGAGGAGCGCGTCGCGCGCCAGCACGAGCAGGGCAAGCTCACGATCCGCGAGCGCATCGACGGCTTCCTCGATCCCGGCACCTTCTTCGAGATCGGCCCGATGGCGGGATCGGGCAAGTACGACGAGCACGGCAACCTGATCGACTTCCTGCCGTCGGCGTTCGTGATGGGCGTTGGGAAGGTCGACGGGCGGCTCGTCTGCCTCGGCGGCGAGGACTTCACGCTCAGCGGCGGCACCGGCGGCGGCGGCAGCAAGGGTGCGGCGGGCTTCCTCTTTCCGTTCGCGAAGGAGTACCGCGTCCCGCTGATCCAGTTCGCGGACGGCGCCGGCGCCTCGCCGCGCACCTTCGACACCAACACCGCGACCGGCCGCGCGCCGGGCGTGATGTACCTCCCCGACGGGAACATGTGGACGCCGTCCGTCGAGCTGCTGGGCATGGTGCCGGTGGTCTCCGCGGTGGTCGGCCCTTCCGCCGGCGCCGTGGCGGCGCGCGCGATGTTGTGCCATTTCTCGGTCATGACGAAGGACAGCGCGTCGATCTTCGCGGCCGGGCCGCCGGTGGTGAAGCGCGCGATCGGTGAGGATCTGACGAAGGAAGAGCTCGGCGGCACCACGATGCATGTGCGGCAGAGCGGCGCGATCGACAACGAGGCGGAAGACGAGGCGGACGCCTTCCGCCAGATCCGCCAGTTCCTGGGCTACATGCCGAGCAGCGTGTGGGAGCTGCCGCCGTACGTGGCACCCACGGACTCCCCTGACCGGCGCGAGGAGCGGCTGGCGACGATCGTGCCGAAGGACCGCAACCGCGCCTACAACATGCGCGAGTTGATCTCGCTCGTCGTCGATGACGGGGAGTTCTTCGAGATGCGCCGCTACTTCGGGCGCAGCCTGATCACGGCGTTCGCGCGTATGAACGGCTACCCGGTCGGCATCGTGGCGAACGACCCGCTGGTGCTGGCCGGCGCGCTGACGGCGGCCGGGGCGGACAAGCAGACGCACTTCATCGAGCTCTGCAACGCCTTCAACATGCCGGTCGTGCTGCTCGTGGACGTACCGGGCTTCATGATCGGGTCCGCGGCCGAGCGCGCGGGCACGCTGCGCGCCGGCATGCGCAGCGTGGTCGCGGCGAGCACCACCACGGTCCCGCACATCGCGATCCAGGTGCGCAAGTCGTACGGCATGGGCGGCGACGCCCCGTCCTCGGTCGGCGGCGCATACGCGACGAAGCTGCGCTTCGGCTGGCCGTCCGGCGAGTGGGGCTCGATCCCGATCGAGGGTGGCGTCGCCGCGGCCTACCGCCGCGAGATCGAGGGCGCGGACGACCCGGACGGCAAGCGCGAGGAGATCGAGGCGCGGCTGCGCGCGAATCGCGGCACGCCGTTCCGCACGGCGGAGACCTTCGGCGTCATGGACGTGATCGACCCGCGCGAGACGCGGCCGATCATCTGCCAGTTCATCGAGGCCGCCCAACCGGCGATGCGACAGAAGATCGGCGCGAAGCTGCCCGTCCGCCCGTAGGAGCTCAGGCCGAGGCGTGCACGGATGGAGACGCGCGCGGGCTCGCGCGTCCAGAGCCCATCGACCGCCCCGTGTCACTCCCGTTCGTCCGAGTGAACGCGAGGGACGCGGGGCGCATTCCGCTCGCGCCCGCGCCCGCGCTCGCGCGCGACCGCGAACTGCATGCCGCTCGCTCACGCGACCGGCGCGCGCCATTCCTCTCCCGTTCGTCCCGAATGAACGCGAGGGACGCGCCCCTCGACGATCGCGCACGCGAGCGGCCCGCGTTCCGCGTCCCTCGTTTTCACTCGGGACGAACGGATCCGGGCCGTTTCGCCCACGCGACAAACGAGGGTCGTCGGCGCACAC
>JBBDXH010000095.1:0-4689 GCA_040902395.1 Dehalococcoidia bacterium
CACTCGCCGGGGCTCTTGCCGTGTCCGTCAACGAGCGGGCCGTCGCCCGCTCGCCCGACCGACCGGGGCGGGTGGGGGCGGCTCACTGGTCGCCGTTCTTCGGGGCGTTGATCTGGATCTGCTTCGGGCGCGCGGCTACGGGCAGCGCCATCGACAGCGTGAGCACGCCGTCCGCGAGCGTCGCCTCGACGTCGGTCTGGTCGACGATGCCGGGGAGCGCGATGCGGCGGCTCAGCGAGCCGTAGTAACGCTCGCGGCGGTACCAGCGGTCGCCGCGCTCTTCCCGCTCGTGGCTCTGCCGCGCCGTGATGGAGAGCACGCCTTCATGCACCTGGACGTCGATCTCGTCCTGCTTGAACCCCGGCACGGAGGCGCGGACCCAGATCTTCCCGTCGCGCTCGGAGATGTCGACGGGCAGGGTCCCCTCCTCGACGAACGGGTTCGCAACGCGCGTCGCCGAGTCGTCGAACAGGCGATCGAACAGCTGACGGAACGTGCTCTGGGCGTCGAACGGGTCTCGGACTGCAACATTGGCCATCGTGCATCTCCTCCTGGTCGCTCGGTCTGGGTGCCGGCGGCGGTCAGTTGGCGGGGCGCTCTCGCTGTATTGAGCGACGCCGATGCCGCGTACCTCGCGCTGCTTGACTGTGCGCACGATGGTAGACAATGGCATGCGTAGTCGTCAAGAAATATGAACCGTAACGGCTCAGATTGCTGTGCTAGACTGGACGCATGGCAGAAGACTTCTACGAGATCCTGGGCGTGAAGCGGGCGGCGTCTGCGAAGGAGATCCGCTCGGCGTTCCGCGCGCTGGCTCGCAAGTATCACCCGGACGTGAACCCGGGAAACGCTGAGGCCGAGGAGCGGTTCAAGCAGATCAACCGCGCGCACGAGGTGCTGTCGGATCCTGAGTCGCGCAAGAAGTACGACAAGTACGGCGAGGACTGGCAGCACGCCGACCAGATCGAGGCGATGCGGCGACAGCAGTCCGCGCGAGGCGGCGGCGGGGACGGTGGCGGGGATCCGGGCGATCTCTTCGGCGGACGCGGTGGCGGCCTGTTCGACACGTTCTTCGCGCGCGCCGGCGGCCGTCGGCGCGGCGCGGACCTCGAGTACGAGGTCACGATCACGCTGGAGGAGGCCTATCGCGGCGCATCGCGCACGCTGGAGGTGCGCGACGGCGCGGAACGCTGTGTGGTGTGCGGCGGCGAGGGCCAGCTCGCAGGCGCCACGTGCCACGCCTGCCGCGGGAGCGGCATCGCCGCTCCCGTCCGTCGGATCGAGGTGAGCATCCCCGCCGGCGTCGACGAGGGCACGCGCATCCGCCTGGCAGGCAAGGGCGCGCCGGGCGCCAGCGGGGCCGAGCCCGGTGACCTCTACCTCCGGACGCACGTGGCGCCGCATCCGCAGTTCGAACGCGACGGCGCGGACGTCCGCGTCGACGTCGACGTGCCCGCATGGGACGCCGCGCTCGGCGGCGAGGTGCACGTGCCGACGCTCAAGGGCAAGGCGCTCGCGCTGCGCATTCCGGCGGGCACGCCGGCCGGCAAGGTCTTCCGGCTCGCAGGCCAGGGCATGCCGCGGCGCGGCGGTTTCGGCGATCTCTATGCGCGCGTGCGCATCGTGATCCCGGAGGCGCTGACCGACGAGCAGCGCCGGCTCTTCGAGCAGCTGCGGGGGACCACGGCCGGCCAGACGGCGAGCGCACGGTGACCGAGCGCGAGCCCAATCCGCGCGGGCGCGAGTCCGGCATCCCGGCCGACGAACCCGTCTTCCAGATCTCGATCGTCTCGCGGATGGTCGGCATTCATCAGCAGACGATTCGCCAGTACGAGCGCATCGGCCTGGTGCGGCCCGCGCGCTCGGGCGGCAACACGCGCCTGTTCTCGTACCAGGACGTCGACCGCCTGCGACAGGTGGTGCGCCTGGTCCAGGATCTGGGCGTCAACCTCGCCGGCGCGGAGGTGATTCTGCGGATGGGCCGGCAGATCGAGGAACTCCGCGCCGAACTGGCGATCGTCCAGCGCGAGCTCGTCCGGCTGCGGGGAGGCGCGTCGGAAGGCGAACCGCCGGGCGACGGCGCGGCGCGCTGACGCGCCATGACCCGGGCAGACCGGTGCCCCACGCAACCAGTGCCCACGATGTGATGGTGACCCCATGATGAGACAGGACCGATTCACCGAGCAGGCGCAGGAGGTGCTCCAGGCTTCGCAGCAGCTCGTGCGCGAGTCCCGGCACGCGCAGTGGGACGTGGAGCACGTGCTCTTCGCGCTCGTGCGCATCAAGGATGGGCTCGCGCGCGACGTGCTGACGAAGATGGGTGTCGACCTCGAGGCGCTCGCGCGACGCATCAAGCAGACGCTGGAGAAGGCCGCCCGGCTCGAGTACGACGTGGTGCAGATCTACACCACGCCGCGCATCGTGCGCATGCTCGAGGCCGCGAACGCCGAGGCCGACCGGCTCCAGGATGAGTACGTCGGCGTCGAGCACCTGCTGATCGCCATCTCCGACGAACGCGAGGGCGAGGCTGCGCGCATCCTCGCCGAGTTCCAGATCACGAAGGAACGCATCTACCGCTCGCTGCGCGAGATTCGCGGCAGCGCGCGCGTCGACTCGCCGACGGCGGAGTCGCGCTACCGCTCGCTGGAGAAGTACAGCCGCGACCTCACCGCGCTCGCGCGCGAGGATCGGCTTGACCCGGTGATCGGGCGCGACGTCGAGGTCGCGCGCGTGATGCAGGTGCTGAATCGGCGCACGAAGAACAACCCCGTGCTGATCGGGGAGGCCGGCGTCGGCAAGACGGCGATCGTCGAAGGGCTGGCGGAGCGCATCGTCGCCGGTGACGTGCCCGAGCGCTTGCGCGACAAGCGCGTGCTCGCGCTCGACATGGGCGCGCTGGTCGCGGGTTCGAAGTTCCGCGGTGAGTTCGAAGAGCGTCTGCAGGCGGTGATGAAAGAGGTCAAGGACTCGGCCGGCGAGGTCATCCTCTTCATCGACGAACTGCACCAGGTGGTCGGTGCCGGCGGCGCAGAGGGCGCGCTCGACGCGAGCAACATGATGAAGCCCGCGCTCGCCCGCGGCGAGTTGCACGTGATCGGCGCGACCACGCTCGACGAGTACCGCGAG
The DNA here is from genome assembly GCA_040902395.1 of Dehalococcoidia bacterium. Classification (GTDB taxonomy): domain Bacteria; phylum Chloroflexota; class Dehalococcoidia; order UBA2979; family UBA2979; genus VGNK01. Next base: position 3,127 of record JBBDXH010000095.1, read on the forward strand.
AACATCGAGGAGGATCCCGCGCTCGAGCGCCGCTTCTCCCCGGTGTACGTGGACGAGCCGTCGGAGGAGGACGCGATCGCCATCCTCCACGGGCTGCGGTCGCGGTACGAGGAGCACCACGGCGTCAAGATCTCGGACGAGGCGGTGGACGCGGCGGTACACCTGAGCGCGCGCTATCTCACCGAACGCAACCTCCCCGACAAGGCGATCGATCTGATCGACGAGGCCTCGTCGCGGCACGTGATCGAGTCGGAGTCGCTCTCGCCGGAGCTGCGCGAGCTCGGGCGCCGGCTGGACGACGCCTCCGCGCGCGTCGACGCCGCGGCGGCGCGCGAGGACTTCGCCGAGGCGGCGCGCATCAAGCAGGAGGTGCTCGCCCTCCAGGCCGAGTACCAGCAGCTGCGCGACCGGTGGGTGGAGGAGCACGGCATCACCGAGGAGATCGGCGCGGCCGACATCGCCGCCCTGATCGCGCAGATGACCGGCATCCCCGTCGACCGCATGCTCGAGGGCGAGGGCGAGAAGCTGCTGCACATGGAGGAGGCGCTGCACGAGCGCGTGATCGGCCAGGAGCGCGCGATCGAGACGCTCTCCGACGCCATCCGCCGCGCGCGCAGCGGCCTCAAGGACCCACGCCGGCCGATCGGGTCGTTCATCTTCGTCGGCCCCACCGGCGTCGGTAAGACGTACCTCGCGCAGGCGCTCGCCGAGTACCTCTTCGACGATCCCGATGCGCTGATCCGGCTGGACATGTCCGAGTACCAGGAGCGGCACACCGTGTCGCGGCTGGTGGGGGCGCCGCCGGGCTACATCGGCTACGACCAGGCCGGCGAGCTGACGGAGGCGGTCCGCCGCCGGCCGTACCGCGTGATCCTCTTCGACGAGATCGAGAAGGCGCACCCGGACGTCTTCAACACGCTGCTCCAGGTCATGGACGACGGACGGCTGACGGACTCGCACGGGCGGACGGTCGACTTCCGGAACACCGTGATCATCATGACCTCGAACCTCGGCACCGGTGAGAAGTCGACGCCGATCGGGTTCGTGCGCACGCGCTCGGAGGCGGAGGCGGACGACCTGCGCAAGACGGTCGAGAAGGCACTGCGCCGCGCGTTCCGCCCCGAGTTCCTCAACCGCGTGGACGACGTGGTCGTGTTCGAGCCGCTCACGGAGGCCGAGATCACGAAGATCGCCCGGCTGGAGATCGACGACGTGCGCGAGCGGCTGGCCGAGCGGCGCATCGACTTCACGGTGAGCGATGCCGCGCTGGCAGCGCTCGTGAAGGAGGGCTACGACCCGGACTTCGGCGCACGCCCGCTGCGCCGCATGATCGAGCGGCGGGTGGAGAACCCGCTGGCCAAGCGCGTGCTGCTCGGTGAGGTCGAGGCGGGCGACTGCATCGACGTCGACCGCGACGAGCGCGGCGAGTTCACCTTCACGCGGCGCCCCGGCGCGGCGGCGTTCGCCGAGCCGCGCCCCGAGGACGCGGAGGTCGCCGAGGCGGCTGTGTAGGCGCCGGCGCCTCGCCGAAGGCAACATCGACGGGGGCCCCACCGGGCCCCC
>JBBDXH010000096.1:0-4688 GCA_040902395.1 Dehalococcoidia bacterium
GGAGCGCGCGCAGCGTTGACGCCGCTCGGCGGCGGGGCCGGGAACATCAAAACGGGAACGCCTCGTCCTCCAACGGGTCATGCTCGACCGGGCGTGGCGTGTCGCGGTCGCGTGCCCACACCGCGGCGAAGTAGTTGCGCGTCCACTCGTTCGCGGTCTTGCGATTCGAGCAGAAGACGAGGCGGAGCGCGGGGTGGGCCGCGTACAGCTCGGCGATCGCGCGCGCGCAGTACGCGGGCTGGATGCGCTCGAGCTTGCCTGGATTGATGAAGTCCGCGTACGGGGCTTCGACGACCAGGGCATGCTGCTCGCACTGCGCGAGCTCGAGCAGCTGCTGGTGCAGCACCTGCGGCACCGTGAGGTCGGCGAGGAAGTTCTGGAAGGTCTTGCGCTCGACAACGGCGAGCGAGCGGTCCCCGTCGACGAGCGCGTAGTCGCCCACGGCGAGGCGCGCGCGTTCGGTCTCGGCGCCGGGGAAGCGCCAGGGGTAGCGTTCCTCGCTGGCGATGCGGACCGTGAACGGCTGCGTGGCCGGGGGGCTCACTCGTACACGCGGCCGGCGCTGCTTCAGTGCCTGCGGCGTCTGCCAGAAGATCTGCTCGTAGCTGCCGCGGCCCTCCTCGCGGTAAGCCTTCTGCAGGAAGAGGAAGTCGCAGCGCTTCCCGCGCGCCCGGTCGAGCACGACCGACAGCCGGGGCCCGCGCTGCTGGAGCGCGACGACCGGCACGCGCTCGACCTCCTCGATCACGTCCTCGCTCGCGCCGCGCTCGCGCATGCAGAAGATGCGGACGTTTCCGCCCGGCCAGCGATCCTGCACGCGCAGCGTCAGCCATGACCGGTCGCCGCGCCGAATCTGGAGCCGGTACGGGAAGCGTTCGCTGGAGCAGCGCTCGAGGATCCAGGTCGCGTCCACGCGCGGAGTATAGGGAGCGGCCGCTGCGCGTCCTCAGCGCGCGAATGCCGCGGCGTCAGGCGGCTCGAAGAGCTCGATCGCGTTGCCGGCCGGGTCCTCGAGCAGGATCTGCTTCCCGCCATTCCCGACCACGATCTCGTTGCGGAAGCGACAGCCCGCGCCCCGCAGCCGCTCGACCATCGCGGCGAGATCCTCGACCTCGAACTGGAAGCGATTCCAGCCGCCGGGCGCGGGTTCCCGTCCGTCGGGCACGGGGACCCCGGCACCACCGCCCCCACCGGGGCGGTTCACCAGCAGGCGCAGGTTGCCGAGCGACAGCATCGCGAACCCGGGTCCGGGGTGCAGGTCGAGCGTGAACCCGAGCTGCTCGGTGTAGAAGCGGATCGCCGCGTCGACGTCGTCGACGATGTAACGCACGCTCACGATGTCCATGTCGCCTCGCCTCTGCCTCTCAGCGCTCGCACGTTGGGATCGCCGGGGGAGCGCACGCGCGACGTGCGCGTGGCCGCGCCGTGACGCTCAGGCCGATCGCGGTCCCGGCTCCGCGCCTGCGTGGATCGCGCGCAGCCCCGGGTCCGCCTTGCCCGGCCCCTGCGCGCTCCGTAGGATCGACCGGGTCGCCCGCCACCGGAGGGGTCGCATAGTGGTCTAGTGCGGGCGCCTGCTAAGCGCTTACCGCGGGAAACTGCGGTCGAGGGTTCGAATCCCTCCCCCTCCGCCATCCTGCCAAACGCGTCCGCACCTCGACGGTACCGCCGTCCGTCGTCACCCCCAGGAGCCCGCATGGGTACCTTCCACATCTGGACGCTCGGCTGCCAGATGAACGTGGCGGATTCGCTCAAGCTGGCCGCCGGTCTCGAACGGCTCGGCTACCACGCGACCGAGAGCGACGAGGACGCGGATCTCGTCGTGATCAACACGTGCGCTGTGCGGCAGCACGCTGAGGACCGCGCCTACTCGCGGCTGGGCATGCTCCGGAAGCGCCGCGAGCAGGGCGCTGCGGCGAAGGTCGCCGTGATGGGCTGCATGGTCGGCCCGAAGACGGACGAGCTCAGGCGGCGCTTCCCGTTCGTCGACGCGTGGGCGCGGCCCCAGCAGTTCGACCCGATCCTCGCGCTCGTCGGCGATGCCGGCGCCGGCCGGGATGTGTCGTTGGGCGAGCTCGGCTCGCTGATGGGCGACGGCATGCGCCGGACGTACGGGTTGCCGAGCGGCCCCACCGCGTTCGTACCGGTCATCCACGGCTGCGACAAGTTCTGCACGTACTGCATCGTGCCGCTGCGCCGGGGCCGGGAGCAGTCGCGTCCGTCCGCCGACATCCTGGACGAGGTGCGGTTCCTCGCCGAGCACGGGGTGCGCGAGGTCACGCTGCTCGGACAGACCGTGGAGGCATACGGGCACGATCTCGAAGACGAGGACGTCGACCTCGCGACGATCTTCGAAGGCATCGAGGCGATCGCCGGCGTTCTCCGCACGCGCTTCCTCACGTCGTACCCGCGTGACATGACCGACCGCATCATCGACGCGGTTGCGGACCTGCCGAAGGTCTGTGAGCACTTCAACATTCCCGTGCAGTCCGGCTCGAACGCGATGCTCGACCGGATGCGCCGGGGCTACACGGTCGAACAGTTCGAGGAGCGCGTGGCGCGCATCCGCTCGCGCATGCCGGATGCCGTGATCGCCACAGACGTGATCGTCGGCTGCCCGGGGGAGACCGAGACCGAGTTCGCCGAGACCATCGCGCTGCTCGAACGCGTGCGCTTCAACGTGATCCACGTGGCCGCCTACTCGCCGCGACCGGGCACCTACGCCGAGCGCAAGCTGGCGGACGACGTGCCCCTCGAGGTGAAGAAGGCACGTCTCCAGGTGATCGAGGCGTCGCACGCGGAGTCCGCGGCCGTGCACAACGAGCGCTACGTGGGCGCGACCGTCGAGGTGCTCGTCGAGCGCGAGGAGCAGGGCCGCGCGACCGGACGTACCCGCGGCGGCCAGCTCGTGCACTTTCCCGGCATCAGGCAGATCGGACGTCTCGTGGACGTCGTCGTCGAGCAGGCAACGCCCTGGTCGCTGCAGGCGCGCGCCGTTGATTCGATCGCGCTGGCAACCCGGTAGCACACGTTCTGCCCCGTTAGAGTGAGACCGAAGCGGTGCGCGCCGTCGAGCGGCCGCCCCGGGTGCGCGGGCGGATGCCGCGGAGAGGCCGACGATGGGATCGCAGCCGCTCGTGGCCACGATCGTCGTCATCTTCTCCACGATGGACGGCGCCCTCCAGACGCTGCTCGTCCGTCGCTCATCCGACCCGGAACAGGGGAAGTGGGCGCTGCCGGGCGGGCGCTGGGACGGCTCGGAGTCGCTCGACGCGGCGGCGACCCGGAAGCTGGTGGAGGAGACGGGCGCCCGGGGCGTCTATCTGGAGCAGCTCTTCACGACCTCGGGTCTCGACCGGTCGCGCGAGGCGGCGGTGGCCGTTGCCTATTTCGCGCTCGTGGACGCCACCCGGGTGCGTCTGCGGCGGGAGGAGGCGTGGCTGCCGAAGTGGCACCGGGTGGACGCGCTGCCCGCGCTCGCCTTCGACAACAACGTCGTGATCGAGCAGGCGGTCGCCCGCGTCGGCGCGAAGCTCGGGTACACGAACATTGCCTACGGGCTGCTGCCCGAGCAGTTCACGCTGCGCGAGCTCCAGGCAACGTACGAGGCGATCGTTCGGCACCCGCTCGACCGGCGCAACTTCCGCAAGCGCATGCTCTCGACGGGGTTGATCGAAGCGACCACCGAGCGGCGGCGTGAGGGCGCCCACCGGCCTGCGCTGCTGTACCGCTTCACGGCGCGCGAGCCGATCTTCCTGTGACCGGACCCGGCGACCGCGCGCTGACCTTCGGCGTGCTGCCGGGCGGGAGCACGCCCGAGGAGTTCCTCGCGGCCGCGCAGATCGCGGAGGCGCTCGGCTTCGACTCCGTGTGGGTGGGCGATCACGTGCTCTGGCACGTGTTCTGGCCCGAGCCGATGACGATGCTCGCCGCTGCCTCGGCCGTCACCGAGCGCGTGGCGCTCGGCACCGGCGTGCTACTGGCGGCCCTGCGCAAGGCGGCGCCCCTCGCCAAGCAGAGCGCGACGATGCAGTGGCTGACGCACGGCCGCTTCCGCCTCGGCGTGGGCGCCGGCGGCGAGTTTCCGACCGAGTTCCTCGCCTCGGGCGTACCGCCGAACGAACGAGGCGCCCGGCTCGACGCCACGCTCGAAGCGCTGGTGGCGTTGTGGTCCGGCGCACCGGTCACCCTGCACAACCGCGTCATCGACGTTGACGGCGCGCGGCTCGACGTCGTACCGGAACCGCCCATTCCGATCTGGGTGGGCGGCCGCTCCGAACGCGCACAGCTGCGCGCGGCGCGCTTCGGCGACGCATGGATGCCGTTCGTGATCACGCCCGGCCGCTTCGCGGAGGGCTGGGCGCGCGTACGTGCCGAGGCCGTGCGGCTGGGCCGCGATCCGGACGCAATCGTCCCGGCGGTGCAGATGTGGGGACAGTTCGACGACGACCTGGCGGAAGCACTCACCACGATCGCGGCCCGCATCGAGAGCACCTACCGCACGCCGTTCGAGCGCTTCGAGCCCTACACGGTCTACGGCGACGCGGGTATGTGGGTGGAGCGGCTCCGTGGCTTTGTCGATGCCGGCGTGCGGCACTTCAACTTCGTCTTCGCGGGCGGCGATCGCCTGGAGCAGATGACGCGCGTCGCGACCGAGGTGGTGCCGCAGCTCCGGGGGGGCCGGTAGA
>JBBDXH010000097.1:0-24084 GCA_040902395.1 Dehalococcoidia bacterium
GCCCGCGACGCCGGCGACGGCGCGGGCCCGGACGCGAGGGTCGCGAACGCGATCTCCGCCGGCAGCGAGTCGTAAGCGTCGCCGGCGAAGTCGAGCTGGCCGAACGCCTCGAGCGCGGCCACGACGTCGGCGACGGCGGCGTCCGCAGCCAGCGCGCGCAGTTCATCGGCTTCCGCGTCGGAGAGGGCGAGGTGTTCGCCCGCGCCTGCCTTGAGCAGCAGCACGGAGCGCAGCGTCGACACGACCTCGCGCATGAAGGCGCGGATCTCCACGCCGTCGTCGCGGGCGGTCGCGAGCAGCGAGAGGCCGGCCTTCATGTCGCGTGCGATCGCCGCGCGCGCGAGCGCCGCGGCTCCGCTGTCGACCACGAGCCCGAGCCCCGCGCGCACCGAGTCGAGATCGAGCTGGTCGCCGTGGTACGCGGCGAGCTGGTCGAGCAGGTTCACGGCGTCACGGAGCGAGCCGGTCGCCTGCCGCGCGATCAGTGCGAAGCCGCCCTCCTCCACGTCGATGCCCTCGCCGGCGGCGATCTTCGCGAGTTGCGCCACGATGTCGGGCATCTGGTGGCGGCGGAAATCGAAGCGCTGGCAGCGCGAGGTGATGGTGGCTGGAATGCGATGTGGCTCCGTCGTCGCGAGGATGAAGATGACGTGCGGCGGCGGCTCCTCGAGCGTCTTCAGCAGCGCGTTGAACGCGGCATCCGTGAGCATGTGCACTTCGTCGATCAGGTAGATCTTGAAGCGGCCGCTGCTCGGCGCGTACCCGGCGCTTTCACGCAGATCGCGAATCTCGTCGATGCCGCGATTCGACGCCGCGTCGAGCTCGATCAGGTCGAGCGCCTGCCCGGCGTCGTAGGCCAGGCACGACGGACAGCGGTCGTCTGGTTCGCCGTCGACGGGTGCGGCGCAGTTCACGGCCTTCGCCATGATGCGACCCGTGCTCGTCTTGCCGGTGCCGCGCGGGCCCGTGAACAGGTACGCATGCGCCGGGTGACCGCTCGCTACCGCGTTCCGCAGCGTGGTCACCACGGGAATCTGCCCAACGACATCCTCGAAGCGGCGCGGGCGCCACTTGCGGTAGAGGACCTGCTGGTTGGACGGGGCCGAGATGGCCTGATTCACGCTTCCCCCGTCGCCTCGAGGGGAGTTCGAGGCGCGCACGGCCGGAGTGTATCAGGGGTCCGGGCTCAGTCGTCGTGCGCGCGTTCGCCGGCGTGCACGGTGGCGCCCAGCACCACCTCCTCGCGTGCGCGCATCGCGGCTTCGTCACCGGGCGTCGCGTGGTCGAAGCCGAGCAGGTGCAGCGTGCCGTGCAGGATCACGTGCCGGAGCTCGAGCTCGAACGCGAGGCCGAGATCGTCCGCCTGCCTGCGCACGGTGTCGAGCGAGACGGCGATGTCGCCGAGATAACGCGGCTCGCCGGCCGCATCCGCCGCTTCGGGGAAGGCGTCGCCCTCGTCCGCCGGAAACGAGAGCACGTCCGTGGCTTCGTCGGCATCGCGGTGCTCGCGATTGAGCCCGCGCAGCACCTCGTCTCCCGCGAGCACGACGGTGAGCGCGGAGCCGGCCTCGGTCGCCTCTTCCGCGAGCACGGCTTCGATCATCGCCACGAGCGCCGCCACGTCGACGTCGTCCGCCGCGGTCGCCAGCTCGATCGCGACGTCGTAGCGGCCGCTCGTCATCGGGCCGGACGCGCGCGGGCTACTGCAGCACCTCGGCGGCGCGCTGCGCCGCCGCCATCAGCGGCGTGGGGATGAGGCCGATGAAGAGCACCCCGATCGCCGCAGCCGCGAGCGCTGCCTGCGCCGGATAGGACGGCGCGAACGCCGAGTCGTCGGCCGGCGCGTCGAGCAGCATCGTGCGCACCCAGCGCAGGTAGTAGTAGGCGGAGATCGCGGTGTTGACGACGGCGATGGCGACGAGGCCGATCAACCACGCTTCGTCCGTGCGCACCGCGGCATTGAAGACGTAGACCTTCGCGATGAAGCCGGCAGTCGGCGGGATGCCCGTGAGCGAGAGCAGGCAGAGCGCCAGGATGCTCGCGGCCACGGGCGAGCGGCGAATCAGCCCGGCGTACGCGCTCATCTCGTCGCTCCCGAGCCGCTGCGAGACGACGAGCACGGTGAGGAACGCGCCGAGGTTCGTGGCGACGTACGTCCCGATGAAGAAGAGCACACCAGACGGGCCGAGCGTGCTCCCGGCGGCGACGGCCGCGAGCCCGACCGCGATGTTCCCCGCCTGCGCGATCGACGAGTAACCGAGCAGCCGCTTCACGTTCGTCTGGAGCAGCGCACCCATGTTCCCGAAGAGCATCGACGCCGCGGCGAAGACGCCGAACATGATCGCCCACTCGTTGGCGATGAACGTCCCGCCGCCGCCCAGGCCGGTGTAGAAGACCCGCAGCACGACGGCGAACCCGGCCGCCTTCGAAGCTACGGAGAGGAACGACGCGACCGGGATCGGGGCGCCCTGGTAGACGTCCGGCACCCACGCGTGGAACGGGACGATCGCCATCTTGAAGCCGAAGCCGGCCGCGACGAACACGAACGCGAGGATCAACGGCAGGCGCAGACCGTCGTCGGCCAGCGCCACGAACGCGGCGATGCCCGCCAGCTGCGTCGTGCCGGAAAGCCCCCACAGGAACGTGAAGCCGTAGAGCAGCACCGCCGCCGCCACGGCGCCGGTCAGCAGGTACTTGAGACCGGCTTCCGAGCCGCGGTCGTCGCGGGCGATGCCTGCCATCACGAACTGCGCGATCGACGTGGTCTCGAGCGCGACGAAGATCATGATCAGGTCGACCGACTGGACGAGCACGACCATCGCGCCCGCAGAAACGAGCAGCAGCGCGAAGAACTCGGGCGTCTGATCGAACGCAGCCGCCCACTCGCGCGCAGCGAGTGTGACGGCCGCCGCCGTGGTCAGGATCACGAACGCGAAGAAGATCGAATAGTCGTCGACGACGATGGCGCCTTCGAAGGCGGTCCCCCGGGTGCCGGACACGCCGTGCCAGAGGGCGTAGAGCGCGGCCAGGGCGAGCGCCAGCAGCGTCAGTCCCCACACCGGCGCGCGACGCGGCCACAACATGTCGGCGGCGAGCACCACGCCCGAGCCGATCAACAGCGCGAGGGCCGGTCCGATCAGGTGGAAGTGGTCGTGCCAGCTCATGCCACCGCCTCCACGATCCGCGCGATCGGCGCGATGCCGGCCTGCACGGTGTCGGTGAGCAGCGCAGGGTAGATGCCGACGGCGAGAATCACGACCACGAGCGATCCCATCGCCGTGCGCTCCCACCACGTGCCTGCGTCGGTCAGGTGCGCCCAGCGCGGCGACGGCGGCCCGTGGAAGACGCGCTGCACCATCCACAGGATGTAGCCCGCCGAGAGCACGACGCCGAAGATCGCCGCGATCGTCGCGACGGGCTGCGTCGGCATCGCGCCGAGGAAGGTCGTCAGTTCGGCGACGAAGCCGGCCATGCCGGGCAGACCGAGCGACGCCAGTCCGGCGACCACCGTCACCGTGCCGATCAGCGGCATGCGGTGCATCAGTCCGCTCAGCTGGGCGATGTCGCGCGTGTGCGTACGGTCGTAGATCAGGCCGACCACCACGAAGAGCAGCCCCGTGATCGCGCCGTGCGTGAACATCTGGAGCGCAGCGCCGGAGAGCCCGAGCGCGCCCATCGCCGACACGCCGAGCAGCACGTAGCCCATGTGCGACACGGACGAATACGCGATCAGGCGCTTCAGATCCTTCTGCTGGAGCGTGACGATCGCGCCGTAGATGACGGAGATCCCGGCCAGCGCGGCGAGCACCAGCCGGAAGTCGTGCGCCTGCTGCGGCAGGATCGGCAGCACGATGCGCAGGATGCCGTAGCCGCCCATCTTCAGCAGCACGCCCGCGAGCATCACCGAGACGGCCGTCGGTGCGTCGGTGTGCGCGTCCGGCAACCAGGTGTGGAGCGGGAAGACCGGCAACTTCACGAGGAACGCGAGCATGATCGCCCAGAAGATGAGCCCGAGTGGCACCGCTGCCTCTGCCGGTGCGTTCGCCGTCAGCTCCGCGATCTCGAACGTGCCTGCCGCGAAGCCCAGCAGCAGGAACCCGACGAGCATGAACGCCGATCCTGCGAGCGTGAACAGCAGGAACTTCATGGCGCTGTATTCCTTGCGCCCGCTCCCCCAGATGCTGATCAGCATGTACATCGGCACCAGCTCGAGCTCCCAGAAGAGGAAGAACTGGATCAGATCGAGCGAGAGGAAGACGCCCGCAACGGCTGCCTCCAGCACGAGCAGGTACGCGAAGTACTCCTTCACGCGAAGCTCGATGTTCCAGGACACCAGCACGGAGACCGTCGTCAGCAGTCCGAGCAAGAGCACCAGCGGCGCCGACAGCCCGTCCAGGCCGACGATGTAGCGGATGCTGAACCCGGCGTCCGCGGCTCGGATCCACTCGACGCTGTCGACGAACTGGTAGCCCGGCGTGTCGCGGTCGAAGAGCACGAAGGCGACGACCGAGACGGCGAACGCGCTGCCTGCGAAGAGCAGCGCCACCCACTTCGCCTCGTGGGCGCGCTCGCGTGGCAGCAGCAGCACCAGCACGGCGCCGGCGAGCGGGAGCAGGAGGAAGAGCGTCAACATCTAGCGCTCCAGCACGTTCGCGCCGAACACGAAGATGGCCACGATCGCGACGATGACGCCGATGAAGTACAGCGACGTGTATGCCTGCACCTGCCCGGTCTGGGCGCGGCGCAGCGCGTCGCCCACGCGTCGCGTCGCCATGCCCACGCCGTTCACGATGCCATCGACCCCCCGCCCGTCGAAGATCGCCAGTGCGCGACCGAGCCCGCGATCGAGGCCGGCGCGGATGACCCCGTCTTCCGCGATCTCGTCCACGAAGTACTTCCGCGCGATCAGCGTGTGGATCGGCCCGAAGCGCCGCTCCAGCACCGCCGGCCGCGGCCGGCCGGCGAAGTAGACCGCCGCCGCAACGCCGATGCCGCCGAAGGCGGCCGCGAGCGACGCGACGAGCACCACCGATTCCGTTCGCACGCCCTCGAAGTGGCGGAGCGAAGGTGCGATCGCGCCTTCGACCAGCGTGCCGAAGTCCGCGAAGGCGAACAGGCCGAAGAAGATCGCCGGGATCGACAGCATCACGAGCGGCGCCCACATCGACACCGGCGACTCGTGCGGCGGTTCGGCATGGCCGTGCTCGCCGGCGGGCGTCTCGCCACCACGGTACTCGCCGAAGAATGTGAGGAAGATCGCCCGGAACATGTACAGCGCGGTCAGACCGGCCGTGAGCACGGCGACCCAGAAGAGGAACTGGTTGTGCTCCCAGGCGTCGAGCAGGATCTCGTCCTTGCTCCAGAAGCCCGACAGCGGAATCACACCGGAGAGCGAAAGCGCGCCGATCACGAACGTCCAGAACGTGATCGGCATCCGGCTGCGCAGACCGCCCATCTTGCGCATGTCGAACGTGTGCGTCGCGTGGTTCACGGAACCGGCGCCCTGGAAGAGCAGCGACTTGAAGAAAGCGTGCGTGAAGAGGTGGAAGACCGCGGCGACGTACCCGCCGAGTCCGATCGCCATCACCATGTAGCCCAGCTGCGAGATCGTGGAGTAGGCGAGCACGCGCTTGATGTCGGTCATCACCACGCCCATGGACGCGGCGAAGATCGCGGTGAAGCCCCCCACGTACGCGATCGTCATGGACACGCCGCCCGGCGCCGCTTCGATGCTCGGGAAGAAGCGCGCGAGCAAGTAGACGCCGGCCGCGACCATTGTCGCCGAGTGGATGAGCGATGACACCGGCGTCGGACCCTCCATGGCGTCCGGGAGCCAGAAGTGCAACGGGAACTGCGCCGACTTGCCCGCCGCGCCCGAGAGCAGCCCGAGCGTGAAGCCCGTGAGCACCGCGCCGGACATACCGTGCGCGAGCTCGTTGATCTCGGCGATGTCGAACGTGCCGGTCTTCGTCCAGATCAGCACGAGCGCGACCAGGAACGCGAAGTCGCCGAAGCGGGTGACGATGAACGCCTTCTTCGCGGCCTCCGCCGCGGCGGGGCGGTCGAACCAGAAGCCCACCAGCAGGTACGAGGTCAGACCGACGAGCTCCCAGTGCACGAACAGCTGGAGCAGGCTGGACGACATCACCAGCCCGAGCATCGCCATCGTGAACAGGGACATGTACGCGAAGTAGCGCGAGTAGCCGCCGTCGCCGTGCATGTACCCCGTCGAATAGATCTGCACGACGAGCGCGACGGAGGTGACGACGAAGATCATCACGGCGCTCAGCCCGTCGAGGCGAACGCCGAACCGGACGTTCAGCTCGAAGAGCGAGAACCACAGGTGGGACCCGAACTGCGCGGGCTCCCCGTCGAGGCCGATCGCGGTGTCGAGCGCCCACAGCCCGAGCACCCACGACAGCGCAATCGCCGCGATCGTGAGCCGCCCGGACCACAGCGGGTCACGACGCAGCCACGCCACGATCGCCACGAATGAGACGAGCGGGGCGAAGTAGATCGCCCAGACGGCGGCTTCGGGGATGGCGGGCAGCATCATCAGATCTTGTTCAGCACTTCCCGCGCGACATGCGTCTTGCCGTCCGGCACCCAGATCGCGCGCGCGTCCCGCATCGAGCCGAGCTCGAGCGGCGGGACGATGCGGACGGAAAGCGCCTCCTGGCTGAACAGCTCACGCCACGTCGCGGCGGCGTAGCCGTCCGGCACCTCCATGAACTTCACCCACATCGCGCGGCCCGCCTTACCAGCGCATCAGTGTGATGCGATCGAGCTCGACGGTCTCGCGCCGGCGGTAGACCAGCACCGCCATGGCGAGCACGACGGCAGCCTCGGCGGCCGCCACGGTCAGCACGAAGATCACGAACGCGTGCCCGCTCAACGCGGCCGCGTCGTTCGCGAACGCCGCGCCGAAGCGCGCGAAGGCGACCAGGAGCAGGTTGACCGCGTTGAGCATCAGCTCGACGCCCATCAGCACGGCGACCGCGTTGCGCTTCCCGAGCGCAACGATCACGCCGAGCCCGAAGATCACGCCCGAGACGGCCACATAGTGCCCGAGCTCGACGGTCACGCGGCCTCCTCGTCCCCCGCCGCCCCGTCTTCGGCGCGCGCAGCCGCCGCGTCGTCGTCGCGCCGCTCGTGCACGAGCACGATGGCGCCGAGCAACGCAAACAGCAGCAGCACCGAGGCCACCTCGAACGCGAGCACGTAGCGACCGACGAGCAACTCGCCAATCGTCGCGGCGGTGTCCGGGAACGAGCGTGCGGCGAGCGCGTCGCCGCTCAGCTGTGCCCAATCGGCGTCGACCGCGACGAACACGACGAGCGCCGCCAAGGCCAGCCCCGCGAGCGCGCCGGGCGCGATGTAGAGCGAGTTGCCGTTATCGCGCGACACGAGCGGCGTGAGCATCACGGCGAACACCAGCAGCACCGAGATGGCGCCGGCGTAGATCAGCACCTGTGCCACCGCGATGAAGTCGGCGGAGAGCGTGATGAAGAGGCCGGCCATGCCGAGGAACGAGACGATCAGGAAGAAGATCGCGTGCAGCAGATCGCGCGCCGCGATCACGCCGAGCGCGCCCGCGATCGTGACGGCGGCGAGCACCCAGAACCCGACGACGATCCCGGTGGAGTCCATCAGCGCGTGATCCGCAGCCGCTGCGCCGCGCGCAGGCCGCCGACCGTGGTCGTCAGCCTCGGCTGCGCGAGGTCGCCCTGCGGCGCCTCATACCCGGCAATCCGCGCCCAGAAGCGCACCAGCACGACGGTCAGCACCGCGTTCACCACGCCGAACGCTCCGAGCACGACCAGCCCGGGCAGATCCGCGCGGGCAAAGATCGATGCCTCGACGGCGGAGATCCCGACGAATGCGATCGAAAGCGGGATCAGGAACTTCCACGCGTACCCCATGAGCTGGTCGAGCCGGAAACGCGGCAGCGTCCCGCGCAGCCAGACGAAGACGAAGTACACGGCGGAGATCTTGCCGGCGAGGATGAGATACGGCGGCACCCATTCTTCGAGGCCGAAGAGCGTGTACCCGCCAAGGAAGAACGTCGCAACGAGCGCCCCAACGAGCAGCGCGTTCCCGAGCTCGACGGCGAGGAAGAGTCCGGCCTTCATGCCGGAGTACTCGGTGTGGAAGCCGGCGACGATCTCCGACTCGGCCTCGGCGATGTCGTTGGGCGTGCGATTGATCTCGGCGGTCGACGAGAAGAAGAAGGTGAACAGCGCGAAGGGCAAGATCATCGCCAACCACGTGTTGTGCGTCGCTTGCCACGCCACGATCTCGGAGAGCTGGAGCGATCCGGTAAAGAGCACCACGCTGAGCAGCGAGATCGAAACCGGAATCTCGTAGGACACCATCATCGCGACCGTGCGCATCGCCCCGAGCAGCGCGTAGTGGTTATTCGACGACCAGCCCGCGATGAAGATCGCGAGCACCGCGAGTGAGCTAATCGCCACCACGTACACCAGCCCCACGTTGATATCGAGGTAGGCCATGCGCGGCGCCCAGGGCACCGGGCCCCAGCCCAGCATCGCGGGGATGAACACGAGGATCGGCGGGAGGAAGAAGAGCCGCCGGTCGGCGCCGAGGGGAACGAGCACTTCCTTCTGGATCAGCTTCAGCGCGTCGGCGAGCGGCTGAAGCAGGCCGAACGGACCGACGCGGTTCGGGCCGCGACGGATCTGGAACTTGGCGAGCAGGCGGCGCTCAACCCAGGTGCCGATCAGCAGCACGCCGCCGACGAACGAGAGGATGCCCAGCCCACCGATCAGCGCCGTCACCCAGTAAGACAGCCACGGACCCAGGCCGCGATCGTCGAGCCAGGCCGCGAGGCCACCGGTCGCGTTTCCGAGGTCGCGGAAGTCGTACCAGTGGCCGTCGAGGCGGCCGGAAACCACGAGTGCGCCGATCGCGACGTTCACCGCGAGGAAGCCGAGCGCGACCACAACGAGCGCCAGGCGCACGGGGAGCGGCGCGCCGCGGAACGCCCGTCGCAGCGTCGGCTGCTCGAGGATCTGCCGCAGCATGGGCGTCGCGGGACGCGGGGCGGCCGGCAGCGGCCGTGACGTCGCGTCGCTGCTCATCGGTCGATCTCCCCCACCACGATGTCGATCGAGCCGAGCGTCACGACCGCGTCCGCCAGCGTGGAACCCACCGCGAGCTGCTTGAGCAGCGACAGGTTGATCAGCGACGGAGCGCGAATGTGGAAACGGTACGGCGCCGGGGACCCGTCGGAGACGAGATAGAAGCCCAGCTCGCCGCGGGGGCTCTCGACCCGCCCGTAGACCTCGCCCGGCTCGGGCCGCAGCGCCAGCGGGATCTGCGTCTTGTGCGGCCCCTCAGGGATCTGCTCCATGGCCTGCTTGATGATGCGCGTCGACTGCTTCGTCTCTTCGAACCGCACGCTGAAGCGGTCGTAGACATCGCCGCCGCGGCCCACCGGGACCTCGAAGTCGAAGCGGTCGTACACGTCGTACGGTTCGGCCTTGCGCAGATCCCACGGCACGCCCGACCCGCGGAGGGCGGGCCCGGTCAACGACCCGTTAATCGCGTCCTCAGCGGAGATCACGCCGACCCCGCGCGTACGGACGAGGAAGATCTCGTTGTCGGTGAGCAGCTCCGAGTACTCGTCGATGCGGTCCGGGAGCTCGTCCACCAGCTCGCTCAGCGCCGGCCAGAACTCCGGCGGCGGCTCGAAGGCGACGCCGCCGATGCGCATGTAATTCGTGGTCAGGCGCGCGCCGCAGGTCATCTCGAACAGGTCGAGGATCTTCTCGCGCTCGCGGAACATGTAGAGCAGGGGTGTCTGCCATGCGCCGGCGTCCGATACCAGCGTGCCGTTCGCCATCGCGTGCGACGCGATGCGTTGCAGCTCGGCGAAGATGACGCGGAGGTACTGCGCGCGCTCGGGGACCTCGACGCCGGTCAGGCGCTCGGCTGCGATGCACAGCCCGAGGTTCCCGGACATCGCGGCGAGGTAATCGGCGCGGTCGGTGAACGGGATGTTCTGGGTGTAGGTGCGCTCTTCCGCCAGCTTCTCCATCGAGCGGTGGAGGTAGCCGACGATCATGTCCATGTCGACGATGGTCTCGCCGTCCATGGCCACGCGCAGCCGAAACACGCCGTGCGTCGAGGGGTGCTGCGGCCCGATGTTGAGGACGTACGGCTCGCTCGCAAAGGTCATGCGGGAGCAACCCCGCGCCAGTCGTCGGGGACGTCTTGCTCGGACGCCGTCCGCGCCGCTGCGTCGCGGCGGATGCCGGTCGGGTTCATCAGGCGGTCCGGGTGCTCCCGGTCCTCGAACGGGAAGCGTGCGAGACCGGGGCTGAGATTGCCGAGGCCCAGGAAGTCCTTGCGCAGCGGGTGCCCGGGGAAGCCCTCCCAGAGGAAGATGCGCCGCAAGTCCGGGTGTCCGTCGAAGCGGATCCCCATGAGGTCGTATACCTCGCGCTCCTGGAGGAGCGCGCCCTTGTACACGGGGTAGGCGCTGGGCAGCGCCGGGTTCTCGTGATCGGCGACCGTCGCCTTGACCGCGATCTGGTGATTCAGGTCGAGCGACTGGAGGTGGTAGACCATCACGAAGTGGTCGTAGCGATCCACTCCGCAGCAGTTGCTGAGCTGCGCGGCGTCAAACTCCGGGCTGTCGTGGAGCCAGCGCAGCGCCTCCACCAGGCGAGACGGCTCGACTTCGACCCACTCATCCGTCGCGTCCACGACGACCCCCGGGAGCGCCCCGTTGAGGCGCTCCGCGACGCGGTGGCCCGACAGCTGGGTGGATCCGGGCGGCAAGCTAGCGCCACTCCAGTGCGCGGCGGCGCCAGGCGTACGCCAGTCCGAAGGCCAGGATGCCGATGAACAGCGCGGCCTTGGCCAGGGTCCAGAGCGGAAGATCCTGATGCACCACCGCCCACGGGTAGAGGAAGACCACCTCGACATCGAAGATCACGAACCCCAGCGCGAACAGGTAGTAGCGGGCGTTGAAGCGTCCCCACGCGCCGCCCTCGGACTCCACGCCGCATTCGTACGTCGCGCTCTTGATTGGGTCGGGGTTCGAAGGGCGGATCTTCAAGACGTAGAAGAGGTATGAGGCCGCGAGCGGCAGCGCCGGGAACGCGAGGGCGAACGCGGTCAAAACCGCGACGCGCCCGAACTGTTCCGGGATCACGCGCTACCCCTTCTCTGGTCGTATCTCTGGTCGGCTGACACATCCAGCCGGGACGGCGAGCGCGACTGTAGCACGGGCAGATCGGTCGGGCAAAGCAACGATTTTGAACCTGAAATGGGCGCGGAACGGCCATCCGACGTCGCCGCGTGCGCCTCGCTCACCGGGCCGCGACAGGGCGCCGCGGCCTGTCGCCGGGGCTGCCCGCCGGCCTCCAACCCCGCTCCACGTGTGTGTTGACCGTCCGCGCGAGCGCTCGTTAGAGTGCGCCGGGTCGCGACCCGGTCGCGTGCGAGATCGCTCGTACTGCGCATCTATGCGTTCTCGACCGTTGCCGGGCGCGTCGATCGTTCCGCCTCACGTCGACCAGGGGACACACCGCCCCCGGACCACATGCATCGCGGATATCCACGTGGCGAGAAGAGAGAAGGAGCGGTCGTTGGCTGAATACAACAAGCCAATCCCCCAGCCCGAGCCCGTCAACCAGCCGTTCTGGGACGGCGCGAAGGAAGGCAAGCTGATGTTGCCGCGGTGCACCGTGTGCAACCGCGTGCACTTCTACCCGCGCATCATGTGCCCGCACTGCCACTCGATGTCGATCGAATGGTTCGAGGCGAGCGGCGAGGGCTACATCCACACCTACGCCGTGCAGCACCGCGCCTTCGGCGGGTGGGCCGACGAGGTCCCGTTCGTGACGGCCTTCATCGACCTGAAGGAGGGCGACCGGATGTTCACCGTCCTCCGCGGCGTTGACGCCACGAAGCCCGAGGAGATCAAGATCGGCACGCTGGTGCGGGTCGAATTCGAGCCGGCGACAGACGAGGTGCACATCCCGTTCTGGCGCGTGGTCGCGTAGCGCAGGCTGAAGGGAAGCAACATGCCCAGCAACCCATCAATGGCCGCCGCGATCGTCGGCGCCGCAGAGTCGAACGAGATCGGGTACCCGGAAACGCCGCGCACGATGATGCAGTTGCACATCGAAGCGATCCGCAACGTCTGCGATCAGACGGGGATCAAGCCGTCGCAGATTGAAGCTGTGTTCTCCACCGGCACGGCGCCACAGATTGCCGAATACCTGGGCATCCACCCCAAGTACTTCGACACCACCGCGGTCGGCGGCTGCTCGTTCGAGATGCACGTGCACCACGCCCTTGCCGCGATCAACGCCGGCATCGTCGACATTGCGCTCGTCACTCACGGCGAGAACGGCTGGTCGGCACGCGCGACGCGCGGCCGGGGCACCGGCCGGGGCGCAGGGGGCGGCGACCCGTGGACGCCCGACGCCCAGTTCACGCAGCCGTACGGCGTCGGCGGAGCGCCGTCGAACTACTCGCACGCGATGACGCGGCACATGCACCAGTACGGCTCGACGCCCGCCGACTTCGCGCAGATCGCGATCACCACGCGTCAGTGGGCGACGCTCAATCCGCGCGCGGTCATGTTCTCGAAGGAAACGAACCCCGCCGGCGGCCCGATCGGGATGGACGAGTACAACAGCTCGCGGTGGATCTCCTGGCCACTGCACCTGCTCGACTGCTGCCTCGTGACCGATCACGGCGGTGCCGTACTCGTCGCCTCCGCGGAGATCGCGCGCAGCCTCAAGACGAAGCCCGTCTGGATCGCCGGTGCGGGCGAGAGCACCAGCCACTCCACCATGCTCGAGATGGGCGACTTCACCGCCACCTCCGCGAAGGCCTCGGGCGAGGCCGCGTACAAGATGGCAGGGATGGGCCCCTCCGACATGGAGATGGCGATGATCTACGACTCGTTCACGATCACCGCCGCGATCACCGCCGAGATGCTCGGTCTCACGGCGCGGGGCGAGGGTCCCAGCCTGTGGGCGAACGGCAACGCCGCGCCGGGCGGGAAGTTCCCCGTGAACACCAACGGCGGCGGTCTGTCGTTCAACCACTCCGGCATGTACGGCATGCAGCTGCTCGTCGAGTCGTACCGCCAGCTTTCGGGCACGGCCGAGGACGGCGTCAACGGCATCGCCGGCAAGCAGACCAACGCGAAGTCACTGATCGTCAACGGGACGGGTGGTAGCCTGTCGAACACGGGCACCCTCGTGCTCGTGGCCGACTAGCAAGCCCCCGCCGTCGCACACGAGGGGGGTGGCCGTCGTGCCACCCCCTTTGCGCTGGCGAAAGGTCCCGGCGAGCGGCGCGCATGCTGATTGACTTACATACGCACACCCATCCGGGCTCATGGGACTCCTTCCTCCATCCCGACGAGTTGATCGAGCGCTCCCGCGCAGCGGGGCTCGACGCGATCGTGCTCTCCGAGCACGACTGGGCGTGGGACCCGGAAGCGGTGCGGGCGCTCGCGAAGCGGCATGACTTCCCCGTGATCGCCGGCATGGAGATCAACACCGAGGACGGTCACATCCTCGTCTACGGCATGCACAAGTACGTCTTCGGCATGCACCGCTCGCACGAACTCGCCGGGCACGTCCAGGAGGCGGGCGGGGTGATGGTGGCGGCGCACCCCTACCGCCGGCAGACGCCGTGGGTGTGGGACAAGGAGCAGGAGTACCTCGACGCGCTCATGCGCGCCGAGCGCAACCCCGCCTATCGCTTCACCGCCGCGCTGGAGATCCTGAACGGACGTGGCTCGCTCAACGAGAACCGCTTCGCGCAGGACCTCGCCGCGAATATGGGCATGCCCGGCACGTCAGGGACCGACTCACATCAGCGCACCGACATCGGCAAGACCGCGACCTACTTCGAGCGCGACATCACCAACGAACACGAGCTGATCGAAGAGCTGCGGGCCGGACGCTGCTGGGCAGTCGACCTCACCCTGGGCTCCCTCACGAAAGACCTGCTCCGCTACACGGTGCCCGAGGACCTCCACGACCGCTGGTCGTCGCTCCGGGACCGACGTCGCGACCACGACCACGCCGGCCCTCACGTTCATCGCCCCGCGTAGCACGCGCCGCGCTGCGCGACGTACCGCCGGGAGCGTGCACGGTGCGGGCCCGCCGGCGGGCGCGGCCCGGGCACGCACTCATAAATTGACACCCGATCAGGGCGCCGATATCGTGCGCCGGCCGGAGCGCCGGCTCCGCGCCCCCGCGCACACGGTCGACATTTCACTCGAAAGAGGAGGTAGTCGAGTGGCGGAATCTGTCATCACCGACGCCATGCGAGCGGCAGTCGGCGTCGATGGTCCCCCCTCAGTCTCTGAGGTCACGACGAGCGGCATCCGCCTGTTCGCGCGGGCGGTGGGGCACACGGATCTCGCCTTCTACGACGAGGACGTCGCGCACGGGCGCGGCTACAGTGGGCTACTGGCGCCGCCGGGCTTCCTCGGGACGCCGCTCTACCGGCCCGGCCGGCGCGACCGGGACGCCGAAGGGGCCGGCCCGCAGATCGATTCGCCTTACAAGCGCATCCTCAACGGCGGCACCACCTACGAGTACTTCGCGCCCATCATCGCCGGCGACGTGATCACGTCACGGTCGCGGATCACCGAGTTCCGAGAACGCGAGGGTTCGATCGGACCGATGCTGATCACCTACCGCGAGACCGTGTACACCCGTCAGGACGGCACGATGGTCGCGAAGATGCGCGGGAACATCATCAACTACTAGCGCGACGGCGCGCGGACAGGGCAACGCGGGTGGCCGATCAGGTGTACTTCGAGGACGTCCACGAGGGTGACGAGATCCCGTCGCTGACGAAGAACTGCTCCACGCAGCAGCTCGTCGTCTGGGCGGGAGGGTCCGGCGACTTCTACCAGATCCACTACGACTTGAACTTCGCGAAGAGCACCGGGTTGGACAACATCATCGTTCACGGCGCCCTGAAGAACGCCTTCCTCGGGCAGCTCCTGCACGACTGGGCGGCGCCCGGCGGCCGAGTGCGCGAATTCGGCTGCCAGTACCGTGGTATGGACTATCCGAACCAGGACATCCTGTGCCGCGGCATCGTCACGAAAATGTACGAAGATGCCGGCGAGCACATCGTTGAGCTCGATGTCTGGACCGAGAACCCGCAGGGTCAGAAGACGACCCCGGGCACTGCGCGAGTCGTACTGCCGAGTCGCGGCTAACCCGCCGCCGGACCGGCATTGACTGCATCGACGAGACCCCGAGTGGGACGAGGAAGGATGAACGCATGGGCGCATTAGAGGGCAAGGTCGCCCTCATCACGGGATCCGGTCGCGGCATCGGCCGCGGGATGGCACTGCTCTTCGCGAAGGAGGGCGCGCGCGTCGTGGTCAACGACCCCGGCGTGAACGTCGACGGCTCAGGCGGCGATGCTGGTCCCGCCCAGCAGGTCGTTGACGAGATCAAGAAGGCCGGCGGCGAGGCGACGGCCAACACCGAGTCCGTCGCGACGGCGGCGGGCGGCGAGGCGATGGTCAAGCAAGCCGTCGACACGTACGGGCGCATCGACATCGTGGTCAACACGGCCGGCATCCTGCGCGACCGCATGATCTTCAACATGAGCCAGCAGGAGTGGGACGACGTCATCGCCGTCCACCTCAAGGGGCACTACAACACGATCAAGCCGGCGTCGGTGCTCATGCGGCAGCAACGCTACGGGCGGATCATCAACTTCTCGTCGACGTCAGGCACGCTGGGCAACACGGGGCAGGCGAACTACGGCGCAGCGAAGGCGGGCATCGCCGGCCTCACGCGCGTGATCGCACGCGACCTCGGGCGCTACGGCGTGACCTGCAACGGCATCCTGCCCGGCGCCTCGACGCGCATGACGCAGACGGTGCCGGACAGCGCGCGCCAGCTCCGGCAGGCGGCCGGCGTCCAGGGCGCAGCGTCCGCCGCGCCGGTCCAGCAGAGCGCGTACGCCGGTCTGCGCGAGCCCGAGTACGTGGCGCCAATGGTCGCGTACCTGGCCTCGGACGAGGCATGGGACCTCAACGGCTGGCTGTTCAACGTGTCGGGCGGCGCCATCTCGGTGGCTCACCACCCGACACCGATGCGCACCGTCTTCAAGCCCGGCCTCTGGGAGCTCGACGAGCTCGACGACGCCGTGCACAACGTGCTGTTGCGCGGACTCGACAACCCCGCCCCGCCGCGGGACGACGTCGAGGTCGCCGGCCGCGACGTCCCCGCGAAGCCGCTGGCCTAGTCCGAGCGCAGAGAGGAACGCAGATGGCAACTCCACTCGAGGGACGCACAGTCCTCATCACCGGTTCGGGCCGGGGCATCGGTCGTGAGGTCGCGCTGCTCGCCGGCAGGCTCGGCGCGAACGTGATCGTCAACGACCCCGGGGTCAACGTGGACGGCACCGGCGGCGACCAGGGTCCCGCGGCGGACGTCGCAAGGGAGATCGTGGGCGCCGGCGGGATCGCCTCGGCGAACTTCGACTCGGTCGCGAGCGCCGAGGGCGGCGAGAACATGATCAAGCAGGCCATCGACGCGTACGGGCGCATCGACGGCGTGGTGCACGTCGCGGGCATCCTGCGCGACCGCATGATCTTCAACATGAGCGAGCAGGAGTGGGACGATGTCGTCGCCGTCCACCTCACGGGCTTCTTCAACGTCGTGAAGCCGGCGTCGGTGCTGATGCGCCAGCAGCGCTTCGGCCGCATCGTCGGCTTCTCGTCGGCGTCGGGCCTCGTGGGCAACACCGGCCAGGCGAACTACGGCGCGGCGAAAGCCGGCATCGCCGGTATGGCGCGCTGCGTGGCGCGCGACCTCGGCCGCTACGGCGTGACCGCGAACGCGATCGGCCCGGGCGCGGCGACGCGCATGACGCAGACGGTGCCGGACGCCGCGCGGCAGATGCGCTCGCGCGCCGGCGTGCAGGGCGCCGGTGGCCCCGCCACTCCCGAGAGCATCGTGAACCGGCTACGGGAGCCCAGGTACGTCGCGCCGATGGTCTGCTATCTCCTGAGCGATCAGGCGTGGGACGTGAACGGCAAGGTCTTCAACGTCGCCGGCGGTGTGGTCAGCGTCTCGTGGGACGAGACCCCGGATCGCACGATCGCCAAGGCCGGCATGTGGGAGCTCGATGAGCTGCAGGCGCTGGTGCCGCAGATGATGGCCGGGCTGCGCAACCCTGCGCCGCCCCCGCCCGACCTCGACCTTCCCGGTCGCCCGGTGACCCAGGAGGCTACGGCATAGTCAGTCGGCAACTGCCGTCGGCGGCGGTACTGAGAAGGGCTGCCCGAAGGGGCAGCCCTTCTCGTTGCTCGCGCGCGCGTTCAACCGATCAGTCGTCGTCTGCAGGCTGGTCCTCGGGGTATGCCTCCATGTAGATGAAGTCGTAGCCAGAGCGCCGAAGCTCGCGTACGGCCCTGAAGCCGGCGCGGCGGAAGCACTCCTGCGCGCGATAGTTCCACGTCAGCGTGTGCAGATAGACGCGCTTGAGCCCGACCTCGCTGAAGAGGTACCGCACCATCGTGCGCACCGCGTCCGTGCCGTAGCCATGCGACCAGTACTCGCGCTCGCCGATGGTGATCCCGAGCTCGGCGTCGCCCGCGCGCGGGTCGAGTCCGTAATACATGACGTTGCCGATGTGCCGCCCATCCTCGATCGTCTCGATTGCGAACGTCCGGCGGTGGTTCGACGGGTAGCGGAGCTCGTCTCCAAGGCTCGTGATGAATGACCGCAGCGACATCGTGATCGGGCGTGCGGCGTCGTATGCCGCGAGTTCGGGGTCCGCGCGCCAGGCGTAGTCGCGCTCACCGTCCTCGAGACGCTTCTCCCGCAATCGCACCAGCTGTCCCGCGGCCACGGCCGGCCGCTGCGTGGCGGTCATGCGTGGTCCCCCGCGGCCCGCCGTTCGATGCACTCCGCGGCGCGGTCGAGGATGTGGATCTGGTTGCGGTGCGTGAGCAGCCGCTGCGCCTCGTGGATGTCGAACCAGCCGACGAGCTCGTGCTCGTGATCGTGCCCGTTCACGTGTCCGCCGGTCGGGGTCATGAGGAAGTAGTACACCGTCTTGTCCACCGTCATTCCGTCGCGATCCGTGAACTGATAGCGCACCTGGCCCAGTTCGTCGAGCAGGCGTGCGGCGAGACCGGTCTCTTCCTCCACCTCGCGGAGCGCGGTTTGCTCCCGGGTCTCTCCGCGTTCCGGCGTGCCCTTGGGCAGCGCCCAGAGCCCCTCGCTCGGTCTCGCGACGAGCACGATCTCGACGCCGGACGGCCCTCGCCGGAAGACGACCCCGCCGGATGAGGTCGCCGCGCGCGTGCCCGGCTCGGCTGCGCCCCCCGGCTGCGGGCGACTGCTCATCAGAACTCGCCTTCCTCGTCCTCATTCGGCTCGACGCCGTCCTCGACATCCAGCTCCGCGCCGGTGATCGGTTCGAAGAGCGGCGCACGCGTAGCGGCGTCGGACAGCGGCATGGTGAGCAGCTGCACCTCCGCGAGCGCATCGCGCACGGCGTCACGCAGGTGCGGCTCGGCGCGTTCGTGCAGCATGCGCGTGAGCACGCGCTCGGACTCTTCCGTTGCGATCTCGCCGAGCGCGCGTACTGCCGCCACCTGGACGTCGGCGTCGGCGTCTTCGAGCAGCATGATCAGTGGCTCCACGGCATCCTCGGCGAGCAGATTGCCCGCGGCGGTGGCGGCCACCGCGCGGATCTCCGGGTCGTCGTCGTCGAAGTGGTAGATGAGGATCGGCAGCCATGAGTCGGACGCGTTGCGCCCCATGCCACGAATCGCTGCGACCCGCAGGCGCTGGTTGCCGAGCTCGTACATGTCGCTCAGGAGCTCGGCGACGGACTCATCCGACCACGCTCCGAGCGCCTCGAGGGCGCGTCCCCGCACCTCGTCCGTCTCCTCGATGTCCTCGATCGTCTCGCGGAGGACTGCACTCAGCTCCTCCATGTCCTCGTCGGGCAGGAGGCCGAACTCCGCGGTGATCACCCAGCGCCCGAGCGCGTCCGCGATCTCCGCGCGCACGCTGGGCTCGTCGTCCGTACGGATCTGGCGCAGCAGGAGGTGCAGAAACTCCGGCCGCTCCTGCTCCCAGAGCCCGCGCACCGCGAGGATGCGGGTCGCGACGTCTGCGTCGCGGGTCGCCGAGAGATGGATGCGGTGGAAGTCGAGCGCCGGGTGATCCTCGCCGAGCTGCTGGAGCTTCGCGAGCACTTCGCGCCGGCGCTCCGGCCGCAGCTGCGGCCAGATGCGCATGATCCCCGCGACCACCTCGTCGGACGGATTCGCGAGCGCTCGCAGATGCGCGTACTCGATCGGTCGCTCGGAAGCGATCTCAGCAATCACCGCGTCCGCCGGCGGGATCGTCGCGGAATCGTCGTCGTCCAGATCGTCGGCCGCGAGGTCACCGCTGTCGGGCTCGGGCGGGTCGTGATCCTGTGTCACCTGTTACTCCGACCTTCGATGTGAGCGGCCGTCCCGTATCCCCAGCATGCGCGATGTCGCGCGAACGCTCACCTCCGCTCGTGTTTCGGCTCCCGCGTCATCAACGTCTGCACCGCCATGGCGGGCGAGAGCCCGTCGTAGAGGATGCCGTTGAGGCCTTCTGTGATCGGCAGCTCGACGTCCAGGCGGCGGGCCAACCGGAGCGCCGCCGGGATCGTCGTCGCGCCCTCCGCGGTCTCTCCCAGCGTCGCGAGCGCGTCGTCCAGCGACTGTCCGTTGGCCAGCATCTCGCCGAGCCGGCGGTTGCGCGAGAGCGCGCCGTACGCGGTCGCGATCAGGTCGCCGA
The DNA here is from genome assembly GCA_040902395.1 of Dehalococcoidia bacterium. Classification (GTDB taxonomy): domain Bacteria; phylum Chloroflexota; class Dehalococcoidia; order UBA2979; family UBA2979; genus VGNK01. The sequence goes on from JBBDXH010000097.1 coordinate 19,827, forward strand.
CGCCCGCGAGCCCCTGGAACGTCAGCGGATCGGCGCCGGCGGCCACGCCGAGCCGCGTCATCTCGGCGAGCCCGCGCGTCATGATCGCGGCCTTGGCGTTATCGCCGTAGCCGAAGGCATCGACCATGCCGGCGGCGATCGCGATCACGTTCTTGAGCGCGCCGCCGAACTCGACGCCGACAATGTCCTCGCTGGTGTACACGCGCAGCAGATCGGTGTGGAAGGCGTCCCGCAGCGGGGCCAGCGGCGCGGTGGCGGAGGCGATCACGGTGCTCGCCGGCATGCCGGCCGCAATCTCGCGCGAGAGGTTCGGCCCCGACAGCGCGGCGACGGCGCGGCCCGGCAGCGCCTCCGCCAGCAGCTCTGACATCCGCCGTCCGCTCTCGAGGTCGATGCCCTTCGTCGCGCTGAGCACAATCGCGTCCGGGGCGACGCTCGGCGCCGCCCCCGCGGCGTTCGCGACGATGGTGCGCGAGGGCACGGCGAAACAGACGAGGTCGGCACCGGCGAGGGCGCCGGGGCCGGGCGCGACCGTGAGCGCGTCGGGGAAGCGAATGCCGGGCAGGCGCAGGACGTTGCTGCGGGCGGCGTTCAGCGCCGCCGCCTCAGCGGCGTCGCGGACGACGAGCACCGCCGGCACGCCCCGCCGCGCGAGGTGGACGGCGAGCGTGGTCCCCCATGCCGTCGCGCCCACGACGGCGGCTCGGCGAATGACGTTGCCTGTCATGATCGGGGGAATGCCGGGGCGCACCATCCGCGCCGGACGCGCGCGCGGAGACCGTGCACGGCCGGCCTCAGGCGGAGGCCGGGGGCCGCGGCGCCCCGCCCTGTCCCAGCTTCGGCTCCGTGCCCGCGAGCAGCCGGCGGATGTTCCCGATGTGGTTGAACTCCACCGCGAGCGCGGTCAGCACGCCGAAGAGCAGGTACTCCGGCGCCAGCGCGTCGACGAGCACGAGCGCGACGAGCACGACGAGACCGAGCGCGACGCCGATCACCGACATCAGCGACGCGTAGCGCCAGATCGCGAGCACCACCGCTGCCACCACGCCGACGGCGATCGCGGCGATCGGGCTGACGGCGACGAAGGCGCCGAACGCCGTGGCCACGCCGCGACCGCCGCGGAAGCCTGCGAACAGCGGCCATGTGTGGCCAACCACCGCGCCGAGCCCGCCGAGCGCGGCGGCCCATGGCTCGTCGAAGAGGAACCGGCCGACGAGCACCGGGAGCGCGCCCTTGGCCAGGTCACCCGCGACCACGAGCAGTGCCCAGCGCAGACCCAGCGTCCGCAGCGCGTTCGTGAACCCTGTCTTGCCTGAGCCGTGCGCCCGGATGTCGCCCACGCCGGCAGCACGACCAACGAGCAGGCCGACGGGCAGCGAACCGAGCAGATAGCCGACCACACCGCCCAGGAGCGCGATCGCCGGCGTCATGCCGACGCCTCCGCCTGCTGGTCCGAGCGCCGGCGGAAGTGCACCCGGATCGCCGTCCCTTCGAAGTCGAACGCCTCGCGGATCTGATTCTCGATGTACCGCCGGTACGAGAAGTGCACGAGCTCCGGGTCGTTCACGAAGAGCACGATCGTGGGGGGGTTGACGTCGGCCTGGGTGGCGTACAGCACCTTCAGCCGGCGGATGCCGCTCGCGGGCGGACCGTGCTTACTCATCGCAGCGTGAATGATGCGATTCAATTCCGCCGTCTGCACGCGGCGCGTTCGCACCTCGGCGATGTGCACGGCGGCCTGGAGCAGGTCGACGATCCCCTGCCCGCGAATCGCCGAAGTGAAGAGAATCGGTGCCCACGGCGCGAAGCGGTAGCGTTCGTCCAGGCTCTTGGCGAAGAGGTGGCGGTCCGTGCCGGGCTCGGCCAGGTCCCACTTGTTGACGACGAGCACGAGGCCCTTCGCGTGATCGACGGCGTAGCCGGCGATGTGGGTGTCCTGTGCGGTGATCGCTTCCTCGCCGTCGATCACGAGGAAGACCACGTCCGCGCGGTCGACCGCCGCCTGCGCGCGCTGCACCGAGTGGCGCTCGACGCCGCGTTCGACCTTCCCGCGCCGGCGGATGCCGGCCGTGTCGACGAGCTGCATGTCGTGGCCCGCGAACGTGAAGGGCGTGTCGATCGCATCGCGCGTCGTGCCCGGGATCGCCGAGACGATCGTGCGCTCCTCGCCGAGGATCGCGTTGACGATCGACGACTTGCCGACGTTCGGGCGGCCGACGATCGCGATGCGAATGCCCGCGAAGCGCTCGCGCGCCTCCGCACCGCCCACGATGTCGAGCACGGCGTCCATGAGGTCACCCACCGCGCGGCCGTGCAGCGCCGAGACGGCGAACGGCTCCCCGAAGCCGAGCGACCACATCTCCGGTAGCGCGTCGACCGACCGTGAGACGTCGCTCTTCGTGGCGACGAGGATCACAGGCAGTCCGGTGCGGCGGAGCATCTCGGCGATCTCCTCGTCGGCGGACGTGACACCGGCGACCGCGTCCACGAGGAACAGCACGGCGTCCGCTTCCCGGAGCACGTGTTCGACGCCGGCACGGAGCTGCGGCCCGAACGGGTCGTGCTCGTCCGGTCCAAATAGCCCGCCGGTGTCGACGACGCGAACGAACCGTCCGCGCCACTCGAAGTGCGCGTAGTTGCGGTCGCGCGTCGTCCCCGGGACGTCTTCCACCAGCGCGCGGTTCGAACGCGTGAGGCGATTGAAGAGCGCGGACTTCCCGACGTTCGGGCGACCGACGATGGCGACGAGGGGTGCGGTTTCGGTGTTCACGGACTGAGCGTAACCGAGACCGTCTGAGGCGTCACAGAGAGCACGGACAGCCCCTCAGGAAGCGCGATCACCGGCACCTCCTGATAGGTGCCGGCGGTCCGCCCCGCGAGGTCGATGGAGGCGTGTACGTCGCCGACGGAGAGTCGATCGAGCGTCGGGATGGGACCCTGGACGACGATCACCAGCGCCGTCGCGTCGACCGTCGCGGTGAGTCCTTCGCCCACGTTGCTCAGCCCGGGCGCAACCGACAGCCGCACCGAACCCGTGGTCGGCACGATCGCCACCGTTACGGTCGCCGTGACCTCGCTCGTCGTCGAAACACCCTCGGGCAGCGGAATGCGCAGGGGTGTCGACGTGCCGGACGACTGGCCGGTCACGTCCACCGGCGGCAGCGCGAGCGCGTCGAGCTGCTGGAGCGCCTGGAGGCTGCCCTGCACTTCGACCGCCGGAGGCGAGATCGTGACGTTGCTCACGCGGTAGCCTGCGGCCGGTTCGCCGGTGACGCGCACAGTCAGGGGCAGGGTGCGGTACAGCGTGCGCTGGAGGATCTGGACGTTCACGCGCACGCTCCCGGGCGTGAGCGTGACGCCGCGGATCTCCCCGCCCCCGGCGCCGCGCGCCGTGAGCGGCACGTTCGGATCCACGTCGACGGTGAGACCGGTGATGTTCACGTCGGCCCCGGCCTCGCGCACGATCTCGATCAGGGACTGCGGGCCGGCCGCCACCACGGACTCGAGCTGCGGAGCGGATCCACCCAGCTCGTAGCCAATGGGCAGCGTACCCACGAGTCGCACGGTCACCGGCACCTCCACCGAGACGTAGTCCTCGAGGTTCACCGTGATCGTGCGTGGCAGGACTTCGGCGATGCGCACGCCGGCGACGTTCTCCACCTCGACCTGGACGCGCACCTGCTGCTCACGCGCCTCGAGCCCCTTCAGGTCCACGAAGGCACGAAAGTTCGCGCTCGTCAGACGGTCCCAGCGGTCGCGCGGCGCCGAGACCCTGATGCCGATGGAACCGAGCTGATTCGCGACGGCGAGATTCTCGCCCACGTTCACCGCCTGCACGACGATGGACGACGGGAAGAGGTCGACCACCGTGGGGTTCTCGGTGTCTGTGACGAAGACCCAGAGCGACGTGCCGAGCAGAAACGCGAGCACCAGCAGTCCCGGGGAGTTGCGCAGCGCCGACCACGACCGCAGCGCAAAGCTGCGGGTGATGTCCAGCGCCTCGGCGCGGCGACGTTGCGAGATGTCCGGTCGGCGCACTGCTCAGGACGCCCGACGCTCCAGCCCGCCGGAAGCGGCGGGCGGTGGTTGATCCTCGGGCGTTCGGGCCGCCGGCTCGAGGCCGAAGAGCCGGTGCAGCTGGCGGTTCAGCTGCGCCTCGTCCAGCGCGGGCGCCATGCGCCCGTTCGAGGCGATGGACACCTCGCCGCGCTCCTCGGACACGACCACGATCACGGCGTCGGTGCGCTCGGCGATGCCG
>JBBDXH010000097.1:24094-30625 GCA_040902395.1 Dehalococcoidia bacterium
CCCCCCCCGGCGCGATGCCGCATGCCGTACTCCGACGGCAACGGCGCCTCCGAGAGCGGCAGCGTGCAGCCGGCGGCGATCACCCGGTCGCCGCGGATCACGACGGCGCCGTCGTGCAGCGGAGAGCTCGTCACGAAGATCGTCGACAGCAGCTCCGTCGACACCTGAGCGTCCAGCGGGATGCCGGTGTCGATCACCTCCTGCAGGCCGGTGTCGCGCTCGAGCACGAGCAGCGCCCCGATGTTGCGACGCGCGAGCTGGAGCGCCGAGCGCACCACCATGTCCACGACGTCGCGATGCTCGGCACGACCGAAGACCGAGCTCAGGCCGGTGCGTCCGAGCCGCTCGAGCGCCCTGCGGATCTCCGGCTGAAAGATGATGATCAAGCCGATCAGCAATCCGGCCACCGAGTTGCGGAGGATCCAGTTGAGCACCCGCAGATCGAGCACGCGGCTGGCGACGAACGCGCCGATCAGCAGCACGGCCACGCCGCGGAGCACGGTCATCGCCGTGCTCCCGCGAATGAGCAGGAGCATCCAGTAGATCGAAACCGAGACGATCACGATGTCGATGGCCGCGGAGACGTCGAGGCGCGACAGCACGTCGGCAGCCAGCTGCGGCACTGAGGCCTCGTCTCCGGCCGGGCGTTAGCCCGGCGATCCACCCAGCAACGCGGCAAGCACCGCCTGCTGTACATGCATGCGGTTCTCGGCCTGGTCGAACACGACCGAGCGCGGCGACTCGATCGCGTCGTCGGTGATCTCCTCACCGCGGTGGGCGGGCAGGTCGTGCATCACGAGCGCATCCGGCGGGGCGGCGGCGAGGAGCTCGGCGTTCAGCTGGAACGGCGCGAAGTGCTCCTTGCGGCTCTCGAGTTCGTGCTCGTGCCCCATCGACGCCCAGACGTCCGTGTATACGGCCGTCGCCTCCCGCACGCCTTCATGCGCGTCGAAGAGCTGGGTGACGCTCCCGCCGCCGGGCAGCGCACGGGCGCGCACGAGCGTCTCGGCCGGCAGGCCGAAGTCGGGCGGCGACGCGCAGACGAAGTCCATACCCGCGAGCATGCTCGCATAGGCCAGCGAACGCGCCACGTTGTTGCCCTCGCCGACGTACGCGAGGCGCAGCCCGGCGAGGCTGCCGAAGCGCTCGCGCAGCGTGAGCAGGTCGGCGAGCGCCTGGCACGGGTGCTCGTCCTCGGAAAGCGCGTTGACGACGGGGATCTCGGCGTATCGCGCGAGGTCGACCAGCGTCTCGTGATCGAACGTGCGCGCCGCGATGCCGTGCACCATCCGCGACAGCACGCGTGCGACGTCGCGCGGCGGCTCGCGGTCGCCCATCTGCACCTCGTACGCGGAGAGATAGAGCGAACGCCCGCCCAGGCGCTGCATCGCCATCTCGAACGAGACGCGCGTGCGGAGCGACGGCTTCTCGAACACGAGCGCGAGCGTCTGCCCCTGGAGCACGGGCCCGACCCCGTCGCGCTTCATGCCGAGCGAGAGGTCGAGCAGCCGCGTGAGCGACTGCGGGCTGAGGTCGAGAATGGAGACGAAGTCACGGCCGAGCACTGGGGAGCTCCGGTTTCGCTGAGCGACGGGCGCCCGCGGGGCGCCGACGGGAACGGTCAGTATAGCGACGGGGGTTATGTACCGGCATGCGAACCGTGAGTGGGTAGTGGGTCAGTTTGCATCCGCGAGGCGGGGATTGCTTCAGGCGTCCTGGCGCAATCGGCGAGGCTTTGAGCGGCGCCCGGGCGGTACCATTCTCGAAGAAGGATTCGAAGTCGATGGCCGAAGAACAACGGGGGACACCGAGAATCTTGTCCGCGGGCTTGCATCCCAGGCCGCATCAAGCCGTCCCACGCGAGTTCACATTCGTCGGGGGCTCGACAGGTTCCTGGCGGATCACCATGCTGTCCGCCGTGCGCGGCGACGGCTTGCCGGCGGCGCCGCATGTAGCTGTGTCCGAGGGGGATGCGCCCGTGCGTAAGCCCTCGGAGGCCGTTTGGGTTCTCCGAGGAGTGACGAGCAACGAACGCTACGCGACCATGGCCGAGCATGCGGCACTAGCTGCCCGCGGACCCGAACTCGGGCGACCGGAGGCGACTGAGGCGGCACTCATCCCTATCCGCAAGGTGGACGCCTGGTGGACGCTTTCCCAGGACGAGCGGCGGGCGATCTTCGAAGAGCGCTCCAAGCACATCTCCACAAGCCTCGCGTACCTCCCCGCCGTCGCCCGCCGTCTGCACCACGGTCGGGATCTCGGAGAGCCGTTCGACTTCCTCACTTGGTTCGAATACGCGCCGGGAGACGCCGCAGCGTTTGAGGAGTTGGTCGACCGCCTACGGGCGACGGAGGAATGGTCCTACGTCGAGCGGGAGGTCGACATCCGACTGACAAGGGCGGACACCGAGGTTGCGCCTCACCCAAGCTGACCCACTACCCGTGAGTGACGCGTCTCACGCGAGAACAGGATCGAGGAGGCCGACTTCGTGATCGTTCGGACGCGGAGCCGGTGACGAGTCAACCGGACCGCGCGGGACGCTGAGGGCCCGTCCGCGCTGCCTGGCACCGAAGCGCGCCACTCGAACCCGGGCGTGTCGGTCGACAAAAACGCGACCCCGAACCGCTACTGCAGGTCATACAGCTCGTGGCCGACGTGACCGTGGGCGATCGTGCCCGTGGTCGGGTCGTAGTCGAAGTCAAAGGGGCAGTCGCCTTCTGCCGGATCGATCGAGACGACGTATATCCGCCCCCGGACGCGGAAAGTGACGTCGCTACCGGCGATTGCGACGATCTGTGTCTGGGCGTCGCTCGAGCCCATGACCGCCTGATACGCGCCGGTACCCGGGGTGAGATAGCAGAAGTGACGCTTCGCGCTGAAACGAACCTGGTTCGGCGCTCGCACCGTGTTCACGGGGGCGTACCGCTGGTAGCCGGTCGCGCTCACCGTGTATTCCGAGTCCCCGAAGTTGTTCTCGGTGTTCTCCGTCTTGAACGACGCCGGAGTGTTGTCCCAGTCGACCAGCGCTGCGAAGGCAATCCGCTCCTGTCTGGCTTCGTCGCGCAGGGCTGTGACGCCTGTCCGTCTCGTGGCATTCGTCGTAGCCGGGTCGAGGGCGAGGTACTGCACGCACAGGTCGATGATGCCCTGGAGTGCCGTCAGCCGCTCCGCCCGGGAGCACGTCGCGTCGTTCGCGTGGTAAGCGGCGAGTGCGTTGTCGATCACGACCACTTTGTTTCGCGGTCCCGCATACCACGCGTCGCTGCGGACCTTGAAACCGTTCGGACCCTCAAGCGCCATCAACCGCCGGATCGCCGATCGGTCGACCCGGAATGGATCGACACGCGGTCGACCACCCGAAGAGTTGACGACCCTCGCCTCAGCTCGCGGGCCGATCACGCGCTGCGTCGCACGGTTGCCGACCACCCGCTGGAGCGCTCGCACATCGGCCGTCGACCACGATCGGCCGCCGTCGGGTGAAGCGCGCCGGACCACGGCGGAACGCGTCACAGTCTGTGCCCGCGCGCGGCTCGTCTGCGGCGCGGCCCTTCCGGGTAACGGGCCTGCGTCGACGCCCGGGGACGTGCCCTCAGAGGCATCCGAGTGGCGGGTCAATCGAGTGCGTCGCGTCATCACGGTTCGATCGGAAGTGCCCCGGCTTAATCGCCAGACGGTAGGCGCAGCCGCGAGCGCTCCACAGGGTCCGATCGGGCCAACCTCGTACGACCTGGTGGATCCTCAGCGCGGCGCGAGGCACGCGTTGCGGCGCATCGCCGCCTCACTCCCGGCCCGCGACCACCCACATCCGCTCGCCGTCCGTCCGCAACGTGACGTCGCCTGCGAGGTCGGTCCGGTACACCGCGACGCCGGACTGCGTATAGCGCTCGAGCACCTCAGGCGACGGATGGCCGAACGAGTTGCGCGAGCCGACCGAGATCACGGCGACCGCGGGGTCGACCGCGTCGAGGAACTCCGGCGTCGACGACGTGCGCGAACCGTGGTGCGGGACGACGAGCGCGTCCGCGTGCAGGCTCACGCCGCTCGCGACCAGCCAGCGCTCGGCCGGCGCCTCGATGTCGGCGGCGACGAGGATGCGGCGTTCGCCGACGGTGATCAGCAGTACGAGCCCGCCGTCGTTCGACGAGCGATGCGCGTCGGCCGCGACCGCGACCGGCGGCGAGAGCACCTCGAGCGTCGTGCGCGGACCGAGGTGCAGCCGATCGCCGATGTCGATCGCGTGCGCGGTCACCCCCGCTTCCGCGAGCGCCGGCAGCGCGCGCTCCGTCGCGAACACGCCGCCCACGGTCAGCCGGCGCGTGAGCGCCGGCGCGCCCCCCGCGTGATCCGCGTCCGCATGCGTGATCACGATCGCGTCGAGGCGCCGGCCCGCGCCGGCGCGCGGAAGGGCGCGCAGCACGAGCCCGTCGGGCGGCCCCGTGTCGATCAGCACGGCGCGACCGCCGTCACGCACCAGCACCGAAAGGCCCTGGCCGACGTCCAGCACGGTGACGGTGGCAGCGCCGTCCCCGGGCACGAGCACAGCCGCCCAGAGCCCGACCGCGAGCCCGCCGAACAGCAGCGTGCGCCCGACGTCGACGCTCTCGCCTCCGTCGACCGCGCGCGCGGTGGGTTCGACGCGTCGGAGCAAAGCGACGAAGCCCACGAGACCGGCATAGAAGAGGGCGCCGGCGATCAGCGGCGCGCGCACCGGGATCACCGCGCCGGGCATCGGCGCGAGCCATGCGACGATGTCGAGGAACGCGTTCGGCGCCAGCCGGCCGGCGGTCCACGCCACCTCGGGGACGGGATCGAGCCCGCCGAGCAGTGCGGTCACGAAGGCAACGAGCACCGTCGCCTCGTACAGCGGCGCGACGATCACGTTTGCCGGGATGGAGATCAGCGAGAGCTGCTCGAATGCGGCCGCCTGCACCGGCACGACCGTGAGCGTGGCGGCGGTCGCGGTCGCCGCGAGCTCGAGCACCGGAGCGAGGGCGCGACCGGCGCGCCAGCGTGCGACCGTCGCCACCGCGGCGTCGCGCAGCGGTCGGGCGACCAGCATCACGCCGGCCGTCGCGGACATCGAGAGCTGGAAGGCGATGTCGAGCGCCAGCAGCGGGTTGAGCGCGAGCATCACGCCCGCGGCGTTGATGAGGTAGAACCAGCCCGGCGTGCGCCGGCCGGTGACCGCGCCCGCCGCGATCCCCACCGCCATCACCGCTGCACGCACGACCGGCGGATCCGCGCCCACGAGCAGCACGTACGGCGGCAGCAGCGCGAGCGCGACGATCGCGGCCGTGCGGCGGGCGAGCACGAACGTCAGCAGCGCGACCGCGCTGCCGAGCAGCAGCGCGACGTTCTGCCCCGACACGACGACCAGGTGCGTCGTGCCCGTCACGCGCAGCGCGTCGGAGAGCTCGGACGGCATCGTGCGGCGCTCGCCGAGCAGCACGCCGGCGGCAAGCGCAGCGGCCGGCTCGGGCAGCGAGCGCTCGATGTTCGCGGTGCCGGCCCGGCGCAGGGTCCGCAGCCGGTCGGCGAAGGTCGCCGGCCGCCGGCCGAGGCGCTCCCACTCCTTCGGAAACGCCGCGACGGCGTAGATGCCGCGGCTGCGGAGGTAGCCGGCGTAGTCGAACGTCTCGATCGCCGGCGGCGGCTCGATCTCGGCGCGGGCGCGAATGCGCTCGCCGGCGAGCAGCGGCCGGCGCGGCGCGCGCACGGTCATGCGCAGCCCGCCGCCGGCGGGCGCCCCGTCGATCGTCTCGACGTCGAGATCCGCGCGGGCCGAGAGGCCGTTGAGCGTCGCGTCCTCGCGCAGCACCGCCGTGACCTCGTGCACGCCGGTGAGCGACGCAAGCAGCGGCGGCGGCCGCTCGGCCGCCGCGAGGAAGCGCGCATGGCCGGCGCCGGCGAGCACGACTGCTGCGAGCACGACCGCGAGGTGACGCGGCGCCACCGCGCCGCGCACCGCGAGCACCGCGATCCCCGCCGCCGCGGCGCTCAGCCACCACCCACCGCCCACGATCGCCGCGGCCCAGGTGCCGAGCGCGTATGCGCTCGGCAGCACCAGTCCCGCCGGCAGCCCCTCGCCGGGCGGCCGCCGCCGAGCGGTGTCGGTGCGCGCGCTCACGGGGTCGCGACGAGATCGCGCAGCCGCTCGTAGACACGCGCGGACACCAGTCCGCGCGCGAGCAGATCATCGCTCGACGCGAAGGGCTGCTCGGCACGAGCGTCGATGATCCGCTCCGCCGTCACGGGCCCGATCCCCGGCAGGGCTTCGAGTTGTTCCGCGGTGGCGGCGTTGAGGTCGAGCAGCGTGCCCGTGGCTTCGCCGAGCCGCGGGACGTCGATGCGCTCCTCGTCGACGACGCGCCGCGCGAGGTTGAGCGCCGCGGGGTCCGCGCCGGCCGCGAGGCCGCCGGCGAGCGCGATCGCGTCGCCCACGCGCTGACCGGGCCGGGCGACGACGACGCCCGGCCGCGCGACCGCACCCGCGACGTCGACGCGGATCTCGTCGACGCCGGGCGGCGGATC
>JBBDXH010000098.1:0-4644 GCA_040902395.1 Dehalococcoidia bacterium
CTCGTCGCGTCGGCGGGGCACGAGCTCAGCCACCTCGGCCTCAAGGACTACCTCAAGCGGCGGCCCGCTGCCGCCGCCGGCGCGGTGGCGTGGCTCCATCTCGGCGCATCCATCGGCGCGCGCGAACCGCGCGCGCGCCTCGCCGTCGCCGACGACGCGCTCGCGGAGATCGTCGCGCGCGCGTTCGCCGACGCCGCCATCACCGATGTCGAGCCGCTGCCGCTCGGGCAGCCGGGGGGCGGCGAGGCGCGGGACATTCACGCCTCCGGGGGCCGCTTCGTCAGCTTCCTCGGCGGGCACCGCTACTTTCACTCGCCGAACGACACCGTCGAACGCGCGGTCGACGCCGCTGCGGTCGCACGCTGGGGCGCGGCCGCGCTCGCAATCGTGAACGGCATGCTCGACCTCGACGACTGAGCAGGGCACGATGGGCACGGCGGGGTGCGCTCGGAGGACGACGTGCACCGGCCTGACGATGCCCCGCAGGGCGCGCACAGACGCCTGCCGCCGGCACTCGCCGCGCTGCTGGCGGCGGTGAGCGCGATCGTGATCGCGATCGCGTGCGGCCGCGCGGCGACGGCGCCATCACCGCCTGCGACCGCGCTTGCGCCGGGCACGGCCGCTGCCGCGACCGCCACCGCGCCCGTCGGCACGCCCGCACCGACCACAACGCCCGAAGCCGTCGCCGACGAGGTCACGATCGCGGCCGTCGGCGATCTGATGTTCGCCCGCGAGGTCACCGACCTGATGACGGAGCACGGCGCCGACTACCCGTTCGCGCGCGTGCGCGCGCTCTTCGCGGGCGCCGACGTGGTCGTCGGCAACCTCGAGGGCACGTTCACCGACCGCGGTGCGCCGCTCGCGAAGCGCTACACCTTCCGCGCGCCGCCTGCGCTCGCCGCCACGCTGACGAGCGCCGGCTTCGACGCGGTCACGCTTGCGAACAACCACGCGTACGACTTCGGGAACGACGGGCTCATGGACACGCTCGCGGCCGTGCGCGCGACCGGGACGGCCGCATTCGGCGCGGGCGCCGACGAGGCCGCTGCGCGCGCACCGGCGATCGTCGAGGCGCGCGGCGTGCGCATCGCGTTGCTCGGCTACAACGACATCGGCGAGGTGCGCATGGCCCAAGGGGCAGACCCGGGCGTCGCGCGTGCCGATGAAGCGCTGATCGCCCGCGACGGCGCCGCGGCGGCCGCGGCGGCCGACTTCGTCGTCGTGTTCATGCACTGGGGTGTCGAGTACTCGCGCGAGCCGACGGAGCGCCAGCGCGCGCTCGCGCGCGTCGCCGTGGCGGCCGGTGCAAGCGCGGTGATCGGGAGCCACCCCCACGTGCTCCAGCCATGGGTCCGCGTGGACGACGCGGTCGTGCTCTACAGCCTCGGCAACTTCGTCTTCGACCTCGACCCCGACGATTGGGCGACGCTCGGCCCCGAGCCGTTCGAGACGGCGGTCGCGCTGATCACGCTCCGTCGCCACGGAGCGCCTGCGGTGGAGTGGCGTCCCGCGCTGATCGACCCGGTGGAGAACCGGCCGCGCCCGCCGACCGCCGCCGAGGCGCCGGCGATCCTCGCGCGGCTCGGCGACGGCGACGGCGGCGACGCGGAGCGCTGACCGCCGCACGTCACGCGACGAAGAGCCCCCGGGGCGCGCGTGGCGGCGGTGGCATAATTGCCGCTCCCGGACGGCGCGCCGCGTGCAACCTCGCGGCAGGAGGGCGGGAGCCGTGGCCACGGAGACCGAACGCGAGGGCGAGATCCACCGCGGGCTGAGCGGCGTCACCTTCGAGCGCAGCGCGGTCTGCTTCATCGACGGACGCGAGGGGCGACTGCTCTATCGCGGCTACAACATCCACGACCTCGCCGAGCACTCGACGTTCGAGGAGACCGCCTACCTGCTCTTCCACGGCGCGCTCCCCACGCGAGCGCAGCTTGCGGCATTCGACGCGGAGCTGAAGCGCAGCCGCACGCTCCCGGCGCCGGTGCTCGACGTGATCCGGGCGGTCGCTGCGGCGCACCCGATGGACGTACTGCGCACCGCCGTGTCCGCGCTCGCGGCCTTCGACCCCGACGTCGCCGACAACTCCGCGGAGGCCACGGCTCGCAAAGGACTGCGCCTCACGGCACAGGTGCCGGCGATCGTCGCGGCGCACCACCGCATCCGCCATGGCCTCGAGCCCCTCCCGTCCCGAGATGACCTCGGCCATGCGGCGCACTTCCTCTACGCGCTCAAGGGCGAACCACCGAGCGACGATGCCGAGCGCCTGATGGACCTCGACTTCATCCTCCACGCGGAGCACGGCACGAACGCGTCGTCGTTCGCCGCGCGCGTGGTCGCCGGGACGCAGGCGAACCTCCATGCCGCGGTCACGGCCGCGATCGCCGCGCTCAGCGGTCCGGCGCACGGCGGTGCAGCGGAGAACGTCATGCGCATGGCACACGAAATCGGCGACCCGACGCGCGCAGCCGCCTACGTGCGCCGGCTGCGCGAGGCGCGTCAGCCGGTCATGGGCTTCGGACATCGCGTGTATCGCGCGGAGGATCCGCGCGCCCGGCACATGCGCGAAGGCGTGCTGCGCCTGTCTGCGGAGATGGGACAGCCGCACTGGTACGCGATCCTCCAGGCAGTCGTGGAGGCGATGCGGCCGTACGCGCGGCTCGGCGTGAACGTGAACGTCGACTTCTACGCCGGCGTGGTCTACCACCTGCACGGCATCCCCGAAGACCTCTTCGTCCCGATCTTCGCGATCGGGCGAACGCCCGGCTGGGTCGTGCAGGTGATGGAGCAGCTCGCGAACAACATCCTGATCCGCCCACTCACGCAGTACACCGGCCCGCCCGAGCGCCCGTACGTGCCGATCGGCGAGCGTGCGTGAGCGCCATGGACGGCCCGCTCATCGCCGGCACCCTGGCGGTGCTCGCCGGCACACCGGCCGCGCTGCGCGCGATGCTCGGCGCGCTCCCGGAAGACGTGGCGACGCGTGCCGATGACGGCGGCTGGTCCCCGCGCGACGTGCTCGCGCACGTGCTCTCGGTCGAACCCTGGGCACTCACGCACCGCGTGCGCCTGATGCTCGATGCGAACGACCCGGCGATCCCGAACGTCGACGAGGCCGACGCGCTCGCGCGCTCGGGCTTCCGCCGGCGCTCGGTGGGGTGGCTGCTCGAGGAGTTCGAGCGGGCGCGCGGCGAGAACCTCGCCTGGCTGCGTGCGCTCGGCGCAGACGAGCTCGGGCGCTCGGGCCGCCATGCACAGCTGGGGACGATCACGGTCGCGAACGTGCTGCACCACATCGCGTTTCACGATCTCGACCACATCGGGCAGGTCGCCGCGATCTTGCGGCCCGTCTACGACCAGGGCCGCGGCCGCATGCGCGACGCGTACTGAAGGCGCCCGCGCACACGGCACGCCGGGGGGACCGGAACCACGCGCGCCGCTACGATCGCGCCCATGTCTCTGAGCAGCGATCTCAAGGCCGCCGCCGTCGCGCGTGGACTGTTCCCGGACGACGGGCCGCTCACGGCGCCGGCCGCGTTCACGCTCGTCCGCGACATGCCGTACCTCCGCGCGTCGTCACGCGCGCCCGCGACGACGATCGCCGAATGGCGCGGCACCTGCTCGGGCAAGCACTACCTCCTGAACGCGCTGTTCATCGAGCTCGGCCTGCAGAGCACGCTGATCGCGTGCACCCACGAGTTCACGCCGCGGACGGCGCCATGGCTCCCACCACCGTTGCTCGCCGAAGTCGAGCGCGCGCCCGTCCCCGACGTACACACCTTCGTGCGCGTGCAGCCGTTTCCCAACACCGAGCGTGCCGATGAGTGGATGACTGTCGACGCCACGTGGCCGCTGGGCGCCGGCCGGCTGGGCCTGCCCGTGAACGAGCGCTTCGATCTCGGTCGTGACCAGATCCTCGCGTGCGACCCGCTCGAGGTCTTCCACCTGCCCGACGACGTCGATCCGCAGGAGGTGAAGGAGCAGCTCGTAGCGCTCCACGCCGGGGGTCAGGTGGATCGACGCGACCGCTTCATCGTCGCGTTGAGCGAGTGGCTCGCCATCGCGCTGAAGGACGCGTGAGCGCGCTGCGCGCTGCGGGCGCGCCGCGATAGCATGCGCCGGTGAAACCGCAGTCGTTCCGCCAGTCCCTCGCGCTCGCGCTCGTCTTCACGGCGATCTGGGCCGTCGTCACGTACATGCTCGAGGACGAGAAGGATCTCCTGCAGACCGGGATCTGGCTGCCGTTCTTCTTCATCGTCATCCTCTTCACCATGCGCGCGACCAACCGCGCGACGGTGATGATGACGCGTCGATTCGGTCCGAAGCCGCCACCTCTCCCGGAGCCGAAGGCCCCGACCACGGAGCGCCCCGAGCACGTCAACCGTCGGCGCGAGCGCCGCCGTCGCCGGACCGGCGGGCGGCGCAACTGATCCGAGTCACGAGCGACGCCGGACACGGACGAGGCCCTATTGCTCGGGCCTCGTCCTTCGTAGCCGGTCCTACCAGTGCTGGGACTAGTCCCAGGCGGCGCCGCGCTCGGTGCGCATAGCGAATCCTTTCGCAAGTGCCTCTGCCATCCGTGGCGGTCGTCACTGTACGAAAGAGAATCGATTCTGTCAATATATTTCCGGAATACTATTTCCG
>JBBDXH010000099.1:0-4623 GCA_040902395.1 Dehalococcoidia bacterium
TCGACCCGGAGCTGCGGCACGCGCGCCCGAAGCGGCTGCGCTTCGCGGTGTTCACGCAGTTCGGGCGGGTCGTTCACCACGCCCGCGGCGCGTTCATGCGACTCCGGACGCCCGTCCTCGAGACCCTGATCCGCCCGGCTTGGACGCGCCTGCGCGGGGCGGCCTGGCCTGCCGCGGCCTGAGCCCGTCCACCCCCTCGCCCGGTAGTCGCCAACCCCGCACTGCCGCCGCGTGCCCGCGATCGCCTTCACCAGCCCCCGCCCCCCGCCGCGGTCTTGCTTCCGCCCGCACGGCCACGGCTCCCGCGACTCGTCGGGGCGCTCACAGCGAAAAAGCGCCGACGGCCCGACCTCACTCACGGATTCGGGGTGCCGCTGCGCCGAGTGCTAGCGCTCGATCGGCACGTCGATCATCGAGCCGTATTCGGTCCACGAGCCGTCGTAATTCTTCACGTCCGGCATGCCGAGGATGTGCTTGAGCACGAACCACGAGTGGGAGGATCGCTCGCCGATGCGGCAGTACGCGATCACAGGGCCCTCGGCCCGGATCCCGGCGCTCGCGTACAGCTGGCGGAGTTCGTCGGCCGACTTGAACGTGCCGTCCTCGTTCACGGCGCGCGCCCACGGGATGTTCTTCGCGCCCGGGATATGGCCGCCGCGCTGCGCGGTCTCGCTCAGGCCCGGAGGCGCGAGGATCTTGCCGGTGTACTCATCCGGACTGCGCACGTCGACGAGCTGCTTCCCGCCGCCCGTGGCGACGGCGATCATCTCGTCGCGCCGGGCGCGCAGCGCGAGGTTCGGCTCCTTCGCCGAGTACGACGCGGCCGCGGGCGACGGCACGTCCGTGGTGGTCGGTCGGTTCTCCGCGAGCCACTTCACGCGGCCGCCGTCCATCAGCGACACGTCCTCGTGGCCGTACAGCTCGAGCAACCACAGCGCGTACGCGGCGAACCAGTTGTTGTTGTCGCCGTAGAGGACGACATGGCTGCCCCTGCCCACGCCTGACTGACCGAGCAGCGTCTCGAGGTCTGCCTTCTGGATGATGTCGCGACGCACCGCGTCCTGGAGCTGGGTGGTCCAGTTCCAGCCAACCGCGCCCTCGATGTGTCCCTGGCTATACGCCTCCGTGTCGACGTCGACCTCGACGAGGCGGACGTTCGGGTCGGACCGATGCGCGGCGACCCACTCGGTTGTCACCAGCTTCTCGACCATGTGATGTCCCTTCACCGGCCCGCGCGAGGGCTGGATCGTGCGAGGGCAGTGTGGCGAGCACTAGCCTACGTGCGCTGTAAAGGCAGCGCGCCGGCGGGCTACACGCCGCGCAGCGCGATCTCGATGGCCACGATGAACACGATCTGCAGCGCTGCCGCCGACGCCAGGAGCGCATAGCCGGCCGCGCGCTCCCACGCGTGGAGAGCGACGCCGATCACCAGGTTGAGCGCGAGCACCGTCGAGGCGACGCGGGGGAGCTCCAGGATCGCAGCACGGCCGACCATTTCGACGATCGGCGACGTCTCGGTCGGTGGGAAGTGCAACTGGAACGTCTCCGGCAGACCGACCCACCGCTGCGCGACCACGCCCCAGACTGCCGCGCCCGCGAGGAGCGCGACGGCGGTCAGCGCGAGCGCCACGCGGTCGTTCCAGAATGACTGGAGCGACGCGGCCTGCCGTTCGACGTGGTGCGTGACCACCGCCGTCGGTCCGAGATCCAGGCGGATCTGGATGTGCCGCGCGAAGTCGGCCGGATCGTCCACGGAGATCGCGTAGTTGCGCTCCGTCGTCATGACGTACAGCACCTGCTCCGGCGTCTGGTGTGTCGAATAGAAGAGCACCTCGCCGATGCGTTGAATCTGCGCGCGGCCGACGTGGTGGCCGAGCCAGGTCACCCCGCGCACGTGCGGCACGCCCACTGACGTGCCCGGCACCAGCCGCTCGATCGCCTGGAGCGGGATCACCTGGCGCGTCGCGCCCCAGGTGATCACGAGGCCGTTGCGGTCGAGCGCGTACGAGAGCGTCGCCAGCGCGTACGCCCAGTAGGCGAAAAGCAGCGTGAGCCCCGTCGCAATCACCGCGCCCATGTACGCGCCGATCGCGACCAGCCGGATGTCCGAGGTCAGGCCGTAGTTGAAGAGCAGAAACGCGATGCCGGCGGCCCAGAGCGTGAGCACCACGCCGACCAGCAAGCCGAGCGCGCGTTGCGGCTGGTAGAACACGGCGGCTACTCCACGTACGTCGTCGGGGCCGGCTGCATGCGCGTCGTCTGCACGCGGCTACGTTCCCCTGCCGCGCTCCGGACCGCAAGCAGGAGCCAACGATTCGAAGGTGTACGGCAAGCCTCGGCCGACAGGCCGGGGTGCCCGTACAGCCCCCGCCGCGGAGCGTCACAGCGCACGCCCATGCAGGTGGGGTCGAAGTTGCCCGCGCGCTCGCCGGATCGCGACCGAAGGTGATCGATCGAATCGGCCGTGCGGTGCGCCCCGGCCGGCCGGGGCTTGCACGGCCGCCATCGCTAGGGCTTCGCCGCCCCCGGTGAGCGGTCGTACGTGGCCGTGAGCCACTCGCGGTACTGCGGGAGGCGCCCCGTGATCATCTGGAAGTACGTGCTCTGGAGCCGCTTGCTGATCGGGCCGGGACGGCCGTCGCCGATCGGCACGCGGTCCACTTCGACCACGGGCGTGACGTGCGCCGCCGTACCCGTCATGAAGATCTCGTCCGCGATGTACAGCTCCGAACGGTCGATCGAGCGCCGCTCCACCTCGATGCCGAGCTCGCGCTGCGCCAGCTCCAGCGTCGTGTCGAGCGTGATGCCCTCGAGGATGTTGTCCTGCGGCGCCGGCGAGATCAGCCGGCCGTGGCGCAGGATCGCGATGTTCTCGCCCGAGCCTTCGGAGACGTGGCCGTCCTGGTTGAGCATGATCGCCTCGTCGAAGCCGTTGAGCTGGGCCTCGGTCTTCGCGAGGGCGTTGTTCACGTACAGGCCCGTGACCTTCGCACGTGCCGGGATCGAATTGTCGTCCACGCGCCGCCACGACGAGGTGGCGCACCGCGCGCCCGCCTCCGGGTCGAGATACGCCCCGAACGGCGTGACGAAGAGCAGGAAATCGTCGTCCAGGTTGTGCATGCGCACGCCCACGGCCTCTGACGACTTGTAGACCATCGGCCGGATGTAGACGTCCTCGCGGTAGCCGTTGCGCTCGGCCAGCTCACGCACCGTTGACACGATCTCGTCGTCGGTGAAGCGGAGCGACAGGCGCATGATCTTCGAGCTCTGCCGCAGCCGCTCGATGTGTTCGCGGACCCGGAACAGGTAGAGCTCGTCCTGCTCGGCATTCCAGTTGCCGCGGATGCCTTCGAATACGGCGGTCCCGTAGTTGAAGGCGTGCGTCATGACGCCGACCTTGGCCTGCTCGAGCGGAACGAATGCCCCCTGGAAGAACGCGGTCGGTGTCGGCATACGTCGATCCTCGCCCCGAGGGACGGCGCGAACGTGTCCGTGTTCCTCGGCGGATGGCGCCCCGGGCGGGGCATGAGAAGTGCGCGGCATCATAGGTTCGGCTCGGAATCAGCAGCAAGCCTTATCCTCGGCCGGCCGTCCCGCGCCCGGGCGCGCCGCACGAAAGGCGAGGCCATGCCGAAGCTCAGCGAGACCTTCCAGCTGGGGAAGCTCACGGTCGCCGCGCTGTCTGACGGTGCGCCCGAGCGTGCGCTCGGTGGCTTCTTCCACGGCATCGACGCCGCCGAATGGACGCGCGCGCTCGGCATCGCGAACGCCGAGCACCCCGTACCCTTCAACTTCGGCAGCTTTCTCATCCGCGGCGGCACGCGCACCGTGCTGATCGACACCGGCTACGGCCCGCCGGCGCGCGAGATGGGCATGGCCGGGGGCGGGCAGTTGCTCGACCGCATCCGCGACCTCGGCGTCGCCCTCGACGAGATCGACATGGTGGTGCACACCCACCTGCACGGCGACCACGTCGGCTGGAATCTCGACGCCGACGGTGCACCGACGTTCCCGAAGGCGATCTTCTTCGTCTCGCGTGTGGAGATGGACTACTGGCTGGGGAGCGCCGCGGATCAGAACCCGATGGCGGCCGCTGCGCGGCGCGCCGTGACCTCGCTGCAAGCGTCCGGGCGCGTCGCCACCTTCGACGGCGAGATCGACGTCACCACGGGGCTGACCACCGTGCCGACGCCGGGCCACACCCCGGGGCACACCTCGCTCATGCTCGCATCGCAGGGCGAGCACCTGCTGATCGCCGGCGACGCAGCCCACCACCCCGCGCACCTCGAGCACCACAACTGGATCCCCGGCGTCGATCTCGACCCCGCGGAGTCGCAGCGCTCGCGCCAGAAGCTCGCCGCGCTCGCCGTCGAGAAGGACGCGATCGTCACCGGCGGGCACTTCCCGATCCTCACGCTCGGCAAGCTCGAACGCGTGGACACGGGCTACCGCTGGCGACCGCTGTAGCGTGCGAGCGGCCGCCTCGCCGAGCGGACGGTCTGCGCGGGGTCCGACGGTCGCTCGCCGGAGCGCGAACGCGGACTCCGGAGTCTCGCGGCCGCGGGGAGATCGGGAGGCGGACGGCAAGGGTGCCGTCCGCTCGCCGGAGCGCGAACGCGGCCT
>JBBDXH010000100.1:0-2510 GCA_040902395.1 Dehalococcoidia bacterium
CTCGGCCTGCCCGACATCGACGGGCTGGAGCTGTGCACGCGCTTCCAGGAGATCGAGCGTGTGCCGGTGATCATGCTGACCGCGCGCGACGCCGTATCCGACCGTGTGCAGGGCCTGCGCGTTGGCGCAGACGACTACGTGGTGAAGCCGTTCGATCTCGACGAGTTGGTCGCGCGTATCGAAGCGGTGCTGCGCCGTCGTCCGCCGGGCACGCGCGAGCTCACGTACGACGATCTGCGCATCGACCTGGACCGGCGGCGCGTGGTTCGCGGCGCGCGCGAGGTGGCGTTGACGCGCACGGAGTTCGACATCCTCGACGTGCTGGCACGGCGCGCCGATCGCGTGGTCGCGCGTGACAGCCTTGCCTCGGCGGTATGGCCGGACGTCGGCGTCATGGACGACAGCGTGCTCGATTCGCACGTGACGAACCTCCGCCGCAAACTCGAAGCCGGCGGCGAGCGGCGCATCGTGCAGACGGTGCGGGGGATCGGGTTCACCCTCCGGTGATCGGGACGCGTCTTTCCACGCGCGTCGCGCTGGCCTTCAGCGCGTTGTTCCTCGCCACCTCCATCGCGGTCATGAGCGCCACGCTGATCGTGACGACGAGCTGGGTGGAAACCGCCGTCGATGACAACCTGGGGAGCGTCGCCGACGAGGCGGCGCGCCGCATCGGCAGCGGCGCGCTTTCGCCGGCGCGTGTCGTCGACGAGTTGGCCTCGGCCTCGCAGTTCGTGGAGTTCCGCGATCCGTCGGGACGCGTCCTGGCGAGCGCTTCAGTGCTCGGCGCGCGCGTGATTCCCGCGGGCCGGCCACTGCACGAGGATGGTGCGCGGTTCTCCACCGCGACGATGACGCGGAGCCGCGTGCGTGTGATCACGGAGCCCGTGCGTGCGGACGACGGCACGCTGATCGGTTTCATCGTCGCGGCCACGCCCATCCCCGGCGTCGGACCAAACACGCGCCAGCTGGCCTTGCTGGTGGCAGCCGCGGGCGCGACCGGTCTGGTCGTGACGATCTCGGCCACGCTCCTGCTCTCGCGCTGGGTCGCGCGGCCGATCACCGGCCTCGCCGAACAGGTCCGGGCAACGGCGGCGTCCGGGTTCCACCGCGCGATCACGGTGCCCCCGAGCGGGAGCGTCGAGGTCCGCGAACTGGGCACGGCGATCAGCGACCTGATCGGGCGTCAGCGCGAGCAGCTCGAACGCGAGCGCGCGTTCCTGGCCGACTCGTCGCACGTGCTGCGTACACCGCTCGCGGTGCTGCGCGGGAACGTCGATCTGCTCGACGACGGCAGCGGCGACGCGGAGCGACGCGAGGCGCTCGGCCACGTGCGCGCCGCGCTCGAGCACATGGCACGCACCGTCGGCGGGTTGCTGCTGCTCGCACGCGACGACGACAACGCGACGGGCGACTGGAGCATCGTCGACCTGACGCGACTCGTCGCGGAGGTCGTCGAGCAGGCGCGCGCGACCACCTCCGCGCTCGCGCTCGTGCTCGAGCCCGGGCCCACCATCGAGGTGAGCGGCGACGCGCAGCAGCTCCGCGACGTGATTGCGGAGCTGGTCGAGAACGCGACGCGCTACACCCCCGCCGGCGGTCGCGTGACCGTGCGCACCCTGGCCGCGCCGGACGAGCTGGCGATCGTCGAGGTGGAGGACACGGGGATCGGGCTGTCCGCGGAGGAGGTGCAGCGCGCGCGTGATCGCTTCTTCCGCGGCTACCGTGCGCGCTTGCTCTTCCCGAGCGGGACGGGGCTGGGCCTCGCGATCGCGGAGCGGATTGCGCACATGCACCGCGGGGAACTCAGTGTCAGCTCGCGCCCCGGCGGGACGGTCGTCCGGCTGATCTTGCCGCGCTTCGACAGCGATCCTGAGACAGCCTGAGCACGATCTGGCGAGAGCCTTGCGACTCACCTGCGATCCTTCGGCCCACAGCGCGTGGATGCAGGGGAGGATGACATATGGCCACTGACGACGGACGGGTGTGGTCGGACCTGGCCGGTCTGGACCAGGCCGCCCGCGAGCGCGGCATGCACGAGCACCTGATCTCCGTGCTTGCGCTCGAGGAGGCGCCGCGCCTCGAGGCGCTGCGGGACATGATCACGGCCGAGTATGCGCTGGACGACGCGGCGCTCCGGCCGTTCACGATCAGCCGGCTCCGCACGTGGGTCGCGATCGCGCAGGAAGACGTGGAGCGCGCGCGGCTGCTCGCGCGCGGCTATGACACGGTCTTCGACGCGCTCGGAGCGGACATGGCGATGCGCAGAGCGCGCATCGTGCAGACCGTGGCGAAGACCGACCTCGCGCCGGGCGAGGTCACAGCGCTGTTCGAGCTGATCCCGTCGCTCGTGCGACACGTGCCCCGGTTCGCGGGCAGCGACTTCACGCGGCCCGCTGCCGCCGCCGCAGGTGGCGTGCCGTGGTGGAAGTTCTGGCAGCGGAGTCCGGCGGCAAACTAACGTTCGCCGTTCGCCGCTCACACGGGTCGGGGGGGGGGGGGGGGGGGGGCGC
>JBBDXH010000100.1:2520-4621 GCA_040902395.1 Dehalococcoidia bacterium
GTCGGGGGGGTTAAAAACCCCCGGCCCGGCGTGGCGCTGGTCGCCCGCGACCGTGTCGGCGCCGGCCGATGCGGGCCCGCGCCGGCGTGGCCGCCGGCTACCAGCTCCCGCCGCCACCCCCGCCCATGCCGCCGCCGGAGAAGCCGCCTCCACCGAATCCGCTGCTCCCGGATCCGGCGGGTGTGCTGGCGATCATGCCCGCGCTCGTCGTCGAGAAGCCGTCGATCGCGCTTGCGAAGGCGATCACCGAGAACGTGTTCGTGGACGTGTACCAGCGAGTCGGCGGCGGCTCCGCGAGCCCGGCGAATGCCTTCGCCCAGCGCTCGGTACAGCCGAAGACGATCGCGTACGGCAGGTACTCCGAGAACAGGTTCGCGCGCTCCGCGAAGCGCGCCGGCTCCTTCTCCGCCTCCTCGATGAAGCGCCGGAAGCCGCGCACGCGGCTGAGCGCGGCGGTGCCGCGCGCCGTCCGCCGCGGCATCGCGCGGTGCAAGATCGTGAGCGCGATCCCCGCGCCCACGACCGGCAGCGGCACGACCGCGAACCCGGTCAGTGCGATCGCGGCGACGGTGAGGGCGACGCCCGCCGCGAGCACGCCCAGACCGATGCCCAGCCAGAGCGCGCGCGTGCGTGACGGGCTCCGGCGGAACCAGCCGCGCGCGACCACGTCGGCGTAGAGGGCCTCCACGACCTCCTGGAGTTCCTCCGAGAACTTGCGCTTGAGGGCGGAGAGCTCCACTTCGTCGCCGTCGGCGAAGAGGTGGTTGATCAGCAGCTGCTCGTACGGCACCAGCTCGCCGGGCGTTTCGAGGCGGTGGAGCCGCCAGTCGGTCGAGCCGAACAGGCCCCGCTTCGGGATCTCCTCGATCCGCAGATGTCCGCGCGCCGCGAGGTCCACGATCGTCGCGGTCACGTCGAGCGGGTTCGCGTGCTCGTCGATCAGCGTCCCGACCTGGCCCGGTCGGATGCCATCCGGCGACTCGTATTCGACTGGATACGGACCGCCGTCGAAGAGGCCGACCGGCTGCTCCTCGCCCTCCGGCGTGCCGAACGCCACGTCCACGGGCGATCCCGTGTAGCGGCGATCTCGACCCGCGACCCAGACGAGGCGCGTGATCCCGCCCGCCAGCAGGAGCGCGAGCACGACCGCGGCGCCGACCGTCAGCGGTGTGAGCGCGAAGGCGCGTCGCAGGCTCCAGCGCTGCTCGAGGATCGGCGCGGGCGCCGGCACGAGGCCGGTTGGAAACGCGACGACCACACTGAACGCCTCGCCCGCCTGCAGCCCGCCGTGTGCGAATTGCGCGACGTTGCCGGCGGGCGGCCCGCTGTCGTCACAGGCCAGGCGCGAGAACACGGGGCCGGCGAAGCAGGCAACGCGGGTGACGGCGCCCGGCGCGGTCACCGTGACCGACGCGCGGTCGATCGGCACGTCCCAGCCCGGGCCGATGGCGTTGAGGTAGAGCTCGTCGTGGTCCGCGAAGCCGTTGAGCACCCCGTCGAGCCGGTAGCGGATCGTGTAGGTGTGCCGTCCGTCGACCGTGCGGTCCGGATCACCGATGCGGATCCGCTTCACGCTCCCGCCCGCGTGCTCCACGCGGTAGTCGGCGGACGCCCCGGCGGTCGCACTGACCTCCAGCACCGTGAGCGGGAGCACGCGGTCATGCTCGTCGTCGTACCGGGTGCGCACGGGGACGTCGCGGAGGATGCCATGTCGCTCGGCCGCGCCGAAGTCGTACTCGATGGTCTCGGTGACGGTGAGCGCGCCGTTGCCTTCGATCACGACGGCGACGTCATAGCCGTGGATGCGCTCGCCGCCCGACTGCGCGCGCGCGACCGTGGCGCCGAGCCAGGCGCACGCGCACAGCACCGCGAGTGCGGCGCCGGCGGCGAGGCCGCGGGGCAGGCGTGCGCGTGGAACGGCGCGGCTCGCCGGCACAGGGGGCTCCGTTCGCGGATCACGATCTCCCGATGACGATACCGTGACGCGGTGGAGCACCGCCCGGCCGGCGGTCGCAGCGGGAGGACGGAGTCGATGCCGCTCGTCGCGTGGCTGGTGATGGTCGTGGCGCCGGCGGGGGCCGGTTGGGTGGCGCTCGCGTTC
>JBBDXH010000101.1:0-381 GCA_040902395.1 Dehalococcoidia bacterium
GGCACCCGTGGGCTTCGTCCTGCCGGCGGGTGCGGCCACGCCCGAATTCGACTTCTTCATCCCGGACTCATTGATTGCCGCCACTCGCTTCCAGGGCGCGGTGAGCCCGCGCGGAGTGTCGCTCGTCTCCTTCGGCGGTGGCACGGTGGAGCAGCTGTCCAGTTCAACGAGCGCCGTCGGCGCGATCTCGGCGACGGTGTTCGTCGGCGGCCGGCCCGTGACGCTGATTCCCGGCGCGCCGGCGTTCGTGAACAGCGGGTTCACCCGCCAGTACCCGGCACTCGTGCCGGCGGGATCGTTGATCGCGCTCGTCAAGTGAGTTGACCGACGCGAGGCCCTTCGCGCGGTGAAGAGGCCCGGCTAGAGCCCCGCCACATACCC
>JBBDXH010000101.1:391-4620 GCA_040902395.1 Dehalococcoidia bacterium
GGCCCTTGGGGCGGTTAAGTGGCGGGGCTCGCGCCGGGCCTCTTCGCGTCGGTGGCGCCCTCGCCCGCACTGCTGAGCCCGCACACCCGCGCGCCAAGCGGTGCGTTAGACTCCACCGGCTCCCACGACGGGGCGGAGACGGGAACGGGGCGATCACATGGAGATCAGCGGTGAACGGCGCCTCGACGCGCCGCGGTCCCGGGTGTGGACGGCGTTGCTGGACCCGGAAATGCTCCGTGCCGCGATCCCGGGCTGCGAGGAGTTCGTCCAGACCGGCCCCGATGAATACGACCTGCGCGTCAAGGTCGGCATCTCCGCGATCCGGGGCACGTACGCAGGTCATGTGCGCATGAGCGAGGCGCAGCCGGAGTCGTCTTATCGTCTGGTCGCGGGCGGCTCCGGGATGGGCGGCGGCGCCGAGGGCGACGCGACGATCACGCTCGAGGACGACGGCGATGGCACGCGGCTCCGCTACGTGGCGGACGTGAAGGCCCGCGGGGTGATCTCGCGGCTCGGCAGCCGGCTGATCGGCAACGCCGCGCGCATGATGGCCGATCGCTTCTTCGAAGGCTTCGAAGCACAGCTCGTACAGCGACCCGGTTGAGCGCCTGCGGGGGCGTGGCCGGCCGCGAGTGAAGGGGGGACCGCGTATGGCCTCGAACGTAGCCGTCACCATCGGCGTGAACGGCGAGACGCACAGCGAGGAGGTGGAGCCGCGCCTGCTGCTCGTGCACTGGCTGCGCGAGCGTCTCGGTCTGACCGGCACGCACGTTGGCTGTGACACGAGCCAGTGCGGCGCGTGCACCGTGCTCATCGACGGCGAGAGCGCGAAGTCGTGCACGCTGTTCGCCGTCCAGGCGGACGGCGCCGAGGTCACGACGATCGAGGGGCTCGCGAGCGACGGGGTGCTGCACCCGATGCAGGAGGGCTTCTGGGAGGAGCACGGGCTCCAGTGCGGCTACTGCACGCCCGGCATGATCATGGCTGCCGCGTACCTGCTGAAGCAGAACCCCCACCCCAGCGAGGACGAGATCCGGCGCGGGCTCGACGGCAACCTCTGTCGCTGCACGGGGTACGAGCACATCGTGAATGCGGTCCAGTACGCGGCCGAGCGGGGGCAGTAATCATGACCACCACCATGCCCGCAGGCACCCCCACGCAGCTCGTCGGCCAGCGCGTGAAGCGGCGCGAAGATCCGCGGCTGATCCAGGGCCGCGCGACGTACGTCGACGACATCAAGCTCACCGGCATGCTGCACATGGCGTTCAAGCGCAGCGACGTCGCGCACGGGCGGATCGTGCGCATCGACACCGCCGCGGCCGAGGCGATGCCCGGCGTCACGCTCGTGCTCACCGGCGCGCAGCTCAAGGAGATGATGCCGCCGATGCCGATCGGGACGCCCTTCCCGGCGCCCGATCACTACCCCGTGACGCATGACAAGGTGCGCTTCGTCGGCGAGCCAGTCGCGGTGGTCGTGGCGCGCGACCGCTACGTCGCGCGGGACGCGATCGACGCGATCAGCGTCGAGATCGAGGAGCTGCCCGCTGTCGTCGACGTCGAGCGCGCGATGAGCGGACAGCCGGCGCTCGTGCACGACGGCTTCGCGAACAACCTCGCGGTCGCGCTCGTCCCGTCCGGCACAGGCGTGGATGCCGCGACGGGCGCGGTCGACGACGCGGCGATCGATCGCGCGTTCGCCCAGGCCGAGGTCGTGATCTCGCAGCGCATGACGAACCAGCGCCTGGCGCCGGTGCCGATGGAGCCGCGCGGCGTGATCGCGCACTACGAGCCGGGCAAGGAGTACCTCACCGTCTGGGGTTCGACCCAGAACCCGCACATCATGAAGACGCTGATCGCCGCCGTGACCGGCCTCGGCGAGCACCAGGTGCGCGTGGTCGCCCCCGAGGTGGGCGGCGGCTTCGGCAGCAAGATCAACGTCTACGGCGAGGACTACGTCGCCGCCGTCGTCTCGCGGCGGCTCGGCCACCCCGTGAAGTGGATCGAGGACCGCTCCGAGTCGTTCATGACCGCGACCCACGGCCGCGACCTGCTCGCCGACGTGGACCTCGCGGCGAAGCGCGACGGCACCGTGCTCGGCGTGCGCATGCGCATCGTCGCCGACATCGGCGCGTACGAGATGCTGCTCACGGCGGCGATCCCCACGCTCACGCAGGCGATGCTCAACGGCGTGTACGACATCCCGGCGGTGCGCAGCACGATCACCGAGGTGTTCACCAACAAGAACCCCACCGACGCCTACCGCGGCGCCGGCCGCCCCGAGGGCATCTACTTCCTCGAGCGTGCGATGGACATGCTCGCTCACGAGATCGGGATGGACCCCGGCGCGCTGCGCCGCAAGAACTTCATCCAGCCGGATCGCTTCCCCTTCACGACGCAGACCGGGCTGACCTATGACTCCGGCAACTACGAGCCGGCGCTGGACAAGGCGCTCCAGGCCTCCGGCTGGCAGCAGCTGGTCGCGGAGCGTGATGCGGCGCGCGCGGAGGGCCGCGTGGTCGGGCTCGGGCTCGCGTTCTACGTCGAGATCTGCGGGCTCGGGCCGTCGGCGATGCTGCCCTCCGGCGGGTGGGAGCACGCCAGCGTGACGATCGAGCGCTCGGGTCACATCACCGCGACCACCGGCGCTTCGCCGCACGGCCAGGGCAACGAGACGACATTCGCCCAGATGCTCGCCGACGAGTTCGGTGTGCCGATGGACGACATCAACATCCTCCACGGAGACACCGCGATCGTGCGCCACGGGCTCGGCACCTACGGCAGCCGCTCGCAGGCCGTGGGCGGGGCGGCGCTGATGATGGCGTCGGGCAAGGTCAAGGAGAAGATGTCGCGCTTCGCCGCCGCCCTGCTGGAGGCGAAGGCCGAGGACATGGTCTTCGAGAACAAGATGGTCTCCGTGCGCGGCGTCCCCGGCAGCGGGCTGCCCTTCGCCGACGTCGCCGCGTACGCCTACCGCCCGGTACCGATGCCGCCCGATGTGCCCGAGCCGGGCCTGAGCGACGAGGCCTTCTTCGAGCCCTCGAACGCGACGTTCCCGTTCGGCTGCTACATCTCGATGGTCGAGGTCGACCGCGACACCGGCGAGATCGCGATCCGGAAGTTCGTCGGCGTGGACGACTGCGGGACGGTGGTGAACCCGCTGATCGTGCGCGGGCAGATCCACGGCGGGCTGGCACAGGGCATCGGGCAGGCGCTGATCGAAGAGGTCGTCTACGACGAAGATGGGCAGCTCGTGACCGGGTCGTTCATGGACTACGCGATTGCGCGCGCGTCCGACTTCCCGCGCTTCGAGCTCTCGCACACCGAGACGCGATCGCCCGTCAACCCGCTCGGCGCGAAGGGCATCGGCGAGGCCGGGACGATCGGCTCGACGCCGTGCATCGTGAACGCCGTGGTCGACGCGCTCAGCCCGTTCGGGGTGAAGCACCTCGACATG
Source organism: Dehalococcoidia bacterium (assembly GCA_040902395.1). Lineage (GTDB taxonomy): Bacteria > Chloroflexota > Dehalococcoidia > UBA2979 > UBA2979 > VGNK01. Next base: position 3,846 of record JBBDXH010000101.1, read on the forward strand.
ATGATGCGGCCCGAGAAAGTGTGGCGGCTGATGCAAGGAGGCGCGTCGTGATCGCGACCGAGTTCGAGTACCGGCGCGCCGCGACCATCGACGAAGCGGTGGCGATGTTGCGCGAGGCGGACGGCTCAGGGCGCCTGCTCGCCGGGGGTCACAGCCTGGTCCCGCTCATGAAGTTCCGCCTGAGCCAGCCCGAGGTGCTGATCGACATCGCGCGCATCCCCGGGCTCGCCGGCGTGCGCGAAGGCAACCCGATCGCGGTCGGCGCGACGACCACGCACGCCACCCTTGCGGCGTCCGATGTGCTCCGCCGGCAGGCGCCGGCGGTGTCCGATGCCGCCGGCCAGGTCGGCGATCCGCAGGTGCGCAACCGCGGCACGATCGGCGGGAGCCTCGCGCACGCAGACCCCGCGGCCGACCTGCCGGCGCCGATGCTCGCGCTCGACGCGCAGATTGACGTCGTGGGCCCGGGCGGCCGTCGCACGATCGCCGTGGGCGACTTCTTCCAGGACCTGTTCACGACGGCGCTCGCGGACGACGAGCTGATCGAGGCGATCCGCTTCGCGCCCGCGCCGGTCAGCGCATACGCCAAGCTGCACCAGCGCGCGTCGCACTTCGCGCTCGTCGGCGTTGCGGCGGCGCTCGAGGTGGACGGCGGCGTCTGCCGTGCGGCGCGGGTCGCCATCACGGGGCTCACGTCGTCCGCGCGGCGCATGCCTGCGGTCGAGGCGGCCCTCGCGGGCAACACCCACGACGCCGCCACCGACGCCCCGGCGGG
>JBBDXH010000102.1:0-4602 GCA_040902395.1 Dehalococcoidia bacterium
TCACGCGTCGAGGACGAAGACGCACTTCCCGGTGGCGCCGCTGTCGAAGAGGCGGAAGGCCTCCTCCGCCTGTTCCAACGACCAGCGATGCGTGAACATCCGCTCGAGGGGCACCTTTGCCTCGACCATGAAGCGCGCGATCTCGATCAGCTCGGACTTGCTGAACGTCCACGAGCCGTAGACGGTCGTGACGTTGAGGATCAGACTGGCGAAGTCGATCTCTGCGCTGTTCGGACTGCCCAGTCCGACGTAGCAGGCGCGGCCGAACGGACGCAGCGCTCGGAGCACCTGCGCCCGGGCGCCGGCGTTGCCCGACGTCTCCAGCCCGGCGCTCGCGCCGCCGCTCGTCAGCTCGCGCACCGCTGCGACGGCGTCGCCGGCAGAGGCGTCGATCACGTGGTCGGCGCCGAGCTCCTTCGCCAGGCGCAGCCGTTCCGGGATGACGTCGATGGCGATCACGCGTGCCCCCATCGCTTTCGCGCACAGCGTCCCGCTCAGCCCCACCGGGCCCTGGCCGAAGACCGCGACGGTGTCGCGGCCGGAGACTTCCATCTTGCGCAGGCCGTTCCAGGCGGTCCCGGTGCCGCACGCGACGGCCGCGCCTTGCTCGAACGACAGCTCGTCCGGGAGCGGCACGAGCGTGCGCGAGGGGACGAGCATGTATTCCGAGTTCGCGCCGTGGCCGGTGACGCCGCCGAACGTGACGGAGTTGCCGCGCAGGCAGAGCTGCTCGTAGCCCATCGTGCACGTCTCGCACACGCCGCAGCCGGCGTAGTGGTGCACCATCACGCGGTCGCCGATCGCGAGGCCGGGAGGCGAGCCCGCGCCGAGCTCGGCGATCACCCCGCACGGCTCGTGGCCGTTCACGAGGCCGGTGACGCGGTCGCCTCGATAACTGTGCAGGTCGCTTCCGCACAGCCCCGCCGCGCGAATCTGCACGACGGCCTCGCCCGGTCCGGCGTGCGGATCTGCGAAATCGCGCACCTCGACCGTGCGGTTGCCGGTGTTCGTCACCCCGCGCATTGCGCCCCCGATCCTCGCGTTCGCCGGCTGGTGCGGTCGGCATGGTACGGGGTGCGCGGACGGCGGGCGCGAGGCGGTTCCCCGCTCCGGGACGGGCCGGGCGCCCTGCACCGGTGGCGCGTCAGCGGTCGCGCCGGGCGCTCACCTCACCGGTGAGCTCCGCGATCCTGAGCCGGGCTTCGGCCAGCACCTCCCGGCCGCGCGCAGTGACCGTGTAGTACTTCCGGGGGCGGCCGTTGACGTGGCGCTGTTCACGGTCGAGGTACCCCGCACGCTCCATCGCGTGGAGCAACGGGTACATCGTGCCGGGGCTGAGGCTGTAGCCGTGTCGCGCGAGCTCCTCGATCATGCCCAGCCCGTAGACCCCCTCCTCCGCCGCGTGGTGGAGGATGTGGATCCGGACGAAGCCGAGGAAGAACTCACGGAGGATTGTATCGGTCACCGATAATACGTATGCTCCCGGCCGCGCCGCCGTCTCGTGTACGGCGCCATCGTAACGGCGGGATCGCGGAGCGGCCGTCGCAGTACGGGAGGCACGTTGATGACGACCGATCCCACCGGCGGACTGCACTACAGCCGCGACGATCGTGACCCCGTTGCCGCGCCCGAGCTCACCTATTCGAACCCCCATCGCCAACGCGTTGGACCGCGCTGGGTGCGCGGCGACGTCGTATGGGCGATGCCGCTCGGCATCGTCCACGTGGATCCCGATCAGACGAGGTGGGCGAAGGAGTTCGTGGTTGTCTACTCGCTCGACGGCAACGACGGCCGCCCCGAGCGCGTCCCCGAGCAGTACGGCATCTACGACTCCCGCCCCGGCGACGAGCACTACAGTCCGATCTGGCGCTACCACTACGTGATCGTCCCGCGCGACTACGCGCCCAACACACTCCGCTCCGAAGACGACGTCACCCGCTCCGGCTACCAGGTCGTCCAGGCGGACACGTACACGAACTGACCGGTGATTTGAACGGGCCGGCGTGACCGGCCCCCTCCCACAGCGCTCCGACCACCCGGGGAGCCGCGGCATGGCCGCGTGCGAGAGGACGCGACGCTGAGCGACGACGCGACGACCGCCACCGCCGCGCCGGGCGAGCGTCGGCGTGGATCGCTGCTCGAGCTGCTGCTCGTCTCGACGCGGCTCGGCCTGACCTCCTTCGGCGGGCCGATCGCGCACCTCGGTTACTTCCGCCAGGAGTACGTGGAGCGCCGGCGCTGGCTGGACGAGGCCGTCTACGCGGACCTCGTCGCGCTCTGCCAGTTCCTTCCCGGGCCCGCGAGCAGCCAGGTCGGCATCGGCATCGGCATGCTGCGCGCCGGGCTGCTCGGCGGCATCGTCGCCTGGCTCGGCTTCACGCTCCCTTCCGCGATCGCGCTCGTGCTCTTCGGCCTGGGGCTGCAGGCGTTCGACATCGCCGACGCGGGCTGGCTGCACGGGCTGAAGATCGTCGCGGTAGCCGTCGTCGCGCAGGCGGTGTGGGGGATGGCGCGCAACCTCGCGCCCGACCGGCCGCGCGCGACGATTGCGATCCTCGCGGCCATCGTCGTCGTCGGCTGGCAGACGGCTGTTTCGCAGATCGGCGTGATCGTCGTCGCGGGGATCGCCGGATGGCAGATGTTCGCCGCGCGCGACACCGCCGACGGCGGAGACCGCCTGCACGTTCCGGTACCGCGTTGGCTGGTGGGCCTGGCATGGGTGTTGTTCTTCGGTTTGCTGATCGCGCTGCCGATCACGCGGCAGTTCGTGGGGTCACAGGCGCTCGCGCTGTTCGACTCGTTCTATCGCGTCGGCTCGCTGGTGTTCGGTGGCGGCCACGTGGTGCTGCCGCTGATCCAGGCGGAGGTCGTCCCGGAGTGGGTGACGCAGGACGACTTCATCGCCGGCTACGGCGCCGCGCAGGCGGTGCCCGGGCCGCTCTTCACGTTCGCGGCGTACCTGGGAACGGTCGCGGGCCCCGCGCCCAACGGCTGGCTTGGCGCCACCATCGCGCTGACCGGGATCTTCCTGCCGTCGTTCCTGCTCGTGGCCGGCACGCTCCCGCTGTGGGATGTGCTCCGCCGGCGCGGCGCGTTCCAGTCGGCGCTGCGGGGGATCAACGCTGCCGTCGTCGGCATCCTCGGCGCGGCGCTCTACGACCCGGTCTGGACGAGTGCGATCTTCGAGCCCGGGGACTTCGCGCTCGCACTGGCCGCCTTCGCGTTGCTCCAGGTGTGGCGGTTCCCGCCGTGGCTCGTGGTGGTGTTCGCGGCGCTGGGGGGCCAGGTGCTCGCCGCGTTCTGAGGCTGCGCGCGTCGTCCATGCGCCCCCTGACGGCTCGCGGGTGCCATCATGCGCGCGTCCCCGCGCCGGATCCGCCGGCGCTCTGCGGACGCACGCGAGGAGGCAGCTCATGGCCACGGTCGAGACGGCGCTCGGGCCGATCGACGGATCGGCGCTCGGCTTCACGCTCAGCCACGAGCACGTGGTGACGAGCAGCGGCGAGGACGCCCACCATTACCCGTGGATGTTCGACCGGGATCGCACACGCGAACGTGCGATCGCCTCGCTGCGCGAGGCGAAGGCCGAGGGCGTCGACACCCTCATCGACCTCACCACTCCCGACCTGTGCCGGGATGTCCGCCTGATCGCGGACGTGGCCGCGGCCTCGGGGATGCAGGTCGTCGTCGCGACCGGCATCTGGCGCGACGTGCCGCGCTCGTTCGCGCTGCGCGACATCGACGAGAGCGCCGACATCTTCGTGCGCGAGATCGAGGTCGGCATCGACGACACGACGATCAAGGCCGGCGCGATCAAGGTCGCGAACGACGAGGGCGAGCTCACGCCCGCGCACGAGCGAGTGCTCCGCGCCGCGGCGCGCGCGTCGAAGCGCACGGGCTGCCCGATCAGCACGCACCACTGGGCGCAGGGTGAGCAGGGCCGCGAGCAGGTGCGCATCTTCCAGGAGGAAGGCGCGCAGATGGATCGCGTCTGCATCGGCCACAGCGCGGACACGACGAACGTCGAGTACCTCGAGTGGCTGCTCCAGCAGGGCGTGTACGTCTCGATGGACCGCTACCCCGGCCGCCCGCCCCGGCCGGGCTGGCGGGAACGCAATGCCGCGACGAAGGCGCTCGTCGACCGCGGCTGGGCGCCGCGCCTCATGCTCGGCCACGACGCCTCGGCGACGCGCATGGTGCCGGCAGGGATGTCGGAGCCGCCGTCCGACGGCTACAACCCGGACGGGCTGCTCTTCCTCACGCGCACGGGCATTCCGGCGCTGCTCGCCGACGGCGTCGGCCAGGACGCAATCGACACCATGATGCGCGAGGTGCCGCGGCGGTTCCTGACGGGCGAGGGATAACGCCGGGCGCGCGCACGTCGGCCGCACGACGGTGCCGGCGGCTCCCGGCGGCTCCCGGCGGTTCCCGGCGGCTCCCGGCGGCTCCGGCGGTTCCCGGCGGCTCCCGGCGGCTCCCGGCGGCTCCCGGCGGCTCCGGCGGTTCCCGGTGGCTCCCCGCGGCTCCCGGCAAGCGGCGGCTGGCAAGCCGCTGTGTACGCGGGCCGAGCCGTGGTTCTCACGCGTGAGGGATCGCGGCCGC
>JBBDXH010000103.1:0-4556 GCA_040902395.1 Dehalococcoidia bacterium
GCACGATCAGGGCGATCCCGGCGGACATCAGCAGGAACTCCGCGCTCGCGCAGTAGCGGGTCGCGATGCGCTCGAGGGCAAGGCCCCACAACGGCTTCGACACCAGCCCGGCCAGCCCGATCATGCTGAAGCCCACGGCGGCCGTACCCGGCGAGAAGCCAAGATCGGTCAGATACGGGACGAGGTGCAGCAGCAACGCACCGAGCCCGGTGTTCGCGAAGCCAAACGTGAGGATCAGCAACCACAGCGTCGGGGTGCGCGCGGCCGCCCTCCGTGTCCAGCGCACGTCCCCCGCCTCGAACACCCGTAGGTGGCGTGGTGGCGCCCCAGTGCGATCGCCGTCCGGCGCGAGGCCGTGATCTTCGGGGCGCCGGCGCATCGCCAGCGCGACGAGCGGGATCACGATCAGCCAGATCAAGACCCCGATCACGGCCCACGCCGCGCGCCAGCCGAACGCGTCGATCACCCGTGTGGACAGCGACGGGAGCACGAGCGCGGCCACCGAGATGCCCATCGCCCCAATCGCGATCGCGCGGCCGCGCATGCGCACGAACCAGTTGGAGAGCGCCACGTTCACGACCAGCGCACCCATGCCCACGCTGCCGACCGTGATCAGCCCGCCGCGCACGGCGTAGTAGTGCCACAGCTCGTGCACCTGCCCGAGCGCGATGAAGCCCAGGCCGCTCACCACCGCGCCCGCGATCATCAGCGCTCGACCGCCGCGGCGGTCCAGCGTGGAACCGATCAGGACCCCGAGGCCTGCACCGACCACCGTCGACACAGTCTGCCCGAGCGAGATGTCCGTACGCGTCCAGCCCAGGTCGGCCGTCATCGGCTTGAGAAACACCCCGAGCGTGTATGCCTGCACGCCGGCCGACATCATGGACGCGACGAACGCGACCGCGACGATGTACCAGCCGTAGTAGAGGCGATGGCCGAAGATGCTGGTGGGCAGCGGCAGGCGTGCGCCGTCGGCCGTCGCTGCCGCCGGCGACTCGAGCTCGAGCGCCTCCGAATGAGGTGCGTCCACGCGCGGTTCCGCCTCGCGGCGCGAGTATAGGCGCGCGCGATCGCCCTGCCGGCGGTCCGGCAAGCAGCGGGTGACAACCCGCCGACTGCGGAGCGCCTGCCATACTGCGCGCGACACAGACGCGAGGAGCGGGGGGCGCGCGATGGCCGAGTTCAGCGTTGAGGATTTCGTGCGCGTGCAGACCGCGGTCACGCCGGCGTTCGGGCGTGACGGTCTACGCGTCGCGTTTCGGAGCGATCGCTCGGGGCAGCCGCAGGCCTACGTCGTCGGCGTCGCAGGCGAGCGCGACGCAGCGGCCCGCCGCCTGACCGACACCGAGGGCGTCGTGTACGACCTCGCGTGGCGCCCGGGCTGTGACGAGCTGCTCTTCGTGACCGACGACGGCGGCGACGAGCAGTACCAGCTCCACCTCGTCGACGCGATGGGGGGCGAAGCACGAGCGCTTGCCGCCGCGCCGCGGGTGATCCACGGCCTCGGCGCATGGTCGTCCGACGGCCGCCTGCTCTCGTACGCGGCGAACCGACGCGACAGCGCGTTCTTCGACATCTACGTGCTCGACGTCGAGCGCGGCGAGGAGCGCCTCGTGCTCGAACACGACGGCATGGACGCCGCCGGGCGCTTCGCCCCGGACGGAAAGTCGCTGCTCGTCAGCCGGCCGAACCTCGATCGCACCGGCGACAACAACCTCTACCTGGTCGCGGTCGACGGCGGAGCCGAACCGCGCGCGCTGACCGCGCACGAAGGGGTGGCGCGCTGGAGCCACGAGCACGTGCACAGCGCAGGCGCCGTCCTCGCGCTGAGCGACGAGGGCCGCGAGTTCGTCGCGCTCCAGCGCATCGACCCGGGCACGGACGCGCGCGAGTACCTGCTCGCGTACGACTGGGACATCGAGGAGCTGGCGATAGCCCCCACGGGCGACCGCATCGCGCTCACGGTGAACGAGCACGGCTACTCGCGACTCGAGGTGCATGCGCTCACGCCCGACGCGCGCGTCGGCGCGGCGGTGGCGCTGCCGCGCGGCGTGATCGCCGGGCTCAGCTGGCGTCCCGACGGCCGCGCGCTCGCGGTCGGCTTCGAGAGCGCGCGCGCAGCCTCGGACGTGTGGGTAGTCGACCTCGACGCCGGGACGTGGACGCGTTTGACGGAGAGCGACCGCCGCGGCATCCCGGAAAGCGCGCTGCCCGAGCCCCGGCTGATCCACTACCCAACCTTCGACGGGCGGCAGGTTCCCGCGTTCCTCTACCTGCCGGAGCAGCCGGCCGGCGACCGACCCCCGCCGTGCATGGTGCTCGTGCATGGTGGTCCCGAAGGCCAATCGCGCCCCGCGCTGTGGGGCCGGTACGCGGCGCCCGCGTACCTGCTCGCCACCGGGCAGCTGGCGTTGCTCGTGCCGAACGTCCGCGGGTCCACCGGCTACGGGAAGGAGTACGCGCACGCCGACGACGTCGAGAAGCGGATGGACTCCGTGCGCGACCTGCTGGCCGCGGCCGACTGGCTGGCGGGCTCGGGGCTGGTCGACCCGGAAGGGCTCGGGGTCATGGGCGGCTCGTACGGCGGCTTCATGACGCTGGCGGCGATCACGGAGGCGCCGGAGCGCTGGGCCGTCGCGGTCGACCTGTTCGGCATCGCGAACTTCGTCACGTTCCTGGAGCAGACCGGGCCGTGGCGGCGTCGCTCGCGCGCCAGCGAGTACGGCGACGACCCGGAGTTCCTCGCGAGCATTTCGCCGATCCACAAGGCCGCTCGCATCCGCACGCCGCTGCTCGTGATCCAGGGTGATCACGACGTCCGCGTGCCGCCAAGCGAGTCCGAGCAGATGGTGGCGACGGTCCGCCGGAGCGAGGGCGTGGTGGAGTACGTGGTCTTCGAGCGCGAGGGTCACGGCATCCAGCGACTGCCGAACCGCCTCGAGATGGCGCGCCGGATCGCCGCGTTTGTCGACACGCATTTGCTGTCGGGCGCGCCGGGCGCACCGGGCGCGGCGGGCGCGGCAAGCGGCGGGTGACAACCCGCCGGCACCTCCGTTCGTCCCGAGTGCAAACGAGGGACGCGGTTGCCGAGCGGAGCGCGCGGAGCCGGTTCGTGTCGGCGGCCTGTCAGCCGCCGCTTGCGCGCCTCCGTTCGTCCCGAGTGCAAACGAGGGACGCGGGTTGCCGAGCGGAGCGCACGGCGCCGGTTCGTGTCGGCGGCTTCTCAGCCGCCGCTTGCCACGCGGGTGGCGTCAGCCGCCGCTTGCCGGGCCGCCGGCCGCGAACCGCTCGGCCACGTCGATCGTGCGGGCGAACTCGACGCCCGGGCGCTCGCGGATGTGCGCGATCAGACGCTCGAGCATCGCGAGCCGTCCGGCGCGGCCGCTGATCCACGGGTGCATCGTGAGCGTGTACGCGCGGCCGCGTGCGTACAGCTCGTCGAACGCCGAGGCCCACGTGTCGTAGACCTGGCTTGGGCTCGCCATCACCTCGGTGCGGCCCGTGGCCGGGTTGAACGGGTAGAACGGCGCATCGTCGAGCGACCAGTGCACGGGGATCTCGACCAGCCGGCGCCCGCCGTCCACGTCGACGAAGTACGGCGCATCGTCGCCCATCAGGCTCGAGTCGTAGACGAAGCCGCGATCGGCGAGCAGTGGCAAAGAACGCGCGCTCAGTTCCCACGACGGCGAGCGGTAGCCGCGCGGTCGCTCGCCGGTGATCCCCGCGAGGATCGCGCTGCCGCGGTCGAGCACCTCCGCTTCCTCGTCGCCTTCGAGCGTGGCCGGCGCTTCGTGGAGGTAGCCGTGATGCCCGATCTCGTGCCCCGCGGCAGCGATCTCCTCGACTGCGCCCGGCCAGCGCTCGGCCACCCAGCCGGGCACATAGAACGACGCGGGGATCGCCTGCTCACGCAGCAGATCGAGGATGCGCGGCACGGCGATCGCCGGACCGAACTCACCCATCGATCGCGCAGACGGCATGTGCTCAACCGCGGGATTGCGGCGGATCATCGCGGACGGACCGTCGACGTCGAAGCCGAGCATCACGACGCACTGCGTGTCCCCGGGCCAGATCCCTGCCATGCCGCGCCTCCATTGCTGTGACAACCGTGCAGGATTCTGCCACACGCGGCGGGCCGCGACGCGCGTCCGCGCACGCTCCGTACGATCGCCCGCATGACACTCGACCCCGCCCTCGCCTCGGTCATCGCCCACCGCTTCGCGCTCGTCGACGGCGTGCGCCTCCACTACGTGGAGGCCGGGCCGCCCGCGGCCCCAGCGGTCGTCATGCTCCACGGCTTCCCGGAGAGCTGGTACTCGTGGCGACGACAGATCCCGCCGCTCGTGGCGGCGGGCTATCGCGTGATCGCGCCCGACATGCGCGGCGCCGGCGACTCCGAGCGGCCGCGCGCGAGGAGCGCCTACGCGCTCGCGCGGCTGGCGGACGACGTCGCCGCGGTGATGCGCGCCGCCGCCGTGGAGCGCGCGACCGTGGCGGGCCACGACTGGGGCGCCGCGATCGGGTGGCAGCTGGCGGAGCGCGAGCCGCGGCTCGTG
>JBBDXH010000104.1:0-4541 GCA_040902395.1 Dehalococcoidia bacterium
TTCGGCGATCAGTTCCGCTCGTTCGCGGAAGGCGTCGACGGCCGCGGGCAGGCCGTGCGCGGTCGATGTTGTCGCCGCGGAGGGCGTTGCGGTGACCGCGGCGGGCGTGACAGCCGCAGTGGCCATGGTGGGCGACGCTCCGACGCCGACCGTCGCGGACAGCGGGACGGTGGCGTCGCCCCCGCCGCACGCGACGAGCGAGGCGCCACGACGCCGGCCAGGAGTCGCTTCCAGCGCGGGATCAGGATTCGCAACGCCACAGCCCTCGCTCCCGGCGCTGCTGCCACGGCCCCAACCGGGATAGTGTTCGCTCCTGCATCGTATTACTCTTACTGGTAAGAAGGAGGTGGCCATGCGCATTACGGCGAAGGGGCAGGTCACGATCCCCCAGGAGATCCGCGAACGCACCGGGCTGCTTCCGCACACGGAGGTCGAGTTCATCGTCGACGACGGCGACGTGCGCATCGTCAAGGCGCGCGACTCGCGCCGGCCCACACGCGGGGCGAAGGCGGTCGAGGCGCTGCGCCGCGGCGCCGGGCGCGTGACCATGTCGACCGACGAGATCATGGCGCTCACACGAGGCGATTCGTGAGCCCCGTGCTCGTCGACAGCAACGTCATCCTCGACGTCGTGACCGCCGATCCGACGTGGGGCGCCTGGTCCGCACAGACACTGGCGCGAGTCGCGGACGAAGAGCCGCTCGTGATCAATGCGCTGATCTACGCGGAAGTGTCCATCGGCTTCGAGGCCGTGGAAGCAGTGGAAGCGGCACTCCCCCACGACCTCTATCGGCGCGAGCGCCTCCCGTACGAGGCGGCGTTTCTCGCGGGGAAGGTCTTTCTCAACTACCGACAGGCAGGGGGCGCGCGTCGCTCGCCGCTCCCCGACTTCTACATCGGCGCGCACGCCGCGGTGACCGGCTACGGGCTGCTCACGCGTGACGAAGGACGGTACCGCTCGTCATTCCCGCGGTTACGGCTGATCACGCCCGGCAACTGACCCCCAGCAGACGCTCGACGCGGGCCAGCCGATCGCTGCCTGCGGTTCGTTTCGACCCGGCGGGGCCGTTGTCGGCGGGTGGCCGCGTGGCGCAGCGCCGGGGGCGTTACCCGCCGGGCCCGTTCTCGCGTCCCTCGTTCCACTCGGGACGAACGGATAGTGGGGGCCGGACCCGAGGGGGCAGCACCCGGACCAGAGCGTGCGGGCCTCAGTCCTGCCAGCCGTAGACCTGCTGCAGCGTCCCGCCCATGAGCGCTTCCCGGTCACCGTCCGACAGGCGATCGGTGACACGAAACGCCTCGACGCCCTCCCGGTAGGTCAACAGCTCGACGGCGCGCGTCCAGTCGGTACCCCACATGCAGCGGTTCATGCCGAAGGCGTCGAAGATGCGCGCCAGCGGATCCCAGATGTCCTGGTACGGGAACGGCTCGTGCGAGAGCGTGCAGGCGCCGCTGATCTTGATCGCGACGTTGGGCAGCGCCGCGAGCGCCAGCACCTTCGGAAGTTCCCCGAACGGGTCGGGTGGCGGCGGCGGCTCGAAGGGCTGCTGCAGACCCAGGTGGTCGATCACCACCGACGTGTCCGCGTTCCGTGCCGCCAGCCTCCTCGCCTGGTCCAGCCGCCCCCACGCCAGCAGGTTCACCGGCAGGGAGTGCCGGGCGGCGGTCGCGAGCACGTGATTGAGGCCCGGATCGGCCGGATCCTCCGATGCCACGCGGTTCAGCATGATGCGAATCGCCACCGCGCCCGGGGTCGCGGCCCACTCGGCGATGGTGTCGGCGACACCTGCATCGTCCGGATCGACCGGCTTGATCAGCCGGAACCGCGTGGGGTGTTTCGCGTAGACCTCGAGCGCATACGAGGCGTCGTAGCGGTACATCGTGAACGGGGAGACGAGCAGCGCGCCGTCGACGCCGACCTCGTCCATCGCGGCGACCATCTGGTCGCCGGTTGCCTCGGGCGGGCCGTGCAGCACTGCCGCCCACGGGCGACCGGGATGGTCGCGCTCGTATGCGTGCACCTGTGCGTCGAGAATCGCCATGCGTAACGCCTCCCGCCGATTCACCCGCGCCGACGACGCTGGACCGCCACCGCGCGCTTCACAAGACTACGGCGACCGCGATCGCCAGCGGCTGCTCCAGCGGATCGGTGCTGCTCGTGGAGGGCACGGTCGGGAGAGCACGCCGCCACGGATCGCGGGCCGTGGCCGGAGGCGGCGTTCGTCGCGCTCCGGGCGCCGTTGGCACAGGCTCAGCGCTCGGTGGCGCGATTGCGCTGGTGACACGCCCGGCGAGTGCCTGCGGGCGGAGGCACGCCGTAGATCTGCGCCTGCTACGACACCCGCTCGACCGTTCCGCTCAGGCCATCTACGACCACGCGTTCCCCGTCGGCGATGGCGCTCGTCGCCTCACCGGTACCGACCACCGCCGGGATGCCAAACTCGCGCGCGACAATCGCCGCGTGGGAGAGCGGACCGCCGTGGTCGGTGACGATCGCGCCGATCAACGTCATCCACGCGGAGATTGCCGGCGTGGTCATCGTCGTGACGAGCACGTCGCCCTGCTCGAGGCGGTGGTAATCGGCGGCGGCGAGGATCACGCGCGCACATCCCTCGTACCGGCCCGCGCCCGCAGCCGCACCGCGGATGATCTGACCGGTCACGCCCTCGGCAACGGGCACTTCCGCGATCGCGGCCCGTGCTGCGGCGAACGCACGCTGCACGCGCTGCACCGGCTCGGGAAGCCAACCGAGCGGAACCTGCGGGAGCGGCGTGCCCAGCGTTGCCGGCGGGCGCATGTCGCTGTTCCGGATGCGGAAGTCGTAGCGGTCGGCGAGCGCCACGGCGTCAAGCGCCGCCGGACTGGCGATCGCCGCCTCGATCTCGTGAAGATCGCCCTCCAGCAGGTGCTCTGCATTCGCCAGCACGCCGGCGGCCACGAGTCTCCGCCCGCCTTCCATGACGGCACGACGGACCAGCCCGTTTGCCCCGTCATTGTTGTAGACGCCACGCTCGTCCTTGATCCGGTATGCGAATCGCGCCTCGGACAGGAGTTGATCGAACCGCGCGCGATGCCCGACCGGAATCGCAGACCTGACCGACGCGGTCTCGTCGCGCACCCGCTGCTCTCGGGCAGGATCCTCTTCGCGGCCGACGGCGGCCCGGATCTGTGCGAGCACGGCCTCTGGCCGCTCGAGCGCGTATGCATCGATCGGGTCGAAGCCGCCCACCGTGAGGTGTCCGAACGTATCCAGGAACACACTGATCGCCCGCCCGACGTCCCCCGCGTGAGTGCGGAGGTTGGCGAGGACCTCGTCGGGCGAACCCCCTGCGTCGAGCAGGCGCGCCGCCGCTGCGTCGGACCTGATCGCGTCCACGACCCCCTCCAGCTCCGGCGTGCGCCCCGCGGAGATGGGAGAGGCACCCTCCATCAAGCCCAGGACGCGCGACCGATCGATGTCGGCCCACTCCGCGGTGTGCTGGAGCAGCGCTCCCACGGGAACGATCCACGTCCCGTTGAACTGATGATGCAGCCCCGCGGCGACCGACATATGCGCGAAGCACTCGCCGAGATGGGCCGCGAGACCGTTCGTCGCGCTCGCGGCGGTTGCGACGGCCACGCGAACGCTCAAGCTCGGCACGGCCATCTCGCTCGTGACCGAGCGGGAGCCGATCGTGCTCGCGAAGCAAGTGGCCACGCTCGACGTGCTCTCCGGCGGACGCTTCATCCTTGGCGTGGGGGCCGGGTGGAATGAGGACGAGATGCGGCACCACGGCACGGACCCGCGGCAGCGCTGGTCGGTGCTGGAGGAGCGCGTTGAGGCGATGCGCCGGCTGTGGACGATGGAGGAGGCCGAGTACCACGGACGGCACGTCGACTTCTCACCGAGCTGGCAGTGGCCCAAGCCGGTGCAGCATCCGCACCCGCCAATCCTGATCGGCGGCGAGGGCCGTCGCGTGCGCGAGCGCGTGGTGCGCTACGCCGACGGCTGGATGCCGATCGTCGGGCGAGATCCCGATCTCGCGGGCAGCATCGCCGAGTTGCGCACGCTCGCGCGGGACGCCGGGCGCGACGTCACGGTCACGCTGGCCACCTTCCCGCCGACGCGCGAGCAGATCGAGCAGTTCGCCGAGTTGGAGGTTGAGCGCGTGATCATCCTGGCGGCTTCGATCCCCGGTGATCAGCTCCTGCCGGTGCTCGACGAGCTCGCCGCGTCCATCGCGCCCTTCGCGCTCTCACCCGCTTGACGAGGCGTCACGGCCACAACCACGCCGCCAGCGGAGCAAGGAACGGAGTGTCCGATGAATTCAGGTGCACGTACGTGGTGAAAGAGGACAAGTGGCTGCCGGTGCTGAAGCAATGGAGCGGCATGACACCCGGCGAGCGGGCCGACGTGGGTGAAAACGTGAGGCTGATCGGTCGCTGGCACGACCTGGTGACGCGCTGTGGAGTCGTGATCGTGGAGTCGTCCGACGTCTGCGCGGTGCAGCGCTTCGTCGGGCGGTGGAACCCGTACCTGACGGCAACGATCGCGCCCGTGGT
>JBBDXH010000105.1:0-29787 GCA_040902395.1 Dehalococcoidia bacterium
GGGTGACGGCGGACGCGGCCTACGGCGACATCCACGACCTGCGGCTGCAGGTGGCACCGGAAGCGGCGTTCGCGCGCCCCGGGCGACCCTGGCGCGCACCTTCCGGTCGTACCGGCGCGCTATCGCGCGACGCTCAACGAACGGCATGCGGATACCGCGACGCGTCACTATCGTGCGCATTCCAGTCGTGAGGCGGGTCTCCTGAGCCAGTTGCGGTCGACGACGAGGTCCCGCATGCGCCGTTCGCTCGATGGGGCGCTGCGGCCGCAGGGGCACGTCTTCTACGGCTGGTGGATGGTCGGCGCGGCGGCGGCGACGCAGTTCGTCATCGCCATCCTCTTCAACCAGGTCTTCGGCACCTACGCGGCGGTGTTGCGGCAGGAGTTCGGCTGGAGCCGCGGCGCCCTGTCCGGTGCGTTCTCCATGGCGCGGCTCGAGAGCGGGATGCTCGGACCGGTCGAGGGCTGGATGCTCGACCGCTTTGGCCCGCGCCGGGTGATGGTGATCGGGATCACGTTGCTCGGCGGCGGCATGGTCACGTTCGCCTTCATCCAGTCGTTGCCGATGTTCTACGTCGTGTACTTCGTGATGGCCGTCGGCGGAACGCTCGGCGGTTTCCTCGCGATCACGGTCTCGCTCGTGCGCTGGTTCAGCCGCCACCGGGCGAAGGCGCTCGCGATGGCGCAGATCGGCTTCTCCGCCGGCGGCCTGCTGGTGCCGATCACGGTCGCCGCAATCGAGCACTTCGGCTGGCGGCCCGTCAGCGTCGTGTCCGGCGTGCTCATCTGGCTGCTCGGCATCCCGCTCGCCCTGACCATGCGCCACCGCCCCGAGCGCTACGGCGAGGCGCCCGACGGTCTGCCGCGCACCGCCGCCGTCCCGGGGGCGATGCCGTCGCATCATTCGGTGTACGCGGTCGCCCTCGACGGCTCCGAAGACTTCACCGTGCGCCAGGCCATTCGCACGCAGGGCTTCTGGTTCATCTCGCTCGGGCATGCCTCCGCGCTCCTGGTCGTGTCTGCCGTCATGGTGCACATCTCGCTCCACCTCACGGAGAACCTGGGCTACACGCTCACCCAGGCCAGCGGGTTCGTCGCGGTGATGACCGCGATGCAAATGGCCGGCCAGATCAGCGGCGGGTTCCTCGGCGACCGCTTCGACAAGCGCATCATCGCCGCCGTCTGCCTGGTGGGGCATGCCATCGGCCTGGTGCTGCTGGCGTTCGCCACGGGCCTGCCGATGGTGCTCGCGTTCGCGGTGCTCCACGGCTGGGCGTGGGGTGCGCGCGGGCCGCTGATGCAGGCGATCCGCGCGGACTACTTCGGCACGTCGAACTTCGGCACGATCATGGGCTTCTCATCGCTGATCGTGACGCTCGGCAACACCACCGGGCCGATCGTCGCCGGCGTGCTCGCCGACCGCACGGGCAACTACGAGGCGGGGTTCACGGTGCTGGCGATCGGCGCGCTGCTGGGTTCCGGCTTCTTCCTCTTCGCTCGCAAGCCGCAGCCGCCGCAGCGGGCGCCACGCAGCGAAGACCGTGCGACTTCCGTCCCCACCCCGGCGCGCTGATCGTCGGAGGCCCGAACCGAGGATCCGTCGCTGGGCCGAGGCGGACACCCTGATCGCGACCAGCCCGCCATGCTCACCACCCGGCCCGCCTCGCGCACCTTGACGTACGTCACGTCCAGCCGGGGTACGGGTCGCATTCCGCGACCAGCTGTAGACAGGCCGCGCTTCTGCGG
Source organism: Dehalococcoidia bacterium (assembly GCA_040902395.1). GTDB lineage: Bacteria > Chloroflexota > Dehalococcoidia > UBA2979 > UBA2979 > VGNK01. Next base: position 1,746 of record JBBDXH010000105.1, read on the forward strand.
ACTTCAACACAGGGCCGACGGGGGCGCACGCGCTGCCGTCGGCCCGGAACTCCGGCTGCTGCGGAGACCGCTCGGCCAGTATCCCGACAGCGAGCACGACGAAGCCCGCCGCTGGCGGGCTTCGTCGTGACAGGCCTTCGGAACCGTTGGACACGGCGCCCGACCGATCTCCTGCTCGCCGTGGCGCTCTCTCCGTCTGGCGTGCAGCCTGTCGACGCGCTGGCGGCCGCGAGCACGCATGTGAGTCGCATCAGGGAGGCGGTGCGACACCGGGACGCCGTCGGCGTCCTGATGAGATCCGACGGGCCGTGGACGCCGCCTTGCCGCGGTCTCACGGAAATGCGTTCTGGATCCACGACGCACTGCCGAAGCGTCGCACTTCATTGCCTTCTGCGATGCAGCCCGGCATGGGCGAGCGCGGTAACGCCGACGCGGGCGGCCCTTGCGAGCAGCAACGACAGCGCCGTGCACCGGTGGCGCCGCGAACGTTCGCAGCGGTTTGCGGGTGTGGCCCTGGCCCGACGGCCGTCCGTGACGGCGCGACCCGCTCCCGTGCGCGCCGAGGTGAATGTGCGCTCCCCAAGGGGCACGGCGGGGTTGCGGCTAGTTGCCTGCTCGGTCGACTGAACGTGCCTCGGATGGCCAACGGACGGCCAGATTCGTACGCGCCGAGTGGTGCCCGTGCGAGGATTCGAACCTCGGACCAGCGGATTAGAAGGCCGCTGCTCTATCCCCTGAGCTACACGGGCACGGCTCGATTGTAGTCAGCGACCCCGAGGCGTCGACGGCTCACGCCCCGTCGCTGCTTCCCGGCCTCCTCACGGAGTGCGTCTCCGCGCTCGCACCGTCGCGGGGGCCAGGGACGAACGCAACGCTCGCGGCGGGAACCGGCGGTCCCCGCGCGTTGCCACGCGACCGCGCTCCCGGTAGGCTGCTTCGGCATCCGCACGGAGGTCTTGACATGACTGCACGCTCCGTCCAGGCCCTCGTTTCGGCGGCCAGCCTCTAAGACCCTTCGCGCGCCCCTCTCGCCGGCGCGCTCCTCTCGCCGGCGCGACGGCCTGCAGCACCCCGGTTTCGTTTGCCCTGTTTCGTGCTGCACCCAGGAGCGCCGCCTTGCTGTCCAGGCACAACCGTGTATTGCTCGCGACCTATCTGCGGCCGGAGTGGCCGCGCATCGTGCTGCTCGCACTGCTGCTGTTCGCCGGCATCGGCCTACAGCTCGCCAATCCCCAGATCGCCCGGACGTTCATCGACGAGGCGCAGACCGGCGAGCCGTTCGAGCGGCTGATCCGGATCGCGCTGCTCTTCATCACCGTCGCGCTGTTCACCCAGGCGGCGAGCGTCGCCGAGACGTACGTCGCCGAGGACCTCGGCTGGCGCACGACGAACGCGCTGCGCGCCGACCTCACCCGCCACGTGCTCGAGCTCGACGGCGCGTTTCACGCCGAGCACGGCGCCGGCGAGCTGCTCGAGCGCATCGACGGCGACGTCTCAGCGATCGCGGACTTCTTCGCCCGCTTCGTCGTGCACGTGCTGGGCGGCGTCGTCTTCCTGCTCGGCGTGCTCGCGCTGCTGTTCCGCGAGGACTGGCGGGTGGGTGGGTCGCTCACACTGTTCGCGCTCGTTGCGCTCGTGTTCATGACCCGCGGCGGCGGCTTCGTGCGCGTTCGCTCGGGCGCCGCCCGCGAGGCCGCCGCCGACCTGAGCGACGAGCTCGGCGAGCGGTTGGACGGGCTGCCCGACATCAAGACGAGCGGCGCGGACGCGTACGCGATGCGCCGGCTGGACGAGCGCATGGCCGCGCGCTTCCATCGCGCGCGGGCGTCGATCACGGCGGGCGCATTCTTCTACGGGACGGTTGGCCTGCTCTTCGTGCTGGGCACGGGGGCGACGCTCGCGATTAGCGCCGCGCTGCACGCGGCCGGCGCGATCACGCTGGGCACCGTCTACGTCGTCTTCCGCTACACCGGCATGCTGCGCCAGCCGCTGGATCGGCTCTCTCGCCAGATGACCAGCTTTCAGCAGGCCATGGGCGGCATCGTCCGTGTGCGCGCGCTGCTCACGACCGACCGGCGCGTGCTCGACGGCCCGGCCGCCGATCTCCCGCCGGGTGCACTGTCTGTCGAGCTGGACGCGGTGTCGTTCGTCTATGAGAGCGAACCCGTCCTCCGCGACGTCTCCTTTCGCATCGAACCCGGCGCGGTGCTCGGATTGCTGGGCCGCACCGGCTCCGGCAAGACGACGATCTCGCGGCTGCTCTTCCGGCTCTACGACCCGAGCGCGGGCGTCGTGCGGCTGGGCGGCGTCGATGTCCGCGACATGCGCGTCGCTGCGCTGCGCGGGCGCATCGGCCTGGTCACGCAGGATGTGCAGCTGTTCGAGGGCACGCTGCGCGACAACGTCACGCTCTTCGACGCGGCGGTGCCCGACGCCCGGCTGCGAGAGGTCTTCACCGACCTCGGGCTGGACGAGTGGCTGCGCCGCCTGCCTGCCGGGCTGGACACGCCACTCGGCGCCGGCGGGCGCGGCCTGTCGGCCGGCGAGGCGCAGCTGGTGGCGCTCGCCCGCGTGTTCCTGAAGGACCCCGCGCTCGTCGTGCTCGACGAGGCATCGTCGCGGCTCGATCCGCTGACAGAGCGGCTGCTCGAGCGCGCAGTCACGCTGCTGCTCGACGGCCGCACGGGCGTGGTGATCGCCCACCGCATGGCGACGGTCGAGCGCGCGGACGCGATCGTGATCCTCGAGGACGGGCGCGTCGCCGAGCACGGCCGGCGCGCCGAGCTGGCGCGCGACCCCGCGTCGCGGCTCGCCCGGCTGCTCCGCGCCGGGGACACGGAGGCGCTGGCATGAGCCCGTCGATGGTGATCCTGCGACTGATCCGCTTCAGCCCCCGCTACTTCCTCGGCTGTGCGGTGTTCGCCACGATCCTCTACGGCCTGCCGCTGCTGGTCGGGCTCGCGACCCGCGCCTTCTTCGACGCGCTCTCCGATGAGTCGGTCGGGCTCAACGTGTGGACCGCGATCACGCTGATCGTCTCGCTCCAGATCGGCGAGGTGCTGGGCGAGGTGGGCCTGTCGCGCGCGTGGGCCTCGTTCCAGTTCCGGAGCTACATCCTGCTCCAGCGCAACCTCTTCGCCGGCATCCTGCGCGGCTACGGCCGCCACGGACTGCGGCAGCCGGTCGCGGAGACGATTAACCGGTTCCGCGACGAGCCGGAGTCCATCGGCCTCGGCGCGCTCGATGCCGTCTGCGACCTGATCGGGCGCGGGCTCTTCGCCATTGCGGCGGCGGTGGTGATGTGGCGGCTGGACACGACCATCACGGTCGCGATCTTCGTTCCGTTGCTCCTCAGCGCGCTGGTGGCGGAGGCGCTCGGCAGCCGCACGATCGCGTACCGCACGGCATCGCGCGAAGCGACCGGCCGGCTGAGCGGCTTCCTCGGTGAACTCATGAGCGCGCAGCTGGCCGTGAAGGTGGCCGGCGCCACGCCGCACGTGGTCGCGCGCCTCACGCGGATGGGGGACGTGCGGCGGCGCGCCGCCATGCGCGACCGGGTGTTCGAGGAGCTGCACGAGTCGATCAACCTGCACTTCGCCCACCTCGGTACGGGCGTGGTGCTGCTGCTCAGCGCGCAGGCGCTCCGCGAGGGCACGTTCAGCGTCGGCGACCTTGCACTGTTCGTCGTCTATCTCGACCAGCTGAGCTTCCTGCCGAACGAGATCGGGCGCCTGGTCAGCGGGCTCAAGCGGGCGACGGTGTCGTACGGCCGGATGCTGGCGGTGGTGCCGGGGGAGCCGCCGGCCGCGCTCGTCGCGCCGGCGCCCGTTTCCCTGTGGGGCGCCTCGCCCGAGCTGCCGCCCCCACCGCCGCGGGAGCGCCTCGAGCGCCTCGAGGTGCGTTCGCTCACCCACGATCAGCCCGGCGGCGAGCACGGGATCGCGGACATCTCGTTCACCCTCGAGCGCGGTTCGTTCACGGTGGTCACGGGCCGCATTGGTTCGGGGAAGAGCACGCTGCTGCACGTCCTGCTCGGGCTGCTCCCACACGACGCCGGCGAGATCCGCTGGAACGGCCGCCGCGTCGACGACCCGGCGACCTTCTTCGTCCCGCCGCGCAGCGCGTACACGCCGCAGCTGCCGCGGCTGTTCAGCGACACGCTGCGCGAGAACCTGCTGCTCGGCCGCCCGGCCGACGCCGCCGCGCTCGATGCGGCCGTGCACGCGGCCGTGCTCGAGCCGGACCTCGCGCTGCTCGACCGCGGCCTCGACACGCTGATCGGCTCGCGTGGCGTGAAGCTCTCCGGCGGCCAGGTGCAGCGCGCGGCCGCCGCGCGCATGTTCGTGCGCGACGCCGAGCTGCTCGTCTTCGACGACCTCTCCTCGGCGCTCGACGCCGAGACGGAGGCGACGCTGTGGGCACGGCTCTTCGCGCGCGGCGGCGAAGCGACCTGCCTCGTCGTCTCGCACCGCCCGGCGGCGCTGCGCCGCGCGGACCGCGTGTTGCTCATGGACGGCGGTCGCCTCGTCGCGCAGGGCACGCTCGACGAGCTGCTCGCGACGTCGGCGGAGATGCGTCAGCGGCGGAAGGAGGAGCAGCGGCCGGCCGAGGCATCCACAGAGGCGCCGGACTGAGCCCGTCCCGCCCGGCACGCCGCACGTCGGCGACCAACGCCGCTGTGTCGCGCAGCCAGGCGTGCGCATCCGCCGGCTCGCGATCGGCTGGGGTTCGCTCGTGGATCATTGCGCATGATGCGCGGCGTACAGCGTCTCGGCGAGCTGCTCCATCCGTGCGCGTACCTGCCCCAGGCGGTCATCCACCGCCTGGTAGCCCTGAGTGACCTCGGCCTTGACCTCGTCGGTGAGGATCTTGTCGCTCATAGGGAAGGCGAGATAGTCCTCCTTCCAGATATGACGCGGGTAGAACTCCATGAGATCGTCGAGCATGCCCGCGATCGCGTCCCGGGCCGCGGTCTCGCCCCGCGCATGATCATCGATCGCTTCGGCCAGGCTCGAGATCATCTCGCGCCCTTTCGCGTGTTCCGCACGAAGCGTGCCGATCGGGCAACCCTTAACGGGCACGCCCGCGGCCTCCAGAGCGGGGAAGAGAATCTCCTCTTCCTTGCCATGGTGGAGCTCGTCGCCGAACACTCGCATAAACTCCACCACATTCCGCAAGGCAGTCACGTTGAGTTCGTCGCCATCAGCGATGTCGTGCCGAAGCGCTGCCATAACACCAACAACTTTCTGGATGACGCGGTGCTCCGCCTCAAGTTCCGCAGTGACGGATACGAGCAGTTGAGTTATGAGATTCGCTCCCTGGTCTGGATTCATCCCGTATGGTGCGATCGACCACTCACGAGATGGTGTTGCGAGTGGTCGCTGCAGCGCGTGCTACGCAGCATGAGACGCATTGAGCATCCTCCAACGTCTTGAGTTGCCCTCTTCACCGTCAAGCGTCCGTGAGCGTAAGCAGCAGGGTGGAGTCCTCGATCGCTTCGACGTTGTGCCGCACTTTGGCATCGAACGCGATGAGCCGTCCGCTCGGTACTTCGAGTACGTCGTCGCCGACGCGGACACGCACATGGCCGTCCAGCACCTGCACCGTCGCAGCACCCGGCGCGGAATGTTCTGCCAGGCTCCCGCCCGCGTGCAGGTGCGTGAGCACCACGTTGAGCCCGCCCTGCTTCACCAGGGTGATGCCTCGCCGGTCTTGGCCTTCGGAGGCCGGGCCGTGTAGTTCGGTGACGGCTTCACCGAGGTCAATCAGGAGATGCTCCGCCGACAGGTCATGCGTGCGGAGGTACGTGTGTTCAGCCACCGATGTTTTTCCCTTCCTATCACCCAGACCGCTCAATAGTCGGTATGAACGGCCTCGCCCGGACGCGACGGCGGCCGCCAGCCCGGCGCCGCAATTTCATGGCGTCTGGTGGCTACGCCTGCTGCGGCCGCTCTGTTCCTGCGCGTTTTCGTTATTTTCGATGCCTGCTGCGACCGGTCTGTGCAGTAGAGGGCACCTCCCGTTACGCCAGCGTCACGCGTCCGCGCTGACCACCGCGGCTTGAATCCGGTCGACCAGTGTCGCAGTGCGGAACATCGCCCACGCCGTTTCGAGGTCCTACGACCTCGAGGGCATGACCGTCGACACGGTCGGCGCCGCACGCATCGGCGCCGCCATATTGCGACGGCCCGAGCCCTTCGACGTGAAGCTCTCCGACAACTCCCCGACAAGAGGGCGTGCGGACCCGTGTGTTGGAGTGCTTCGCAGCGTCACTTCCACTGACGAAAGCGCCCTGAACAGATTCAGATCGTGGGACTCGGTGCGCCTGCGTGGGGCTGGAGCGATGGACTAGGTGGCCGCTGCTCTATCCCCTGAGCTACACGAGCACGGCTCGATCGTAGTCAGCGATTCCGAGCGGTCGACGGCTTCGCGCCATCCCATCGAGCCTGTGGCGGCCACGCCCGCGAGCAGGGGGTCGGCGCTCGGCGAGCCCGGCACGGCCATCTGTGGCGGCGGCGGGGGCTAGCGGCGCGCGCGCGGGTCGAAGGCGTCGCGGAGGCCGTCGCCGAAGAACTGGAACGCGAGGAAGAGCAACGCCAGCACGAGCGTGGGGAACGCCACGCCGGTCCAGTTGATCGACATCCAGCCGAAGTGCTCGCTGATCAGCACGCCCAGGCTCGGGGTCGGCGGGCTCACGCCGATGCCGATGAACGAGAGCGCCGCCTCGGCGAAGATCGCGCGCGGGGCGAGGAAGGTCGCTTCCACGATCGCCGGACCCATCGCGTTGGGCAGCCAGTGGCGCAGCGCTACGCGGGACCGCGAGGCACCGATTGCCTGTGCGGCCACGGTGTACTCGAGTTCGCGGATCGAGAGCAGTTGACCGCGGATCAGGCGCGCCATCGTGGGCCAGGCCGTGAGCGCGATCGCGAGGAAGAGCAGCAGCAGGCTCGCCTGGATCCCGAGGATGTGGGTGAAGCCGAAGATGCTCGCTCCGAACGCGGCCCGCAGCAGCACGATGAAGAGCAGATCGGGGAACGAGAATGCGATGTCGGTGACGCGCATGAGCACGTCGTCGACGAAACGGGGACCGCTTGCGGCGACGGTGCCGACCAGCACTCCGATCACGCTCACCACGATGATTGCGAAGAACGCGGCGGAGAGGGAGATGCGCAGGCCGACCACGGTGCGGCTGAAGACGTCACGAGCGAGCTGATCCGTGCCGAACACGTGCTCCGGCGACGGACGCTCGAACTTGCCGGTCGAACGCGGCGCCAGCGGGTCGGTGATCCCGCCGGTGGTCGTGAGGAACTGCTCGGCCGGGCTGTACGGTGCGATCACGTCGGCGAACGCCGCCACGAACACGAGCGCGGCGATGACGATCATGGAGACGACCGCGGCGCGGTTCCGCCGCATGCGGCGGAAGGCGTCCCAGAAGAACCCCGAGCGGGCCTGGATGTGCACGGTTGCAGGCAGCGCCCCCGTGATGGTGGTCATGAGCGCAGCCTCACCCGCGGGTCAACGAACGGATAGATCAGGTCGACGCTGAGATTCATCACGAGAATGATCGTCGCGTAGAACATCGTCGTGCCCATGATCATTCCGTAGTCGCGCTGGAAGACGGAGGTCACGAACGCGGATCCGATGCCTGGAATGCCGAAGATCTGCTCGACGATGATCGAGCCGGTGACGAGGGCGGCGAGGACCGGTCCGGCGAGCGTGACCACCGGAATCAGCGCGTTACGCAGTGCGTGACGGACGTAGATCCCGCCGCGGGACAGCCCCTTGGCGCGCGCCGTGCGGATGTAGTCCTGGTCGAGGACGTCGAGCATTGAGCTGCGCGTCAGGCGCGAGATCAGCGCCATCGCCGGCGCGCCGAGCGCGAGCGCCGGCAGGATGCCGTTCCGCAGCGAACCCACGCTGTCGCCGAAGCCCTTGCCCAGCCGCACGTCGAACCAGCCGAGCCAGACGGCGAACACGATCAGCAGGATGAACGCAAGTACGAAGGCGGGAACCGCGGCCAGCAGGGTGCTGATTGCCAGGCTGATGTAGTCCCAGGCGCTGTTCCGCCGGATCGCGGCGAGCACGCCCAGCGGCATCCCCAGGCCGAATACCAGCGCGAACGACATGACGCCGAGCAACGTCGAGGGCCAGATCTTGTCGAGCATCAGCCCGGTGACGGATTGACCGCGCTGCGCAAACGACAGCCCGAGGTCGCCACGAGCAAGGTTGCCGAGATAACGCACGAACTGCTCGGCGAGCGGATCGTCGAGCCCGTAGTACGACTCCTGCGCAGCGACGAATTGCGTCGACACGCCGCGTTCACCGGCCATTGCCTCGAACGGCCCGCCGGGCACGACGTGCATCATCAAGAACGTGATCAGGGCGATGAAGAAGAGGGTGGCTGCGCTCTGGAGCAGCCGACCAATGATGTAACGCGCCACGTGGTCGGCCTCACTGGACGTAGCCGCACCCGACGGGGAAACGACGGGGTGGGAAGATCGCGAGATCCCCCACCCCGTCCCGTCAGGTCGTTGACGTCCCGGCTAGTTGGTGCGGCCGACGATCTTCAGTCGGTCGAAGAACAGGTCGCCCGGGATGTCGCTCTCCATGGAGCTCGTCGTCAGTCCCTGCACCCATGGCTTCACGAGCACGTTGCGGCGCCCGTAGTAGAGCGGCGCGAACGGCGCCTCCTCGATCATGATCACCTGCGCCTGCCTGTACAGGTCGATGCGCCGTTCGTTGTTCAGCTCGATGTCGGCCGCGTCGATCAGCTTGTCGAAGTCAGCGTTCGAGAAGCTGCCCGAGTTGAGACCGCCACCGGTGCGGAACAGCGGCATCCAGTTCTGCGGGTCGGGGTAGTCGGCACCCCAGCCACCGGCGGTGACCTGGTACTTGCCCGCGTTGCGCTCCGCGAAGTACGTCGCGCGCTCGAGCGTGTTGATCGTGACCGTCACGCCGAGGTTCTTCTCCCACTGCTCTTTCGCCCACTCGGCGGTGAGCTGGGCGACGGAGCTATCGGCAGAGAGGATCTCGAGCGAGAGACCCGCGCCGCCCGGATAACCGGCATCCGCGAGCAGCTGCTTTGCCTTGTCGACGGTGTCCTTGTACTGGAGGCCGACCTCGGGGTCGTGACCCGGCATGCCGGGGGGCACCCAGCCGTACGCGGGGAGCACGGCGCCTTCGCGCACGGTCTCTGCGTACTCCTCGCGGTTGAATGCGCCGGTGAGCGCCTGGCGGACCTTCACGTCGGAGAGGGCCTCGTCCGCGATGTTGAAGTAGACACCCGAGGTCGACAGCAGCGCGTACGCCGAGAACTCCTTTTGGAGCGCCGTGTTCGCGCGGACCTGAACCAACTGCTCGGGACCGAGCCAGATCGCGTCAAGCTCGCCGTTCTGATACGCAAGGAACTCGACCGCCTTGTCGGCGATCATGTCCATCGTGATCGTCTGGAGGACGACGTCTGCGGCCCCGTAGTAGTTCGGGTTCTTCTCGAGCGTGATGCTCTCGGTGTGCTTCCACTCCTTGAGCATGAACGGACCGTTCGAGACCAGCGTGCCGGCCTCGGTCCACGTGTCGCCGTGGGCGTCCACGATGTCCTGGCGCACCGGATACAGCGGCCACATCGTTGCGAGCAGCAGGAAGACCGGGCTCTGTCGGCTCAGGTGGTAGACGACGGTCGTGGCGTCCGGCGCCTCGACCTCGAGGTTCGCGGCGACCTCGGCCTCGAGCGCTTCGACCTCCGCGCCTTCCTTGCCTTCGCCGAGCGCCTTCACGACTTCGTCGTTCTTCCCGGCGGCGGCGAGCACGCGGTAGAAGTCGACGTAGTAGTTGCCGCTCCCGGGCTCAAACAACCGCTTCGCGCCGTCGACGAAGTTCTGCGCGACGAGCGGCGTGCCGTCGTCCCACTTCAGATCCGGGCGAAGCTTGAAGGTGTAAACGAGTCCATCGGCGGAGATGCCGCCGTTCTCGATGGTCGGGACTTCGGCGGCGAGGTCCGGCTGAATCGCCTGGTTCTCATCGACGGTCAGCAGCGTCGCGTAGATCGAGCGCAGCACGGTGATGCTCGTCACGTCAGTTGCGCGCTGCGGATCCAGCGACTGCGGCTCGCCGCCCAGGTTCACCCGGAGCGTCTGATCCTGATCCTGGGTCGCTGCCGGCGTGGCGACCGCACCGGTCGCACTCGCAGCGGGCGTCGTAGATGCCGGAGTGGCGGTCCCCTCGTCGCTGCTGCTGCACGCCACCGCCACCATGGCGATCACGAGCAGTAACGGCACCGAGAGGCGCCACGAAATGAGCCTCATACATTGTCTCCTTCAGCTCCGACGGGCGCGCTGCGTCCCCGGGTACGACATCCGGGAGGCGACGGCACATCTGGCCGCCCCGCATCGCGTCACATCAGCCATACGCACGAATGCATGGCAGAGGTTTCATGTAAGTCGACATCGCCTGTGTGCCAGCGTCAATGCCGCGGCTGGTGCGCCCAGTCCGGGAAAACCCTCGGTCGCGCCTCTGAACACCCTGAGATCACGCGATCCGCGCGCACCGTCACTCCCGGCGGCCACCATGGCGTGTGTCGTGCGCCGCACCCCGGCGGCGATGGCCCGCGGCCCAATCGTGGGTGCCGAGCGATGCCTGCGCGCGTGATCGCGCGGGGGTCAGCGGGGGGTGAAGTGCGGCTGCTCGACCTCGAAGCGGGTACGCACTTCGGACGCGACCGGATCGCTCACCCGCCGGAACGCCTCGAGCAGTTCGCGCGCGGCCTCGGTCAGGCGGCTGGCGCCGCCGGCCGTGCCGCCGGAGTCGGACTCGAGCAGCGCAATCCCCGCCGCCTCCTCCATCTCGCGCAGCTTTTTCCAGGCGGTGCGGTAGGGCAGCCCGATCGCTTGCGCGGCGGCGGCCACGGACCCGTGCTCGACGATCGCGCTCAGCAGTCGCGCTCGGTATTCGCTGATCACGACCGTGCCGTCACGTTCGATCCACACCTTGGATCGCGCGCGGAGCTCGGGGACGGTGCCGTGTGGCTGCGTATCGGTCATGTGGCCCTCAGGCGGAGCGCGCCGTACCGTCTTGCCCCATCGTACAAGACGCCGGCGAGAGGCCCCATGCAACGCAGTCTGATGCGATCACTGTTCGCACTCGCTCTGCTCGCCACCATCGCACCGGCGGCCGCGTGTCGCGGCGACGATGAGCGTCGCGAACTGATCCTCGCGACCACCACGAGCACACAGGATAGCGGCCTGCTCGACGTGCTCATCCCACGCTTCGAGGAAGAGAGCGGGATGCACGTGAAGGTGATCGCGGTCGGATCCGGCGCCGCGATGGCGATGGGGGAGCGCGGCGACGCCGACGTGCTGCTCGTGCATTCACCCGCGGCCGAGGAGCAGTTCGTCGCGGCCGGCTACGGCGTCGAGCGGGCGCGCGTGATGTACAACGACCTCGTGATCGTGGGGCCCCCGAGGGACCCCGCCGGGGTCGCCGGCACCAGCGACGCCGCGGCGGCGATGGCGAAGGTCGCCGCGGCCGGCGCCGCGTTCATCAGCCGCGGAGACGGCTCGGGCACGCACGCGCAGGAACTGACGCTCTGGGCCGCCGCGAAGATCGAAGTCCCGACGGGCCGGGGGTGGTACGCAGAAAGCGGTCAGGGGATGGGCGCGACCCTGACGATCGCCGCCGAGAAGGCGGCCTACACGCTCACCGACCGCGGCACATGGCTGGCCGCCGCCGATCGCGAAAGCCTGCCGATCGCCGTCGAGGGCGACCCCCGACTGTTCAACGTCTACCACGTGATCGTGGTCGATCCCGATCAACACCCGCGGGTGAACGCGCAGGGCGCCCGCCGCTTCCGCGCGTTTCTGCTCCAGCAGGACACGTTGCGCCTGATCGGGGAGTTCGGGCGGGACACGTATGGTCAGCCGCTGTTCACCCCGGACCCTGAGTAGCGAAAAGGCTCGCGCGTGGATCTGCTCTGGGAGGCGTTTCGCGAGGCCTGGCGGCTGCTCTCGACCGGTGATGGCGATGTCTACGGGATCACCGCGCGCACGGCGGCGATCACGGGCACGTCCACGCTGGTGTCGATGGTGATCGGGATTCCCGCCGGCCTCGGCCTCGCGCTCGGACGCTACCCCGGCCAGCGCACGCTCGTGGCGTTCGCCAACGCCGGCACCGGCATGCCGCCCGTGGTGGCGGGGCTCTTCGTGAGCCTGCTGCTCTGGCGATCGGGACTGTTCGGCGGCCTGCGGCTGATCTACACACCGACCGCGATTGTGTTCGCGCAGACGATCATCGCCACCCCCGTGATCGTGGCGATCACCGCCGCCGCGGTGATGGCGCTGCCGCCATCGCTCCACCTCCAGATTCGCGCGATGGGCGCGGGTCGAATCGCGTACCTCTGGCTGGTCGCGCGCGAGGCCCGCCTGCCGATCCTCGTCGCGGTGATGGCGGGCTTCGGCGCCGTCATCTCCGAGGTCGGCGCGTCGATGATGGTGGGCGGCAACCTTTCCGGCGAGACGCGCGTGCTCACCACCGCCGCAGTGCTCGAGGTGAGCAAGGGCAACTTCGGCACGGCGCTCGCGCTCGGCATGATCCTCGTCGCCATCACCGTCGCGGTGAGTCTCGCGCTCACCGCGGTCCAACAGCGCGCGCAACGGCGATGACGGCACCCGGGGCCGAGCGTGCCGTGCTGGCGCTCAGCGACGTGCGCGTGCGTCGGGGACGCCGCGACGTGCTGCACGTGCCCGCGCTCGCGGTCGCGCCGGGCGAGACGCTCGCCGTGCTCGGCGCCAACGGCGCCGGCAAGTCGACGCTGCTGCTCGCCGGCGCGCTGCTGCTACCGGTGGACGCCGGCGCCGTCCTGCTGTTCGGTGAGCGCGCGCGTGGCCCCCGCGATGCCGTGCGTCTTCGTCGCGCGACGTCCACGGTCTTCCAGGAGCCGGGCCTGCTGGATATGACGGCACGACGCAACGTGGAGACGGCGCTCGGGCTGCACGGCGTGCCGCGCGGCGAGCGTCGGGCGCGCGCCGATCGCTGGCTTGCGCGCCTGGGCGTGGGGCGCCTTGGCGACGCCCGTCCGCACACGCTCTCCGGTGGCGAGGCGCAGCGAGTCAGCCTCGCGCGCGCGTTCGCCGTGGGTCCGCGGCTGATCTTCCTCGACGAGCCCTTCTCGGCGCTCGACCCGGCGAGTCGGGCTCGCCTGGTCGGCGACCTCGCGGGCCTGCTCGAGGCTGAAGGCACCGCGGCGGTGATGGCAACGCACGATCTCGGCGAAGCGCGCCTGCTCGCGGATCGCCTGCTCGTCTTGATCGACGGGCGCGTGGCCCAGCTCGGCACGCCGCACGAGGTCTTCGGTCGCCCGGCCGACGCAGCGGTCGCCGACTTCCTCGGCTACGCCGTGATCGATGCGGCGCTGTTGCGTTTGCGCCTCGCGCTCGAGCCCGGCGCGCCCGGATCCGCGTTCGTGCCGCCAGGGGCCGTGCGCGTCGCCGATCCGGCGCCGCGCGCCCACCATGCCGGTCCGGTGGCCGGACGCATCGTGGCGGTGCTCGGCGCGGCCGGCCTCGGCCGCGTCGTCGTGGACATCGGCGCGCCGCTGGCGGCCGAGGTGAGGATCGAGCGCATCCGCGACGAGGGCCTGCGCGCCGGCGAACCGGTGCAGGTCACGGTAGACGTCGCGCGCGTGATCTGGCCGGACGCCGTCTCACGCTGAGCGCCAACCGCACGCGAGATCACCTTCCCGTATCGTTCACGGACGGCGCGCATGATCGCCGGCGGTGAGACGCGGCCGATGCGGGGCGCCCGCCTGAGCGCAGACCCGGCGAACGCGAGCGCTGCGCGACGCGCACGCGCGACGACAACGGACGGAGGGGGAGACGTGACCGAGAAGGACGACCGGACCACGAAGGACCAGCCCGACCCGGCCGAGGTCGTCAAGACGCTGGTCGACATGGCCGCGCAGAGCCAGCGTCTCTTCGCGGACTTTCTGAAGGACCAGGCGGAGGCGGCGGCGCGCGGCGAACAGCCCGCGGTCGACCCGCTCAACATCGCTCCGGCCCTGAAGCAGGCGGCGCTCGGGGTGTTCGCGAATCCTGCGAAGATGATGCAGGCGCAGGCCGAACTGTGGCAGGACTATGTGCGGCTGTGGGAGCACACGATGACGCGCGCCGCCGGCGCGGAGAGCAAGCCGGTGGTCGAACCGGCGCCCGGCGATCGCCGCTTCAACGACCCCGAGTGGGCCGGCAACCACATCTTCGACTTCATCAAGCAGTCGTATCTGCTCACGGCGCGCTGGATGCAGCGCGCCGTGCAGGACCTGGATGGCGTCGACGAGAAGACGAAGCAGAAGATCGACTTCTACACGCGCCAGTTCGCGGACGCGGTGGCGCCGACCAACTTCGTGATGACCAACCCGCAGGTGCTGCGCGCGACTTTGGACAGCGGCGGGCAGAACCTGGTGCGCGGGCTGCAGGCGATGCTCGACGACGCCGAGCGCACGGGCGGCGTCCCCCAGCCGCGCATGACGGACGTCACCGCATTCAAGCTCGGGGAGAACATCGCGCTCGCGCCCGGGAAAGTGATCGCGCAGACCGAACTGATGCAGCTGATCCAGTACGAGCCCGTGACCGAGCAGGTCTACCGACAGCCGCTGCTGATCGTGCCGCCGTGGATCAACAAGTACTACATCCTCGACCTGCGGCCCGAGAACTCCTTCGTCAAATGGGCGACTGAGCAGGGCTACACGGTGTTCGTCGTCTCGTGGGTCAACCCCGACACGCGCCTCGCCGCGAAGTCGTTCGAGGACTACGCCTTCGAGGGCATCCTCGCCGCGCTCACGGCCGTCGAGCAGGCGACGGGCGAGCGGCAGGTCTCGGCGATCGGCTACTGCATCGGCGGCACGCTGATGGCGTCGACGCTCGCCTACATGGCCGCGCAGGGCGACGACCGCATCGCGGCATGCACGTTCCTCGCGGCGCAGGTCGACTTCAGTGAGGCGGGTGAGCTCGCCGTCTTCATCGATGAGGAGCAGATCCAGTACCTCGAGCGGCGGATGGAGCAGGAAGGCGGCGTGCTCGAGGGCAGCGCGATGGCCACGACCTTCAACCTGCTGCGTTCGAACGACCTGATCTGGTCGTACGTCGTCAACAATTACCTGCTCGGCAAGGAGCCGGCGCCGTTCGACCTGCTGTTCTGGAACTCTGACACCACGCGCATGCCGGCGGCCATGCACAGCTACTACCTGCGCAACATGTACCAGCGGAACCTGCTCGTGCAGCCCGGCGCGCTGGCCTTCAAGGGCACACCGCTCGACCTCACGAAGATCGCGATCCCGATCTACCTGCAGGCCGCGCGCGAGGATCACATCGCGCCCTTCAAGTCGGTGTTCAAGGCGACGACGTACTACCGGGGCCCGGTGCGGGTCATGCTGGCCGGCTCCGGTCACATCGCCGGCGTCGTCAACCCGCCCGCCCGGAACAAGTACCAGTACTGGACGAACGACACGGACAAGACGTACGCGACCTCTGACGAGTGGCTCGCCGACGCGGTGGAACACCCGGGCTCATGGTGGCCGGACTGGAACGCGTGGCTCGCCCCCCTCTCGGGACCGATGGTCCCGGCGCGGCAGCCCGGCGACGGCGCCCTCGAGCCGATCGAGGACGCGCCCGGCTCGTACGTGCTCGTCAAGGCGTAATGCCCGGGCCGGCGCCGCGCACATCGCGCACGTCGCGCTGACCGGCGCGCAGCGGGCAGACACGAAGCAGGGGCGTCCTTCCTGGGAAGGACGCCCCTGCTCGTCGGTGCGGTGACCGACCGGCGACTACTTCGCGGCGGCTGCCGGCATGAAGGCCTCGAAGCCCTTGCGCCAGGCGTCCGCGACCGGCGCAACGCTGGCCCACTCCTGCGACAGCGCGAGCGCGGCCTCGGCCGCGGCGCGGCTCGCGGCGGTCAGCTGCTCGAAGCTCTGCTGGACGTCGGCGCCGGTGCCGGCGGCGTGCTCGTAGGCGAGCTTGCCGACCCGGAGCGCACGCGCCTGCGCTGCGACGGCGGACTCCATGAACGCCGCGTACGCCATCGTCGCGTCCGTGGGAGCGGCGGCCAGCTTCTTGCTCAGCTCCAGCGTGTCACGCTGCGCGTTCGAGAACTCGTCGCTCGCCTGCTTCGCGAACTGGCCGTTGCGGTCGGTTGACGTCGCGGCGGCGGAGCGCAGCGCGTCGGCGCTCTTGATCAGGGCATCGAAATAGACCTGGACGCGGTCAGTCTGCTTTGCGGTCGGGCTCATGGGGGGCTCCCTTCCGGCACGTGCGGCCGGGCTCTGCGGCGGGGCGATGCCCTGCCATGTGTGATATGTGCAATCTACACATAGCGACGTTCGGTGTCAATGGCTCTCTATAGATGCAACATGCATTTAACAACCACGGCCAACCGTCTCGTCGGCATCTCGTCCGCGCGAGGAGACCGCGTACGCAGTGGGATCACGCGCCGGCCGCCGGGAGAGCCGCGCCGGAACCCGCGAGCGGCGAGCTCATCCGCACCCGCGCGCGCCGCGGAGCGGGACCCCGGCGCGACGGCGCCGCCGCCCGGCACGCGGTCGCATACTGTCGCCCGCGGCGATGATCGCGACCGCGCAGGGAGTCGACGATGGCGACGGACGGCCCGAGAGCGGTCCCGGCGGAGCGCAGCAAGGTGATCGCGTCGGCGGCGGAAGCGGTCGCCGGCGTGCGCGCCGGGGCGAGCGTGATGGTCGGCGGTTTCGCAGTGATTCACGGCTGGCCGAACACGCTGCTGCGCGCACTCGCGGAGCACGGCGCGGGCGACCTCACCATCGTCGCGAACACGCTCGGCTTCGGCTCGCACTCGCCGCAGGTGCTCGCGGAACGCCGGCTCGTCAAAAAGTTCGTCGGCTCGTTCGCCGGCTTCGTCGGCCGGGCCACGACGTCCGAGCAGCAGATCCTCGCCGGCGAGATCGCCTGCGAGCTCGTGCCACAGGGCACGCTCGTCGAGCGCATCCGAGCCGGTGGCGCCGGCATCCCCGCCTTCTATACCCCGACCGGCATCGGCACCGTCGCCGACTCGCCCGACAAGGAGCGGCGCGACTTCGGCGGCCGGCCGCACCTGCTCGAGCACGCGCTGCGCGCCGACGTCGCGCTGCTCCGTGCGCAGCTCGCCGACGAAGCGGGCAACGTCGTCTTCGCCGGGGCGCAGCGGAACTTCCAGGTGGCGATGGCGACCGCCGCCGACCTCGTGATCGTGGAAGCCGAGCGCATCGTCCCCGTCGGCGCGCTCGCGCCCGACGCGATCCACGTGCCCGGCATCTTCGTCGACGCCGTGGTCGCGGAGGAGGTGTCGCGCGACGAGGTGATGGCCGAGGTGCTCGCGCTCGGGCGTGACCCGACGCGCGGCGGCGGCGGGAGCGCGCCGGCGCTGCCTGGGCTGAGCCGCGAGCTGATCGCGCTGCGCGTCGCCCGGCTGCTCGCCGAGCGCCAGTATCGTTATGTCAATCTCGGCATCGGTCTGCCCACGCTCGTCGGCGCGTGGCTCGACCAGGTCGGCTCACACGCACAGCTCCAGGCCGAGAACGGCCTGCTCGGCTACGTCAGCGTGACGGACCTCAATGGTTGGGACGCGAACTACTACAACGCCGGCGGACAGCCGGTCGCCCCCGTCCCAGGCAGCGCCACCTTTGACAGCGCGCTCGCGTTCACGATCGCGCGCGGTGGCCACCTCGACGCGATCGTGCTCGGCGCGTTCCAGGTCTCCGCGCGCGGCGATCTCGCGAACTGGAAGCTGCCCGGCGTGGGCGCCGGCGGCATCGGCGGGGCGATGGACCTGATCGCCGGCGGCTCGCCGGTGATCGCGCTGATGGAGCACACCACGCGGGACGGGCAGCCGCGCATCGTCGAGCGGTGCAGCTACCCGCTCACCGGCCTTGCGTGCGTCTCCACGATCGTGACGAACCTCGCGCTGATCGACGTCACCGCGGACGGCCTCGTGCTCCGCGAGATCGCCCCCGGCGTCACCGTCGACGAGGTCGTCGCCGCGACGGGCTGCCCGCTGGCGATCCCCGGCGACGTGGGGACGATGGCGCTCTGACGCGCTCGAGGCGAGCGGAGGGCGCAAGCCCTCCGACGCGGCCCGCCGGGTGATCGGCCGACCGTCCGTGTCCGCGGGCTCGCGCCCGCGGCTCGCCGATGGGCCGGTCACCCGTCGTCGGCGAGGCCCCTCAGTTCGCTCGTGAGCAGCTCTTCCAGTTCCTGGATGCTGCCGTAGGGCAGACGGCGCTCGCCCTGGATGTCGAACCTGATCTCCGCGTCCTTGCGCGCGATCAGCACCGTCGGCACGCCTACACCCCACGCGTAGCCGACCTCGAGATAGACGTTCGGGTTCGCGTCCGAGATCTCGGCGATCACGAGCGAAGCCGAGGCGATGCGCGCCCGCACCCAGGCCATCACGTCGCCGGTGAACGTGGCGAAGTCGGCGCGCTCGCAGACGTAGCCGGCGGCCCGCGCCGCGTTCTCGATCCCGTAGTGGTAGAGGTCCTTGAAGGAGTCGTGGAACGGCATCGCGACGAGGATGTGGCGCTTCGCCTCCGTCGCGTACCCGGCGCGCTCGAGCCACGCATCATCCCGCCCGAGGGAGTCCGCGCGATCCGGGTCCGCTTCGCGTTTGGTGCGGGGCCGGGTGCCGGGCAGTGCGGTGGGTGAGTAGGACGCCGCGCTCGGCACGGCGTTCGGTGGAAGCGACCGGGCGCGGCCGGAGACCGCGCCGCCGGGGAACAGCGTGCTCAGCTGCTCTTGCATGCGCTGCACGCTCCCGCGGTCCCGCTCCACGATCTGGATGCGCTCGAGCGCGCCCGGGACCGTCTCCGCGCGGATCGCGTCCACGAGCCCGGCGACCTCGGACTCCAGCGCCTCGGCTTCGTCGAGGCCGTGGCCCGGACCGTGCAGGGTCAGCGTGACCGTGCGCGCGTCCGGGGCGCTTGCCGCGAGCGCAGCGAGCGCGGTGGTCGCGAAGCGACGGATCTCCGCATAGCGGAACTCGTAGAGCGGGGGCACGCCCACGAAGAGCACGAGCGGCGGGGTCAGCGCCCCGAGCGTCTGTTCCAGCCGGGTCGACCATGGCCCCGGGACGGCGAGCGTGCGCCCGCTCGCGGTGAGGCGGCCGGCGGCGATGAGATCCACGCCGTGCAGCGCTTGCGCGTACTTGAGTACGAGGACGTCGGCCGCCGTCTCGAGCGCGTCCCCGTGCACCACTTCGATCGTGACATCCGCCATGTTGACCGCTCCGAACGCAGGTCACCGCAATCGCTCGACGCACCCCGGCCGGCCCCGGGACGCCCCGAGCCTAGTGCCTCGCCAGGAGAGTGAGCGCTGTCTGGCAAGCGCGCTGGGACAGTGCCGGGAGCCGCTCGACCGAGTTGTCCGTTCCGCAGGTTGATGGAGGGCGTCGGTCACTGCCGAGGTGACGAAGACTTCGTAGCCCGCGGTTTAGATCCCGGCCGCCGCCTCAGCGGCGACCTCGGCGGCCCGATCGGAGAGGCGCAGCGAGCGCAGCGTCTCCTTCACGTCCTCGATGTCGGCCTGCTCGATCGCCGCGTCGATCAGCTCCTGCAGGAACGCAGGGCGCTGCGCCGGGTCTGCCGGCCACTCGGCGAGTTCGAAGATCGCGCGCAGTCCGCGCGCGGTGTCCGAGGCGGGCCCGCCGAACTCCTCGATCACCGGCGCGAGTGCGTCGCGCATCCACGCGGCCATCTGCTCCGGGCCCCACGCTTCGATCGTCTCGTAGCTGCCGAGGTCGCCCGGCCCGAGCGCCGCCTTCTCGAGCAGGTGCGGAACCTCCGGGAGGTGGGCGAACTCCGCGCGCGCCTCGTCCACCGGGAGCTGCTGGAAGCGGTCGGCTCGTTCGAGCGCCTCGACGGCGTCGGAGGTCAGTGACCGACGCGGCACGCCCGCCTCGTCGAGCGAGCGCGCATAGGCCATGAACGCCTCGAATTCGGACGCCACCGGCACCTCGTCGTTCGCGTCCGCGGCGCGCGCGGACTGCGAGTCCGCGGCGGCGTCCGCGACGCCGAGCCGCCGCGCACGGTCGAGTTCCTGCTGCTCCAGCGCGCAGCGCGCCTGGAAGAGCACGTTGTCCCAGAGCTTGAGCACGTCGTGCTCGTCGATGTTCGCGCGGATCACGTGCGCGGCGCGGTCGTAGGTGGCCGTCTGGGCGATCTGCGAGCCCGGCACGAACATGATGCGCGGTTTCGCCTCCGGCCAATCGAGGCTGTCGAGCGCGCGCGCGATGGCGCGCACCGTCGACGTGCGGCTGTCGAACGCCTCGTCGACGACCTGGTCGTAGTTCCGTTGAATGAGCACGGCCGTCGCCCCGGCGCGCCGGAGCGAGCTGTTCTCGCCGATCGACGACAGCGTGCGCTGCGCTGCGCGGTTGCCGACGGCGCTCTGGAGGCCCCGAATGTCGCGCGCCAGCCACGGGGCGCCCGGCGCGCGCAGGATGCGCGCCAGCGTGACCGCGGCGTTGCGTGCCGTGTTCACGTGGTCGGCCGAGCTCCGCCCCACGGCCCGCGCGCCCGCGCGGTCGTGGCCGTGCGGCTCCTCCTCGAACTGAACGTATCGACGTCGCCTGCCCACGTGCTCTCCACCGCCCCGCCGGACGGTCGGTGACGATCCTAACGGGGCTTCGCCCCAGCCCGTCCAGAGATATGCGGTCTGCAATCCCTCCTGGTGATGCGAGGTGATGAAACTGGAGGATCACGCAGCTTCTGACGCTCCAGAGACCGTCTCGATGAGCGGCTTCTCGCGATGAGCGTTTCGCCCCACGCTCATGCCTGGCGGCCTGAGCGCTGGAGGCCGTGGCCCGGACCCGTGCAGAGAGTGATGCGATCGTGAAACTTGACTCGGCCGTACCGGTTTCGCCGGCCCAAGGCCTCTACGCGGGGTCGCGCGCCGCGGTTAGGTCCTGGTCACCGACGCGGGCTCCGGCGTGCCACCGGCTGCGCCGCCGCTCGCGTCGGGCTCATCCGACCGGCCTTCGCCGTGATCGCGCGCGGGCGCGCGCGCCGGCGCGGCGCCGAACATGTGGCTCGGCTGTGCGACCGCCATCAGCGTCAGGAAGCCCAGCACCGCGACGCCGAGTCCCACGAACACGGTGTCGGCGCCGACGTGGTCTGCCACGATGCCCATCGGCCAGCCCATGAGCGGCCCCAGGCTGAAGGAGAGCATGACGATGCTCATCACGCGCCCCATGTACCGCGGGTCGGCGGCGCTCATGAGCATCGTGTTGTTCAGCATCTGGTACGTCATCATGCTGAACCCGATCACGAAGCTCGCGGCGAGGGCGGCAGGTACGCCGGCCACGCGCGAGCCGATCCCCAGCATCAGCAGTCCACTGCCAATACCGACACCGAACGCCAGCTGGAGCGCGGCCTTGCGCCGCACCTCTGTCAGCGTCGCGAGCAGGAACGATCCGGCCAGGGAGCCCACGCCCGAGATCGTCAGCATCGTCGCGAACAGCGACTGATTGCCCAGTTCCTCGGTCGCGAAGCCCGGCAGCAGCACCTGGTACGGCATGCCGAAGATGGCCGGCACCATCGCCATGATCAGCAGGATCAGCAGCGGCCGCGTGCCGAGGAGGTAGCCGAGCCCGCCGCGGATCTCACGGAACACGTTGCGCCTCGCCGCGCGCGCCGCGGCCGTGACCGGCCGCCGGGAAAGCGGCAGCAGCGTGGCGAGCCCGCCCAGGCCGAGCACGGCCTGCGCGTAGAACGACAGCGCAGTGCCGCCGAGCGCGATCAACGCGCCGGCGAGCGCCGGGCCGGCGATGGTCGAACCCGCCTGTACCGAGGTGTTGAGCGCGATCGCGTTCATCAGCTGATGCTGGGGCACGACGTCCGCGAGCAGCGCCTGCCGCGACGGCATCATGAACGCGAACATCGCGCCCTGCACGAGCCCGATCGCGAACAGCAGCGGCACGTTGATCAGCCCGGTGCTGATCAGCACCGCGGTCGTGAGGGCGATCAGCGTGTTCCCGCTCTGCGTGGCAATCGCAAGCCAGCGTCGGTCGATGCGGTCCGCGACGGCGCCGCCGACGAGCGCGAGCAGCAGCATCGGAATGCCGAATGAGAG
This sequence comes from Dehalococcoidia bacterium, assembly GCA_040902395.1. Lineage (GTDB taxonomy): Bacteria > Chloroflexota > Dehalococcoidia > UBA2979 > UBA2979 > VGNK01. The sequence continues at coordinate 23,861 of JBBDXH010000105.1, forward strand.
CGAGAGCATGCCCGTGATCGCGAAGCTCTCGGTAAGATCCCACGCCAGCACGCCGCGCGAGATCATCATCATCTGCATGCCGAAGCCGGAGGCGACGCCACTGGCGAAGAGGAAGCGGAAGTCGCGCACGGCGAAGGACGCGAAGGTGCCGACGCCGCCACCGGCCGCCTCGGGCGGCGAGTGCGCGCCTCCGCCCGGCCGAGCATCCTGGCCTTCGCCGACTCGCATGGTGGTTCCGGTAGTCGCAGGAGCAGGGAGCGCACCATCGCGCCGTGATGGGCGTCGAGCATACCGAGCGAGCAGGGCGCGCACCACGCGCTCCGCAGCAGGCCCCGCCTGCCTGCCACAACCGTCGCAGTGGCCGTCCGCTTCGCGGCTCGGGACACTGCCGTGGCCGCCGGGCGCTCGTCACCCCCGCCTAGAATGGAACGGCAGCCGATCGCACGAGGAGGCGCATCATGACCGCACCGACCGCATCGCACCCCACCGCCGAACTCCCGCCGGCGATGGAGGCGCTGCGCGCCGCGGTGCGCGACTTCGCCGACCGCGAGGTGCGTCCGCGGGTCGACGACATGGAGCGCGACGGCGACGTCGCCGCCGATCTCGTCGCGGCGATGGGCGCGCTCGGCTACTTCGGGGCGCCGTACCCGGAACGCTGGGGCGGCTCGGGCCTCGGCGAGCTCGGCTTCACGATCGTCCAGGAGGAGCTGTCGAAAGCGCACACCGCGACGGGGCTGGTGGTCGCCGCCTCGACCGGGCTCGCCGCACGATTGATCTACGAGTTCGGGAACGACGACCAGCGCGAGCGCTACCTCGTCCCGCTGGCGCACGGCGAACTCGTGGGCGCGTTCTGCCTGACCGAGCCTTCGGGCGGAAGCGACGTCCCCGCGATGCAGACGCGCGCGGAGCGCGACGGGGACGAGTACGTGCTCACCGGCGAGAAGGCCTTCGTGACGAACGGCGGGCGCGCGAACGCGTACCTCGTGTTCGCCAAGACCGACCCCGCGGCGGGCCGTCGCGGCATCTCGCTCTTCGTCGTGGACCGTGACCTGCCGGGCGTGAACCGGCTGCGCCTCGAGCAGAAGATGGGACTGCTGGCCTCCGACACGGCACACATGCTCTTCGACGGTGCGCGCGTGCCTCGCGCCAACCTCATCGGCGAGGAAGGCGGCGGCTTCACGGCCGCGCTCTCGATCCTCAATAAGTCCCGCATCGGCATCGCCGCGATGTGCCTGGGCGTCGCGCGCGAGGCCGTCGACCTCGCGTGGCGGTTCGCGCACGAGCGCGCGATGTTCGGCGGGACGCTCGCCGACCAGCAGGTGACGCAGCATGCGTTCGCCGACATGGCCGTCGATCTGTACGCCGTCGAGTCGATCCTCTACCGCACCGCGATGCAGGCGGACGCCGGCGCGAACATCGAGGCCGAGGCGTCGATCTGCAAGATCCTGGCCACCGAGGCCGCGCAGCGGGTGGTCGACCGTGCGCTCCAGATGCACGGCGGTGCCGGCTACCTGCGCGACTCGGCGATTGAGCGGCTCTACCGCGACATCCGCGTCGCGCGCGTCTACGAGGGCGCGAACGAGGTCCAGCGCAACAACGTCTACCGCGTGATGCGCCACCGCCGAGGCGTGCCCGCGGCGGGGTGAGTCCGGCGACCCGCGCTACGCTGGAACGACCGGTTCATGCTCGGAAGGGACGGCACGGCATGGCGGACGCGTTCACGTACACGTCGAAGACGCACCTGGTCATGAAAGACGGTGTGCGTCACGCCTACCTCGGCGAGGTCGCCGAGCCGGTCCCGTACGGCGTGCAGGGCGGCCTGCGCGAGTACTACGGCGCGGGCGAGGGTCCGCCCGTCGCCTCGACGCTCGATCAGATCGTGGCCGCGGTCGGCGGCTGAATGTACGGCACGCTCGCGGGCGCGCTGCGCGCCCGCAAGGTCGAGTTCGACCGCGACAGCTACAGCGCCGACGTCGAGGGCACGATCGAGGGTCCCGCGAACAGGACGATCCGCATCACGCGGATCCACGTCACGTACCACCTCGCCGTGCCGGCGGCGCAGCGCGAGACGGCCGAGCGCGCGCACCAGGTGCACGCCGCTGGCTGCCCGGCGCACGAGAGCGTGAAGGACGCGATCGCGATCACGTCCTCGGTCGAGTTCGCGGATGCGTGAGCGCCGGCTCGGGGTGAGCGGCGAGGCGTTCCCCGAGCCCGCGTGGCTCGACACCGCGGTCTCGCGCGCGCTGCTCGAAGACGCCTCCGAGGCGATCCCCGCGGGCGCGGCTGCGCAGACGCTGCGTGTCTACCGGCCCGCGCGCGTGCTCGCCTTCGGCCCGTCCGATCGCATCGCGGCTCGCTACGACGCCGCGCGCGCCGCGGCGACGCGCGCCGGCTTCGCCCCGGTCGAGCGCCTCGCGGGCGGACACGCCGCGGTCTTCCACGAGCAGACCGTCGCCTTCGGCTGGACGGTTCCGCACCCCTCGCCGCGCACCACGATCCACGCGCGCTTCCGGGAGATCTCCGCGCTGATTGCGGAGGCGCTCGCCGCGCTCGGCGTAGATGCGCGAGTGGGCGCGGTGGCCGGCGAGTACTGCCCGGGCGACTACAGCGTGAACGCGCGCGGTCGCACCAAGCTCATGGGCGTCGGCCAGCGCGTGCTCCCGCGTGCCGCGCACGTCGGCGGCGTGATCGTGGTGGACGGCGCCGACGCGATCCGCAGCGTGCTCGCGCCGGTGAACGACGCGCTCGGGCTCGCGTGGGATCCCTCGACCGTGGGCAGCGTGCGCGACGAGATCGGCCGGGCGACATGGGACGACGTCGCCGGCGCACTGATCGCCGCGTTCGCGACGCGCTACGCGCTCCACGAGGTCGCGATCGACGGCGACACGCTCGCGCGGGCGCGCGCGATGGACGGGCTGTTCGCGCCGCCCGACCTGCCGGCGGACGGGATCGCCGGCTCGCCGACCGGGAACGCCACTCGGGGGAGGGCATGACGGGCGTGCGGCCGCGCGGCGCCTCGAGGGCGCACGCGACACAGCCGCCCGGCACGATCGCACCTCTTGCCGTTCGTCCCGAGCCTGTCGAAGGGCGAACCGGGCGATCCGCGTTCGCGATCGCGCGCCCGGAGCACGCCGGCGCTCATCGCTCCGTGCGCCCTTCGACGGGCTCAGGACGAACGGGCGATCCGTCGTGGCTCCTCGTATGGCGCCGTCCTGGCGCGCACTCGCGACGGTTTCGGCGAGGCGCGTCGTCCCGGCGTCAGCACGCGTGCGTGGGTGCCCGTCCATGAGCACCGGCGAGCTGCGCCGGCTCCCGCTGCGCGAGCGGCACCTCGCCGCCGGCGCACGCATGTCGCCGTTCGCCGGGTGGGAGATGCCGCTCCAGTACACCGGCATCCTCGCCGAGCATGCCGCCGTGCGCACGGACGTCGGCATCTTCGACGTCTCGCACATGGGGCGCGTCCGCGTCGCAGCCGGTGATGCCGGCGCGCGCATCCGCGCGATCACGACGTACGACGTCGCGCGGATGCGCGCCGGCCGCGCGCATTACTCGCTCTACTGCACGCCGGACGGCGGCATCGCGGACGACGTGATGGTCTATCGGCTGGACGACGCGCGCTGGCTGATCGTGCACAACGCCGACCACGCCGAGGCCGACGCCGCACGCGTGCGTGCCGCCGCCGGTGCCGCGGCCTCAGACGTCGGCCGCGAGACCGTGATGCTCGCGATCCAGGGGCCGCGCGCGCTCGACCTGCTCGCCGGCGTGCTCGCCGACGGCGTGCGCGCCATCGGCCTCCGGCGGTGCGGCGAGCTGACGTGGCGGGGCGCGGGCGTCTTCGTCGGCCGTACCGGCTACACCGGCGAGGACGGCGTCGAGTGCATCCTCGAGCCCGCGGCCGGCGGCGAGCTGTGGGATGCGTGCGTGGCCGCGGGTGCGCGGCCGTGCGGCCTCGGCGCGCGCGACACGCTGCGGCTCGAGGCGGCGCTCCCGCTCCACGGGCACGACATCTCGCCCGAGACCGACCCGTACGCCGCCGGCCTGGGCTGGACGGTCACGCTCGACGACGGCGTGGACTTCATCGGCCGCGCTGCGCTGGTCGCGCTCGCCGAGCGCGAGCCGCCGCGGCGGCTATCGTGCCTGCGGCTGCTCGACCGCGGCGTGCCGCGCGCCGGCTACGCGGTGCGCGCGGGCGACGTGGCCGATGGGCTCGGCCTTGTTACGCTGACCAGCGGCGCGTTCAGCCCGACGCTACGCGTCGGGATCGCCATGGCGTACCTGCCGGCCGCGGTGAGCGCGCCCGGCACCCGCCTCGCGATCGCGATCCACGGGCGCGACGTCCCCGCCGAGGTCGTGGCGCGCCCGTTCTACCGCCGCGACGCCTGACGCCGCGGCCACACCGGAGAGGACGGAGTCGTGGACTTCCCGGCGGAGCTGCGATACACGACGGAAGACGAGTGGGTGCGCGTCGCGGACGGCGTGGCAACGATCGGCATCAGCGACTTCGCACAGGATCAGCTCGGCGACGTCGTCTATGTCGAGCTGCCCGCACCCGGCCGCACGCTCGCGGCGGGTGAGGCGTTCGGACTGATCGAGTCCGTGAAGGCCGTGTCGGACCTGTTCTCCCCGGTGAGTGGGGAGGTCATCGCCCACAACGACGCGCTCACCGATCAGCCCGAGCTCGTGAACTCGTCGCCGTACGGCGACGGCTGGATGATCCGCGTGCGCATGAGCGACCTCGCCGAGCTCGACGGGCTGCTCACTGCCGACGCGTATCGCGGGCGCCTCCCGGCCGCCGGATAGTCGCGAGCAGCTCGACCGTGCCCGAACCCGGCGGCGCCCCCACCCCGTACATCCCGAATACCGACGCGGATCGCACGGCGATGCTGGCGCGGCTCGGCTTGCCCGACGTCGGGGCGCTGTTCGACGAGCTGCCACCCGCGCACCGCGACCCGGCGATCACGCTGCCCGAGCCGGTCGCCGAAGCGGACCTCATCCGCCTGCTCGGCGATCGCGCCGCCGAGAACGTGAGCGGTACACGACCCTCGTTCCTCGGCGCCGGCGCCTACCGCCACGCGATCCCGGCGGTGACCGGTCACCTCACGGCGCGCTCCGAGTTCGTCACCTCGTACACGCCGTACCAGCCTGAGGTCAGCCAGGGCACGCTCCAGGCAGCGTTCGAGTACCAGTCGGTGGTGTGCGAGCTGACCGGCATGGACGTCTCGAACACCGGCATGTACGACGGCGCGAGCGCGACGGCCGAGGCGTGCCTGCTCGCCGCGCGCGCGACGCGCCGGTCTGCGGTCGCGCTGCTCGAGCCGATCGACCCGCGCATCGCGGACGTCGTCCGCACCTACGCCTTCGGCGCGAACGTCCGCGTCGACACGATCGCGACGGACGCGGAGCTCGCGGCCGCGCTGTCCGACGAGCACGCGGCGGTGGTGGTGCAGCAGCCCGACTTCCTCGGCGGCATCCGCGACCTCGGCCCGCTCGCCGGCGCGGCGCACGCCGCCGGCGCGCTCTGCGTCGCCGTCGCGGACCCGTTCGCGCTCGCGATGCTGCGCGCGCCCGGCGACGCCGGCGTCGACATCGTCACCGGCGAGGGGCGTGACCTCGCCGGCCCGCCGGCGCGCGGCGGACCGTCGCTCGGCCTCTTCGCCGCGCGCGAGCCGTTCCTCCGGCAGATGCCGGGGCGCATCGTGGGTCGCACACGCGAGTTGCACGGACCGACCGGGGACGACGGCGCGCCCGGCGCGCCGCGCACCGGCTACGTGCTCACGCTGCAGGCGCGCGAACAGTTCATCCGCCGTGCGCGCGCGACCTCGAACTTCTCGACCGGCCAGTCGCTGGTCGCGCTTGCGTTCACGATCACGGTGCAGGCGCTCGGGCCCGCGGGCATGCGCCGCGCGGCCGAGCACTGTTACCAGGCG
>JBBDXH010000106.1:0-4488 GCA_040902395.1 Dehalococcoidia bacterium
GCCGAGCGCGCCGAGGAGCGCATCGTCGGCGGCGAGCCGGTCGCCGACCTCGTGGTCCGCACGGCACCGCTGCACGGCACGGAGGTGGGCGGCGACCTCGTCCCCCGCGCGATCGACGAGCTTCCGCTCGTCGCACTCGCCGGCGCGCTCGCCGACGGCCCGACGGTGATCCGTGACGCCCAGGAGCTACGCGTCAAGGAGTCCGACCGCGTGGCGACGACGGCAGCCGTGCTCCGCGCCTTCGGCGTGGAGGTCGAGGAGCGGCGTGACGGCATGGCACTGAGCGGCGGGGCGCGTCTGCGCGGCGGCCGCGCAAGCTCATCGGGCGATCATCGGCTCGCCATGCTCGCGGCGGCCGCCGGGCTGCTCTCGGGCGCAGAGAGCGTGATTGAGGGCGCTGGCGCAGTGGCGGTGTCGTATCCTGACTTCTGGACGGATCTCAAGCGCCTGAGCCTCCCGTAGCCGGGCTCAGCCGGGTGCCATGCCCCTTCGGAGGCGCATATGCACACAGAGTTGATTCACGTCGGTTTCGATAACCACCTCGCGCTCAACCGGGTGGTCTCGGTTGCCGCGCCGGGCTCGGCCCCGGTGAAGCGCATGGTGCAGCGCGGCAAGGAGACGCAGCGCGTCATCGACCTGACGAGCGGCCGGCGCACCAAGGCGGTGGTCGTGCTCGATAATGACTGGGTCGCGTTGATCGCGATCACGCCCGAGACGTTCGCCAGCCGCGCCCTCTCGATGCGTGCCGAGGTGGCCGCATAGCGTTGGTGCCGCCGGACGCGCCGCTCGCCGCTCCGCTCGTCGTCGTGCTGTCCGGCCCCTCGGGGGCCGGCAAGGACGCGGTCATGCTCCGCATGCGCGAGCGCGCGCTGCCGATCGCCGTCCCCGCCACCATGACCACGCGCGCGCCGCGCGCGGGCGAGGTCAAGGGCGTCCACCACGTTTTCGTGTCGCGCCCGGAGTTCGAGCGCGCGCTCGCCGGCGGCGAGCTGCTCGAGCACGCCGAGGTCTACGGGAACCTCTACGGCGTGCCGCGCTCGCAGGTGCGCGCGGCGCTCGCGAGCGGCCGCCACGTCATCATCCGCGTGGACGTCCAGGGCGCGGCGTCTCTGCGCCGGCTGCTGCCGGGCGCGCTCTTCCTCTTCCTCGTCCCCGACAACCTCCAGCATCTCGCGGAGCATCTGCGCGAGCGCGCGACGGAGGACGAAGCGGCACTCCAGCGCCGTCTCGCCGAAGCGCGCGTCGAACTCGAGCAGGCGCGCCGCTTCGACCACGTCGTGACGAACGTTGAGGACGATCTCGATGCCACCGTGGACGCCGTCTGGAAGCTGATCGAAGCAGAAGCCGCGCGCCCCGACCGCGCGCCGATCGCCGTGTGACTCCCGGGCAGCAGGTGCTTGCCGCTGCGCATGCACGCCCGCCGCTCAGGGGGATCGGACTGGTCCGGCCGCACCGGGGAGTGTGGCGATGATGTGGCGTCGGTAGATCTCGTTCAGCTCGTTCCAACGGTCGGCCTGGGCGAAGACGACCTGCATGCGTTCCGCAAGCGCGGCGTCCAGGCCCTCGTCACGGACGAGTTGTCCGGCCACGTGCGCGGCGAGTTGCGTCGTGCTCGTGTCCCGGATGCAGTCCGCGGGGAGCCCGTCGAAGACGCGACCAAGGCGGTCGAAGAAGTCGTGCCATCCGCCGACGAAGCCCGGCCGCCAGGGCGTGTCGGGACCGCCCGGCAGATCGCCGCCGAGGGGGTCGTGTGGCGCCGCCGGCCACGCGGCTCGCGGGTCGAAGTGCAGCGTGAAGGTCATGCGGCAGCCGCCGTCCACCTCGTCGAGCTCGAACCGCGTGTAGCCGGCCTCTGCTGCAGGCAGCGCATGCGCGAACTCGATCAGCCTCGGCGGCTCCAGCGCAGTGATCGTGGTCTCCCACCAGCTCCCTGCTGGGCCGAACGCGGCGCGGCCGCCCTCGACCAGGTCGAGGGCCACCTCCGTGAACCATGCCCTGACGTGCGCCGGGTCGGTGAGTGCTCGCCACACCCGCTCCCGCGGATGGGGATACACGCGCTCGTGGCGCATCGTGTAACGATCGACGAAGCGGGCGAGCGGGATGTCGCCGTCGGTCATTTCTTGCGCTCCTTCATGACGTCGAGGTGACGACCGAGGGCGTCGAAGCGCTCCTCCCACCGTTGCAGCTGCGCGCTCATCCAGGTCTGTGCCTCTCGTAGCATCTCCGGCTTCAGGCGGTAGACGTGCTGCTGAGCCCGCTGCTCGAAGTCGCACACGCCGGCCTCGCGCAGAACGCGGAGGTGCTTCGAGACAGCCGGCCCCGACATGTCGAACGCGGCGGCGATTTCGCCGGCCGGTCGTTCCGCCTCGGCCAGCAGTTCGACGATCGCTCGCCGCGTCGGATCCGCGAGTGCCGAGAACGCCTGCATGGCTGCAAAATAACCATGTGGTTCTAGAACCGTCAAGTTAGATAATGACACCAACAGCTACTGCCGCCGCGAAGGTCCCCGCGCGGCGGCTGTGCATGCCGGGGCACGCGGTCACGAGCCCTAGATCTGGATCTCGCTGAGGTCCCGGCTGATCTCGAGCCGTGCTCCGGTCATCGCCTGGATCTGTTGCGGCGTGAAGCCGGGCGCGTGCTCTTCGAGCACGAAGCGGCCGTCGCGCACGGCGACGACCGCGACGTCCGTGACGACCAGCGTCACGCCGCGCGGCGCGGTGACCGGGAGCGTGCAGTGCTCGAGCAGGCGCGGCGAGCCGTCGCGCGTCGTGTGATCCATCGCGATCCAGACCTGCTTGCATCGCGCCGCGAGGTCCATCGCGCCGCCGATCCCTCCAAGCTGATCGAACGGCTCCGTACTCGTGCGCCAGTTCGCGAACGAGCCATCGATTGCGACCTCGTACGCACCCAGCACTGTCACGTCGTTCATGCCGCGTCGCACGAGCGCGAAGGAGTCGGCGTGGTGCACGATCGAGGCGCCCGGGTGAAGCGTCACCGGTTGCACGCCGGCGTTCACGATGTCCTGGTCCATCTCGCTTTCGTCGGCGAGGCCCGCGTACCCGATGACGCCGTTCTCCGAGGTGAACGTCAGGTCCTGCTTCGGATGGACATAACTCGACACGAGCGTCGGCATGCCGACGCCAAGGTTCACGATCCAGCCGCGCTCGAGTCGGCGCGCGATCGTGGCCGCGATCAGTTCGCGGGTGAGGCGACGCTGGGCGGCGGTCATCGTGACCCCCTCGGTTCGGTCGTCGCCGCCGGCATGCGCCCCGACGAGAAGTAGCCGTCGGGCGGGATCTGGACCAGCCGTTCGACGTAGATGCCCGGCGTGTGCACCTGGTCGGGCGGGATCTCGCCGGCGGGCACGATCGGCTGCTCGACCTCGACGATCACGTGTCGAGCACCCATCGCGAAGACGGGATTGAAGTTGCGGGCGGCCATGCGGTAGACGAGGTTGCCGGCGGTGTCGGCCCTCCAGGCGCGGATGAACGCATAGTCGGCGAAGATCGCGCGCTCCATGACATACGTCTCGCCGTCGAACTCGCGATGCTCCTTGCCCTCGGCGAGCAGCGTCCCCACGCTCGCCGGCGTGTAGAACGCGGGGATGCCGGCGCCGCCCGCGCGCACGCGCTCGGCGAGCGTGCCCTGCGGCACGAGCTCGGCTTCGAGCGTCCCGCCGCGCACCATGTCGACCACGATCGATCCACGCGACGGGTGGGTCGGCGCGGTGAACGCGGCGATCACCTTCTTCACGCGCCCTGCTTCCACGAACTCGCCGAGACCCTTGCGACCGTCGGCGGCAGGCGCACCACCCACGCCGTTGGAGACGGTGGTCAGACCCCTGGCGCCCTGGTCGTACAGCGCGGTGAGCAGGTTGAAGGGCAGCCCCGGGCCGAACCCCGGGACGAGCAGCGTGATGTCGTCCGGGATGTCGGCGACGGCCTCGGACATCGTCGCGCACACAATCGGTTGTCTCACGGCGGTCGCTCCTCGACGGTTGGGTACGGCCGAGGCGGCGATCGTGGCCCGTCCGCGCCGTTGGCGGCGGACTCTATCCGCGAGGCTTCGGGCGTGACAACCACGCGCGTCATGGCCGGCGTCCCGGCGCGGCGCGGCGCGGGAACCGCAGGGCTGCGGCCGTCGTCATGATGATGCCGGGCCAAACGTCCCATACCGGCTGTGGCTGCGCGCCCGTAGTGTGGTCGCAGGCGTCCCGCTGCTACGCCGCCGTCGGCGGCGCGATCGGAGCCCCGTGAGTACCTCGACACGCTGGCTGCTGGGCGTCGGTGTCGCGATTGCGGCGGCGATCGTGTTCGCCGTGGTCGTCGCGCTGACGGTGGGCGACGAGCAGTCCTTCGCCGACGGCACACCCGAGCGTACCGTCCAGCGCTACCTCGAGGCCGTCGCCGCGCGGGACGCGTCGGCCGCGCTCGACTTCATCTCACCGGCGGCGCTCGACGAGTGCGGCACCATCCCGCGCGACGCGAT
>JBBDXH010000107.1:0-4484 GCA_040902395.1 Dehalococcoidia bacterium
GAGCGCTTCGTCGACGGGCTTCGCAAGGCCGGGCTGCCGGGCGGCTAACCCCGGCAACCGGGGGCGGCAAGGACTTCAGCTCTCGGCTCATCGTGGGGACCGGCAAGTACTCGTCGAACGAGGTGATGCGGCAGGCGATCGAGGAGTCCGGCGCGGAGATCGTGACCGTGGCGGTCCGGCGCGTCGCGCTGCCCGGGACAGGGCGAATCGATCCTCGACGTCATCGACCCCAAGCGCTACACGCTGCTGCCGAACACCGCGGGCTGCTACACGGCGGACGAGGCGATCCGCACGTGCTACCTCGCGCGTGAGGCGGGGCTCGGTGAGATGGTGAAGCTCGAGGTCATCGGCGACCCGCGCACGCGCTTCCCCGACGTGACGGGCCTGCTCGAGGCGACGAAGACGCTCGCACGCGACGGCTGTGCCGACGGCTCCTTGGGTGGCCAGCGTCCGAGTCTGGGCTTTCTGTCACGTCGACGGGACTCAAGGAAGGGGCAACCAGCCGCCGGAGGGCGTTCATGTTGACTACGCTCCTCGATCATCGCGGCGCGTTCTTTCGCACGCGCGGGCCGCTCCCGGTGCCCCGCACGCCGCAGGGGCGTCCCGTCATCATCCAGGCCGGGCAGAGCGGGCGGGGACGACGCTTCGCCGCCCGCTGGGGCGAGCTGCTGTTCATGATCCATCCCACCATCGCCCGCGCGCGCCAGGTCTACCGCGAGGTGAAGGACGAGGTGGCGCGCCTCGGACGCGATCCGCGCCTCTCCGAGGTCCTGAACTTCGACTTCGCGACCAAGGAGCTCGACGAGCCGTTCTCCGCGGAGGAGCTGGCGTCCATCGGTGGGCTGCAGGCGCTCCGGAACCGGGTGGTCGAGGCGTCCGGGAAGGCGAACCCGACCACGCGCGACTTCATCACGTACAGCGGGCGGGGGATGCTGCACGAGATCCCGCGCTTCATCGGCACCACGAAGACCATCGCGGACGGGCTCGAAGAGTGGTTCACTACCGAGGCGTGCGACGGGTTCATGCTGGCGGCCACGCACGTGCCGGGCGCCTACGAGGAGTTCGTGCGCATGGTGGTGCCGGAGCTGCAGCGGCGTGGTCTGTTCCGCCGCGCGTGCGCAGGATCCACGCTGCGTGATCACCTGGGAGTGCCGCGCGCGCAGCGCGGCGACTGGAAGCGATAGGAGGCGGCATGCCCACGATCGAGGTCGACCTCTACAGCGACACCCTCACGCGCCCCACGCGCGAGATGCGGCAGTTCATGTGCGACGCCGAGGTGGGCGACGAGCAGAAGCTCGAGGATCCGACGGTCAACCTCCTCCAGGAGATGGTCGCCGACCTCCTTGGCAAGGAGGCCGCGGTCTTCCTGCCGTCCGGGACCATGTGCAACGAGATCGCGCTGCGCGTGCACTGCCGGCCCGGCGACGAGATGCTCGCGCACCGCACGGCGCACCCGATCCACTTCGAGACGGGCGGCCCCGCCGCGCTCGCCGGTGTGAACGTGAGCGCGCTCGACGGCGCCCGCGGCCAGTACGACGCCGAGGCGGTGGAGGCGGCGATCCGTCCGGACAACCGCTACATGCCGAAGAGCCGACTGCTCTGGGTCGAGCAGACGAGCAACCTCGGCGGCGGCTCCATCTGGCCGCTCGCGCGCATCGCCGCCGTCACCGACGTCGCGCGCCGCCACGGGCTCGCCACGCACCTCGATGGCGCGCGCCTGCTGAACGCGGTGGTGGCGTCCGGCGTCTCCGCGCGCGACTACGCGGCACCCTTCGACTCCGCGTGGATCGACTTCACCAAGGGGCTCGGCGCTCCGGTGGGAGCGGCGCTCGCGGGCTCGCGCGCGTTCATCGCGGAGGCGTGGCGGTGCAAGCAGCAGATGGGCGGCGCAATGCGCCAGGCGGGAATCATCGCCGCCGGCGGCGTCTTCGCGCTGCGCCACAACGTGAAGCGCCTCGCGGAAGACCACGCCAACGCGCGGCGCCTCGCGGAAGGCCTCTCGGCGCTGCCGGGCGTCGTCCTCGATCCCTCCAGCGTCGAGACCAACCTCGTGTTCTTCGACGTGCGGGGCGCGCTCGACGCCGGCGCGGCCGTCGACGCGCTGCTCGCCCGCGGCGTGCGGATGGGCGCGCTGGGGCCGCGCACGATCCGCGCGGTCACCCATTTGGACGTGAGCGCCGAGCAAGTGGAGCGCGCGCTCGCCGCGGCCGCCGCGGTCTTCCGGAGCTGACGGTGGCTACGAGCCCGCTCCGTCCGAACGCCTTCGAAGTGGACCTCGACGCCGCCGCCGGCAACGCCCGCGCGGTGCGCGCCCTCGTCGGGCCGGATCGCACGCTGTTCGCGGTCGTGAAGGCCGATGGCTACGGCTACGGCGCCGCCGAGATGGGCGCCGTCTTCCTCCGCCACGGCGCCGACTGGCTCGCGGTGGCCGACCTGGGCGAAGGCGTGCGGCTGCGCGAGCGCGGCATCACCGCACCGGTCCTCGTCTATCCGAACTCGCTGCCGTCGGCCGCCGCCGAGACGCTCGCGCACGGCCTCGTCCCCACGCTCGTCGATCTCGAGTCCGCGCGCGCGTACGCGGAGGCGGCGACCGCGCCGTGCGACGTGTTCGTGAAGGTCGACGTGGGTCTCGAGCGCCTCGGCGTGCCGGCCGAGCAGGCGGTGAAGACGATCCTCGCGATGCTGGAGCTGAAACACCTGCGCCTCGGCGGGATCTGCGCGCACCCGCACGCGGAGGCCGGCGGCGATCCGGCGTACGCGGACTGGCAGCTCGCCCGGTACACGGCCGTGGTGGACGAGCTGGAGGCGCGCCGCGTGCGCGTGCCGGTGCGGCTGGTCGCCGCCACGCCGTGGGTGCTGCGGTTCCCGCACACCTACCTCAACGCCGTCGATCCGGGGCGCCTGCTCTACGGCATCACGTTCCCGAAGGAGACGGCGCCGCCCGGGCTCCGCCCGGCGTTCCGCGCGCTCACCACGCGCGTCATCAGCGTGAAGGAGCTCGCGCCGCGCGAGCGCTTCGCGGAGTCGGCGCCGTTCCCGGTGACCGCGCCGATGCGCCTCGGCGTCGTGCCGATCGGCGCCGCGGACGGCGTGCGCGGCCTCCACGCGGGGCGCATGCTCGTGCGCGGGCGCGCGGCGCCGATCGTGGGATCGCCGTCGCTCGAGCACACGCGGATCGACCTCACCGGCGTGCCCGACGCGCGCGTGGGCGACGAGGTCGTCATCGTCGGCCGCCAGGGTGATCTCGAGATCACACCGGCGGAGGTGGCCGAGCGCAACGGCCTCGGGCTGCATCACGTCGCGACGACGATCGGGCCGCGCATCGCCCGCGTCTACGTCTCCAGCTCCTAGCCAGGAGGACACGCACGGATGATCACGCGCTTCTCGACCCTCTACGTCGGCCACATCGAGCTCGAGGCGTGCGGGCTCGCGGGTACGCCGGCGGACGACCGGCGCTACCCGAACGCGCGCCTGCTCGAGACGTTCGAGACGGCGGCGGCGCTCGCGGGCGTCTGCGACGAGCTCGGATACGAAACCCTGTGGCTGGCCGAGCATCACTTCCAGCACGAAGGCTACGAGTGCATCCCGAACATCCCGCTCCTCGCCGTGGACCTCGCGCACCGCACGACGCGCGTGAAGATCGGCTGCGGGTTCAACATCGTCCCCATGTGGCACCCGCTGCGGCTGGCGGAGGACTACGCGACCGCGGACATCCTCACGAAGGGCCGCCTGGTGTTCGGCGTCGGCCGCGGGTATCACACCCGCGAGGTGGAGACCTTCGGCAGCCCGATGATCGATGCCGACGCGAACCGCGAGCTGTTCGAGGAGCAGGTGGAGATCATCCTGAAGGCGTTTCGCGAGGAGTCCTTCGCGCACCAGGGCAAGCACTACCCCCTCCCGCCGCCGGTGCCGTACCGCGGCTACGAGCTGAAGGAGCTCACGCTCGTGCCGCGGCCCGTCCACCCGGTGGAGGTCTGGCAGCCGATCGTCAGCGGCAGCGCGCGGAGCCTCGACTTCATGGCGCGCCATGGCATCAAGGGTGTGATCTCCGCCACCGCGGAGCAGTTCGTCGAGCGCTGGTTCCGCGACTACCAGGAGGCGGCTCGGCGCCACGGCCGCGACCTCGCGCTCGGCGAGGATCTGATCCTCGGCTTCCGCATGTCGATCGACGACACGGTGGAACGGGCCATCGCGCGCGCGCGGCCCTGCTTCGAGGAGCACGCGAAGGTCATGGGCCCGCTCGGCATGCTGCGCTACAGCGAGGAGCACGTGAAGGCGGTAGCCGCGCGGCAGGCGCAATCCGCCTCCAGCGCCACGCTGGAGAACGGCGTCGCCAACCGGAGCTGGCTCTGCGGGCCGTCGCGAGACATCGTCGCCTATCTCAAGGAGGTCGAGGCGCGCTATCCCGGCCTCGAGCATGTGATGGTCGCGTGGGCGATCGGCACGCCGCGCGCGATGATGGTCGAGCAGCTCACCCGCTTCGC
>JBBDXH010000108.1:0-5480 GCA_040902395.1 Dehalococcoidia bacterium
GTCTCTCGTCTCGTCCTGGTTGCGTATCACCGGAGCACCGCTCGCCGCTGCGCGAGACACGGGCGGCTGGTTCAGCGAGCCCGCACAACTCTTGCGGATATGTCGAACAATAAACTATGTTCATTGCACAAGAACTGCAACACTTCGGGCGGCGGCCCGTCCAGTGGAGGTCACCCACATGCGCGTCGCAATGACGGGAAGCTCGGGGTTCATCGGAAGGGCGGTCGCGGAGCGGCTCGAGGGCCGCGGCGATCAGGTCGTCCGCGTGCGTCGCGGGTCGCCGGACGAGCCCGGCGCGGACTGGGATCCGGCCGGCTGGTTCCGGCCCGGCGCGCTCGAGGGCGTGGACGCCGTCGTGCAGCTCGGTGGCGAGTCGATCGGTGCGAAGGGCTGGTCCGCGGTGCGCCGTGCGGCGCTGCGCTCGAGCCGCATCGATGCGACGCGCACGCTCGTCGAGCATCTCGCGACGCTCGAGCGGCCACCGCGCGTGCTCGTGGCCGCGTCGGCGATCGGCTACTACGGCGCCGACCGCGGCGACGAGGAGCTGACGGAAGCCGCGACCATGGGTGAAGGCTTCCTGGCCGAACTCACGCACGACTGGGAGGCCGTGGCCGCGCCGGCGTCGGCTGCCGGGGTGCGCGTCGTGCACGCCCGCTTCGCTCCGGTGCTGGCATTGCACGGCGAGCTGATGCAGCGGCTGCTCCCGCCGTTCCGCATGGGCGCCGGCGGGCCGCTCGGCAGCGGCAGGCAGTGGTTCAGCTGGGTCACGCTCCACGACGCGGTCGAGGCGATCGTGTTCGCGCTCGACCACGACGAGATGACCGGGCCCGTGAACGTGGCGGCCCCGGGAGCGGTCACGAACGCGCGCTTCACGCGCGCGCTTGGCCACGTGCTGCACCGACCGACGGTCCTGCCGCTGCCCGCGTTTGCGCTGCGCGCGATCTTCGGCCGCGATCGTGCGGACGAGACGCTGCTCGCGAGCCAGCGCGCGGTGCCGGCACGGCTGCTGTCGGCGGGCTTCGAGTTCCGCGACCCTGAGATCGACGGTGCCCTCACGCGGCTGCTGCATGGCGCGCAAGCACAGCCGGCCGCAGCACGCTGAGGAGGTCCCGCGATGAGCGTCCACCGCTTCGACGCGTCTCAGTTCGTCCCGATCGCTCGGGACGAGGCATGGGCGTTCTTCTCCGACCCGCGCAATCTCGCGCACATCACGCCGCCCGGCATGGGCTTCCGGCTCGTCGATGCGCCGCCCGATCACGTCTACCCCGGGTTGATCCTCCGCTACCGCGTGCGTCCGCTCGCCGGCGTGCCGGTGACGTGGGTGACCGAGATCACCCACGTCCGCGATCGCGAGTACTTCGTCGACGAGCAGCGGATCGGGCCGTACCGGCTCTGGCACCACCAGCATCACATCGTGCAGGTGCCGGGCGGCGTCGAGCTCCGCGACATCGTGCACTACGCGCTGCCGTTCGGCCCGCTCGGTGCGTTGCTCAACCGGTTCGTCGTGGCGCCGCGGGTGCGCGCGATCTTCGCCTACCGGCGCGCCGTGCTGGCCGGGCTCTTCGGCGGGCGCGCGCCGGTTACGGAGCAGGCAGCCGCGCCGGTCATGCGCCCGCTCGTGGCGGAGGCGTAGCGCCGGTCCGCAGGCCGTGCGTCCCCGCGCTACCGCGGACCTCGCCTCCGCATCGCACGCGCCGTCCGCCGGCCGATCAACCATCCGATCGGACCGAGGACGAGCGCGAAGATCGGGATGAATAAGACGATGCCCGCGCCGCCGCCGGTCCATGTCAGGCCGAGCAGTACGCTCGCGACGACGCCCGTGACGAAGCCCCATTGCGTCAGCGTCCCGGGCTGCACTCCCCACGCTGGACGGGGCACGCGGTCCCCGCGTCTTCGTCGGCGTCCTAAGATGGCCGGCGTCCAGCCGACAGCTGAGCACGCGAGGGGGTGCATGTGACAACCGAGCCACAAACGCTCGTCACCCAGGACATGACCGAGCGGCAGGGCGTGTGGGGCCCGGAACGGGTCGCCCCGCCGGTCAGCGAGTCGGACATCCGCAAGTGGGCGATCGCCTGCTACTGGCCCGAGAAGCCGCCCCGCGTCTACTGGGACGCCGAGTACGCAAAGACCACCCGCTGGGGCGGCATCATCGCCGCACCGGACTTCAACCCGTTCGCCTGGCCGGTCGAGCGCGAGGCGGCGACGGGCATGACGAACACGCCGCGCTCGGGCCGCGGGCAGCGCGGCATGAACGGCGGCCAGGTCGACACCTACGGCGTGCCCATCCGCCCGGGCGACGTGATCACGTCCCGCAACCGGCTGCGCGACTGGAACGAGCGCGAGACGCGACTCGGCCTCACGCTCTTCACGTTCAGCGAAACCGAGTGGCGGAACCAGCGCGGCGAGCTGGTGAAGCTGCGCGTCTCTACCGGCATCCGCTACTAGGGCGCCCGGCGCCCGGGAGGACGAAGCGATGGCCTACAACGTGTACTTCGAAGACGTGAACGTCGGGGACAAGATGCCCGACTGGTCGCGGACCACGGACTTCATGAGCTGGAACCGCTACGCGGCGGTCAACGACGAGTTCGTATACATCCACATGGATGACGAAGCCGGCCGCGCCGCGCTCAACGAGCAGGGCGCGTTCGGCATGGGCAACCTGCGCTACGCGTACATCGTGAACGCGCTGCACGACTGGATCGGCGACGAAGCGGAGATCCGCGAGATCGGCTGCCAGTTCCGCGCGATCAACCAGAAGAACGACGTGCTCACGGTGGTGGGCACGGTGACCGAGAAGAAGGTCGAAGACGGCGAGCACCGCGTCTACCTGGACGTGAACGTCGTGAACCAGCAGGGCGACGCGACGTGCCCCGGGCACGCCGTGGTCGCGCTGCCGGCCCGCGCATGAGCCCCACCGCGAGCGCGCGGGCGTGGCCCCGCGCGTTCGCGGTCGCGCTGCTGGTGACCGTGCTCACGCCGGCGGCGTTCGCGGCAGCGCCTCCGGCGACGAGCGCCGCGCCCGCGGGGCTCAGCGGCGAGGCCTTCGGCATCGAGCTCTGTCCGCAGGCGGTCTGCGGCGCCGCGACGTTCATCGGCTACTTCCGCGGCGACGTGGATGGCCGCGCGGCCGCCGGCTGGTGGACGATCGCGACCCGTCACGATGCGCTCCCGGACGCCGGCGCGGTCCTTCCGTCGGACGGAAGGATCGTGACCGGCGGCCGCTGGTCACTGTCGATGGGCGGCGACCGCAGTGCCGGCGCCGTGACCGGCGGCAGCATCGCCAACAACGGCGACGACACCTTCGCGGTCACAGTCGCGCTCGGTCCTGCCGTCGGACGGAAGGACGGCGGGTTGTCGCTCGCGTTCACCGGCACGCTCGACCACCGCACGTTCCCGTTCACCGCGCGCGGCACAATCACCGGACGCTGACGCAGGCCATCTGGTGGCGGTTCGGACGGCACGTCACTTGAGGTGCCGGTCGAAGAAGTCGAGCTCCAACTCGAGGATCTCGGCGGCCGTAGGTTCGAGCGTGTTGCGCGCGCAGACCGCCGACCTCCAGCCATGGCTGGCAATGCCGCCGCCACGCGCCGTACCGCCGGGTGGTGCGCATCAGCGTGAGCGAGGGATCACCGGCAGCACGACGCGCGAGCCGTTCGCCCCGCCGACGAACACCGTGTTCTCGGCACCGATGCGCCGCTCTTCGCCCGGCCGGAAGTTGAACGGCGGCTCGCCCGTGTTCGCGTTCGGCGCGAAACGCGGGAAGTTGCTGCTCGAGACGTCGAGCCGAATGCGGTGCCCGCGCTGGAAGAGGTTGCTCGTCGACCAGAGATCGATCTCCAGCTCCACCTGCTCGCCCGTCGTGAGCAGCGCCTCCCGGTCGAAGCCGTTGCGGTAGCGGGCGCGCACGATGCCGTCGCACAGGTTGTAGGCGCGGCCGTCCGGGTGGACGTCGATCAGCTTCGCCGTGAAGTCCGTGTCACGCGCGGACGACGCCACGCGCAGCCGCGCGAAGACCTGCCCCGTGACCTCGATGTCGGCATCGAGCGGCTCCGTCTGGAAGCGGAGGATGTCCGGGCGGCCGTCGAGCGGAGCGTGATCGAAGGGACCGCAGGGGAAGTTCACCCACTCGCACCCGCCGAGCGTGGGCACCGGGTCGTTCGGGTCGTAGTGGAAGGTGAGCGCCTGCTCGCCGGCGGCCGCCGCCGGCGCGAGCCCGCCGCCGGGCTGCAGGTAGTACGCGACGGGCTGCGTGTTCGGCAGCGGCCACGCGTCGTAGCCGTGCCACGCGTTTTCGCCCATCGTGAAGATCCTCACGGGCTTGTCGGCGTCCGTGCCGTTGTCGATGCCGCGGAGGTGCCGGTCGAAGAAGCGGCGGCGGGTCTCGAACGGGTTGACCTCGAGCAGCCCCGGGCCGTAGTCGATCTCGCCGACGGTCTGCTCGCCCCAGTTCACGTGGCGCCACGGGCCCATGATCAGCCGCTGACCGGCGCGCGCCTCCGGCGTCCGCGCGTTCGCGCGCAGCCCCGTGAAGCTGTCGATCGTGCCCTGGCAGAAGGTGTCGTACCAGCCGCCGACGTGCAGCATCGGCGCGTCCATCTCGGCGTGCTGCATGCGGAAGTCCACGTGATCCCAGAACGCGTCCCGGCTCGGATGCGCCATGAACTGCCGGTACCAGTCGTTCCCGAACACGCCCTCGCTCACCGGGTAGTGAAGCGGCGTCCATTCGCGGAAGAGCGTGAGCGGCTCGAGCGCGCGCATGGCGCTCGGTGTGACCCAGAGCTGCTCGCGCGCCTCCATCAGGCTGGCCGTGCGCTCCGGGAAGTGCCGCAGGTTGTCGACCGAGAGCATGGTGATCCATGCGAGGTTGAAGCCGATGCGGAACGCGCCGCCGTGGTACCACCAGCGGTCGTACACGCTGACGGGCGCGAACTCCGGGATCGCCGCGGCGAGGTTCGGCGGGCGGGTCGGCGCGAGCAGGTACTGCACCGTGCCCACGTGTGACGCGCCCGTGGTGCCGACGCGGCCGTCGGACCACGGCTGCTGCGCGATCCACTCGATCGTGTCGTAGCCGTCGGTCGGGTCGTCCCGGAATGGCCAGAACTCGCCCTGCGAATCGAAGCGGCCGCGCACGTCCTGCCGCACGAACGCATAGCCGGCGTTCGCCCACGCGACGCCGTTCACGCGCTGGTTCGTGCGGTCGTAGGGCGTGCGGGTGAGGACCGTCGCGAACGGACCGTCGCCGGCCGGTCGCGTCACCGAGGCGGCCAGCAACGTCCCGTCCCGCATGGCGATCGGGACGAACTCCTCGTGCACCAGGGGCGTCTCGCCGGCCGTCGTCATCGCGTGCTCCCGTCCCGCGCCCCGGATTTGCCGAGCGGGAACGTACACGACGCGTTCGTCATGCGCCGACGGTCACGGTCACGGTGGGCATGCGGGCGGCGAAGGTGCGCCGGCGCGCGCGCGACGGGCATCAGGCGTCG
>JBBDXH010000108.1:5490-25834 GCA_040902395.1 Dehalococcoidia bacterium
CCCCGCGGCGTGCGCCGGCGCGGGCCGCCGACGCTCGAAGCAGTGCGCGGGGCCGTCGGGTCGTACGGGACCTCGAGCCGCGAGCGCAGTCCGAGCTTCGACAGCAGGTTGTGGACGTGCGTGGTGACGGTCCGCCGGCTGACGGAGAGGCGGTCGGCGATATCGGCGTCGGTCAGGCCTTCGTTCACCAGCTGGGCAATCTGCAGCTCGCGCGGTGTGAGCCCGGACCCCCGGCGCTGACCGGTCGGTGCGCGGTGACCGAGCTCGAGCAACAGCGTGCGTGCGCGGTCGCGTTCATTGACCGCGCGCATGGCGTCGAGGTCGCGGTACGCGGCCTCGAGCGCGGTCACCGCGGCCGGGCGGTCACCGGCGCGCGTGGCGTACTCGCCGGCGTCGAGCCAGGCGAGCGCGCCGCGCCAGCGGTAGTCGAGGGCGTAGAAGCCTGCCGCCGCCCGCTCCGCGAGGTCGAGCGCCAGGTGCCACGAGCCCGTGTGCGCGCGCAGCCGGCTGCGCGCGTGGAGGAGCAGCGGCTCGGCCACGCGCAGGCCGTCGACGCGCGCGGCGACCGCTTCGAACTCGTCGAGCGTGCTGCGCACGCGCGCCTCGTCGCCCAGGCGCGCGTACACCAGGTGCATGCGCGGGAGCACGTCGAGCACCAGCGACCGTTCCCAGCCCGGCGTCTCGGCGAGCACGGCGTGCGCCTTCTCGATCGTGGTCACGGCGTGATCGAGCGCGCCGGTGAGCAGCTGGTGCTCGAAACGCGCGACGAGGTCCGGGATGCTGATCGCCGGGCCACCGAAGCGCTCGTTGCCGACATAGGTGCCGTCGAGCCGGCTGTCGAGCGGGTCGGTGACCCCCTGCAGCGCGTGGAGCAGGCTCATCACGGCGCGCGAACGGCGCAGCGCGCGGATGCGGTGGAGGCTCGCGTCCACGTGCATCGCCGAGGCTGCCATCTGTTCCGCGGCGCGCCACCTGCCGGTCTCGAGGTAAGCGGTGGCCAGGCGCACGGCGATCCCCGAGAGCGTGGCGTAATCCTCGCTCGCCTCCGCCTGGCGATGCGCGCGCTCGATCCACCGGAGCCCGCGGCCGAGCGGGTATCCGTCCGCGATGGCGTTGCCGATCACGCTGGTCGCGCGCGCGATCACCGCGGGGTTGCGCCCGCGCCCGGCGCTCCGTCCCGCGGCGCGCCCCTCCGTGAGCGCGTGCGCGGATTGCGCGCTCATGAGGTGCTTGGCGCTCAGCGTCATGCGCGCGCCCGCAGCGAGATCCGGCCGGTCGATCAGTTCGGCCAGCTCGGCCGCTTCCCGCGCCGTGCGTTCGGACTCCCGCGGGTGGCCGACCATGTGGTGCGTCCACGCGCCGTCGATCCCCGCGTCGATGCGCGAGACCGCGTCGATGCTCTCGTCCGCGAGGATCGTGCGATAGACGGACAACGCCTGCGTCTCGCGGCCGAGCGCGACGAGATCCCGCGCGCCCCTCAACAACGCCGCGACCTCGCTCGAGCCGACACGGTCGAGCATTCGGCGCGCGTCTTCCCACGAGCCGGAGCGCGCGAGCGTCTCCGCGAGCAGGACGTACAGATCGGGGGGCACTGGCCCGCCCGACAGGCGGCTGAGCAACGTCTCGAGCAATTGCCCGGCGGTGGCGAAGCGGCTGCGATCGATCAGCCGGCGCGCGGCCGCGAGCACGACGTCGGTGCGCTGCTGGTCGAGCGGGACCATTGCGGCCACGTAATGCCGCGCACGCAGCGTCACGTCGTCGCTCCCCGCGCCGTCGGTCCGGTCGAGGAACGCCGCCGCACGGGCGTGCATGCGCCGCCGCTCGAGCGCCGGGATGTCCGCCGCGAGCGCGAGCCCGGCCAGCGGATCGGCAAGCGCGAAGCAGATGCGCGCGCCGGCCTCGAAGCTGCGGATGTGGCCCTCCCCTTCGAGCGCGATCGCAACCGCTTCGACGGTCTCGACGGGTTGTTCGAGCAGGTAGGCGAGCGCCTCCGCCGTGCCCGGCGCCGCCCAGATGGCGAGCGCGCGCACGAACTCGCACGCAATGCCATTCAGGTCGTCGTACGCGTGTGCGAGCACCCGGGTCATCGCCCCCGGCAGCGGCATCGTCTCGAGCGCGCGGCTCCCGCTCACGATCTGGGCGCGCGTCGACGGCGGCAGCTCATGGATCGCGGTCACGAGCTCGATCAGCCGTGACGGCTCCCCGCGCGTGAGCTCGTGAGCGTCGCGGACGAAGCGGCGCGTGACCGCGCCGAGGGGCGCGACCGCCGCGATCAGATTCGCTGCTTCCTCGACGGTCAGCGGCCCGAGTTCGACGCGTTGCAGCCCGCGCACGTTCTCGATCTCGGCGAGCAGCTCGTCGCTGCCGCCGACGCCCGCTTCAGTCGTGAGCAGCAGCAGCGTCGACTCCGGCGGCGACCACAGCGCGAGCTCCTGGACCAGCGCCAGGTCGGTGGCGTGGTAGCCGTGGAGGTCTTCGAAGCAGAGTGCGATCGGCCGACCGGCACGCACCAGCGCGTGCACCCGCTGGCCGATCGCCCGGATCAGCGCCGTCGGATCGGAGCGCGCCGCCTCCGCGATCTGCATGTCGCCGGCCAGGCGCGTGGCGACGAGCGACGGCAGCGCGGCCCCATGTCCGCGCCCGGCGTACACCGTGAAGCCGCGTGCGCGCGCCGCGTCCAGTACCGCCGCGGCGAAGGCGGTCTTCCCCATGCCGGCCCGACCCACGATTGCCGACACCACCGAACGGCCGGTCTCGGTCGTGTCGAGCCAGCCCAGCGCGCGCGCGAAGGCTGCGTCGCGGACCACCGGGGACGGGAGGGCGGGGCGAGGTTCGGCTCGCGCGGCGCCTGACTTCGCAACCACGTATCCACCATTACGTACACGTTAGGAGTCGCGTACGTCTTATACGTATTCTCAGTGGTCGTCAACGTGAGTAGCGTCCGGATCGCGCAAGGCATGAGCACGGGAGGGGTGCCGATGTCCCCGCGGCGGCGAAGAAGTTCTCGCATCTTCAGGCAGCAAGTGGGTGCACGACTCAAGCACCTGCGGCAGACGCTGAACCTCTCGCAGGAAGAGGTGGCGTGGGAGGCCGACGTCGCCCAGGGTTCGATCTCGAACTATGAGACCGGGCGTAACGACATCCCGCTCTCCGTCCTCGTCGCCATCTGCCGGGCGCTCAATACGAGCCCCGTCGAGGTCCTCCGTGCTGTCGCCGAACGCCCGCAGGATGCCGCCGGCGAGCTCGTCTCGTCCCGGTGATGCTCCGGATGTGACCCGCCTACGACCGCCGGCGCCGCGCGCCCATCCGTTGAGCATCGTGTGCCGCACGCCGTCCGGCGACGCGGCTGCGCGGTGACGGGTGAACCGGCTCGCGCACCTCGCTGACGGTGCCCGCCCGCGCACCGCGCGCGCCGCCAGCCCTGCATCGCCCACGTCCGAAAGCACGTCGGACCTCCAGCCGGCCGTCTGGCGCGACGCCTCCGAACGCGTAGCCGCCGCCTGCGACGCCATGCTCGCCGGGGGAGCGTTCCTGCTCCGCGATGACGGTTCGGCCGCCGGCGCGGGATGGGTCGTCGGCGCGGCCGAGTCGTGCACAGACACCTTCGTGAACTTCATGGTGCGCCGCGCCGGCGGGCTCGTGAGCGTCGCGCTCACAGATGCGCGCGCCAACGCTCTGCGCCTGGATCCGATGGTCACGGCCGGCCGCGGGCGGCGTGAGTCGTCGTTCACCATCAGCGTCGAAGCGCGCCACGGCGTCTCCACCGGCATCTCCGCGTCCGATCGCGCACTGACCGTGCGCGCACTCGGACGCGCGCAGGTTGGCCGCTTCGACTTCACGCAGCCCGGTCACGTCTTTCCGGTGCGCGCGCGCACCGGAGGCGTGCTCGATGCGCTCGCGTGGCCGGAAGCCGCCGTCGATCTCGCGCGCTTTGCCGGTCTTCCGCTCGCCGCGGCCGCCGTCTGCCAGGTGATGACGAAGGGCGGCAACACCGCCGACGGACGTGCGCTCACGCGCTTCGCCCGCACGCATCACCTCCCCGTGGTGTCGATCGCGGACGTGTTCGTGGAGCGACTGCGGCGCGAGCCCGTCGTGCAGCCGGCGTCGGACACGGCGATGCCCACGCCCTGGGGCATCTTCCGCGCCAGTTCGTACGTGAGCGCCGTCGACGGTGCAGAGCACCTCGCGCTCGTGCGCGGTGACGTGGCCGCGGCGGCCGTGTCCGTGCACCTGCACGCGCGCTGCCTGATCGGCGATGCGCTCGGCTCGTTGGGGTGCGACTGCCGGACGCGGCTCGACCGATCGCTGGAGATGATGGCCGAAGATGAGTGTGGGGTGCTCGTCTACCTCGATGCGGGCCAGGCCGCGCAGCCCGCGGCGCGCCCTCCGCGACCGGAGCGCTCCACAGCGCTCGTGCGCTGGGCCGCCGCAGCCGACATCGTGCGCGGCCTCGGCGTCGAACGCGCGTGGGCGACCGGTGACGCGGGCGTGGACGCAATGCTCGAGGCCTTCGGGGTCGCGGTGCTGCCGAACCCGCAGCTCAGCCGCGCGCGACGCGCGTTGCAGTAGCGGCGGTCCGACCCTCGGCCGTGCGTGACCGCGGCAGCTGCAGGCTCGATGGGCGCCACGCTGGACAGCGAGCGCCGAGCTTGCGAGTCTTGCGCGGGCGCACACCGCCCCGTCGCGCCGCCGCCCCGACGGAACCCCGCGCGCGCACCCGCCTCGCACGCAAGTGCGCGGGCGCTCGAGACTCAGACCGAGCAGACCGAAGTGAGGACGAATGAAGACACGCGCCGCAGTTCACGTGAAGCACGGAGAGCCGCTGGTTGTCGACGAGATCGAGCTCGCCGACCCCGGTCCCGATGAGGTCCTGGTCCGGCTCTACGCAT
Organism: Dehalococcoidia bacterium; assembly: GCA_040902395.1. Taxonomy (GTDB): domain Bacteria; phylum Chloroflexota; class Dehalococcoidia; order UBA2979; family UBA2979; genus VGNK01. Next base: position 10,380 of record JBBDXH010000108.1, read on the forward strand.
CCGGAATCTGCCACTCGCAGCTCCACCAGCTGCACAACCCGAACAGCCCCACCCCGACGTTGCTCGGCCACGAGGCGACCGGTGTCGTCTCCGCGAAGGGACACAACGTCACGCACGTCAAGGAAGGCGACCGCGTCATGGTGACGTGGGTGCCGCGTGACACGAGCCCCGAAGGGCCGATGGCCCAGCGCGCGAAGTACACGTACCAGGGTCAGCAGCACGACACCGGCGTCTACACGTGGGCCGAGGACGTGCTCGTGCACGAACAGCTCGTGCTCGCGCTGGACCCGGCCATGCCCACGGACGTCACGGCGATCATCGGCTGCGCCGTGGTCACCGGTGTCGGCGCCGTGCTCGGTTCGGCGAAGGTGCCGGCCGGCGCGACGGTTGCGGTGTTCGGCGTGGGGGGCGTCGGCCTGAACGTGGTGTGCGGCGCGAAGATCGCGAGCGCCGGCCGCATCATCGCCGTCGACCTCGACGACGAGAAGCTCAAGTTCGCCCAGGAGCTCGGCGCAACGGACGTCATCAACGCCAGGTCGACGGATGCCGTCCAGGCCATCCGCGACCTGACCGGCGGCGGGGTCGACTTCGCCTTCGACGCGATCGGGCTCGAGCTGACCACGCAGCAGATCATCGAGGCAGTGCGGCCGGGGCAGCTCGGCTCGCACCGCGGCGGCACGGCGGTGCTCGTGGGCGTCCCGCAGGGCCCGGCGACGATCAACGTGATGGCGATGCTGATCGGTGAGCGCAACTTCATCGGCTCACTCGGAGGCTCCAGCCACCCGAAGATCGACTTCCCGCAGTATGTGGAGTGGTTCAAGCAGGGCGCGTTGCCGCTCGACAAGATGGTCACGAAGATCTACGGCTCACTCGACGACATCAACGAGGGAGTGCGCGCGCTCGAAGCGGGGGAGATCAGCGGCCGATCGATCATGGTGTATCGCGAGGCCTAGGCGAGGCTCGTGAGGTTCCGGGGGCTGCGCGTGCCGGCCCCGTCCGGCTGGCACGCGCTGAGCACTACAAGTATGTTGGCGCTCGGCGAAGGGCCCCGTCTAAGGTGGCCGGTATCCGAGACAGAGTCCCGAGAACGGGGGTGGGAATGACGACGAGTACCGCGCCGAAGGCGCAAACGGTGGAACTCGCCGGAGGCGAGATCCACATGCTGGAAGCCGGGAGCGGACCGCCGCTGCTCGTGCTTCACCACTCGACGGGCGCGCTCGGATGGCGTCCGCTGCACGAGAAGCTCGCCGAGTCGCACCGCGTCATCCTTCCCGACATGCCCGGCTACTCGCGCTCGACCCTCCCCGAGTGGGCGCGCGACCCGCGCGACCTCGCGATCCTGATGATCCAGTTGCTCCGCAAGCAGGGCCTGAGCAACGTCACCCTCGTCGGTCTCGGCTTCGGCGGCTTCATTGCCGCCGAGATGGCCACGATGAACAGCGACCTGATCGGCCGCCTCGTGCTCGTCGGCGCTCCCGGCATCAAGCCCCCCGAGGGCGACATCCTCGACCAGATGCTCATCGATCACGCCGACTACATGCGCCAGGGCTTCCGCGACGAGAAGACCTTCGAGAAGTTCTTCGGCGACCTGGACGACTCGGATGTCCGCAGCCTCTGGGAGTTCAACCGCGTGATGACGGCGCGCGTGTGCTGGAAGCCGTACATGTTCAACCGCCGGCTTCCGCACCTGCTGCCCGGCGTGGACGTACCCACCCTGCTCGTCTGGGGCGAGAAGGACCGCGTGGTCCCGATCTCCATCGGGCGCGAGTACGCGCGACTGTTGCCGAACGCGAAGCTCGAGGTCATCAAGGCTGCCGGCCACCTCGTCGACTACGAGGAGCCCGACCGGCTGGCGCGTCTGATCCAGTCGCACGCCCGCTAGGCGTGGGTTAACTCGAGGAGTATCGAATGCTTGTTGGCTACTTCACCGAGCGACCGTACCAGGACCCCAAGTCGGGCCTGTTCGGCGCCACCGGTCGTGACATCCAGGACCTCAGCCTGAGCAACGGCGACTACGACGCCATGCTCGGCGCCGACCTCTACAACCGGTACCTGGACGAGAAGGTGTACTGCGAAGAGGTCGGCTTCGACGCGATCATGTTCAACGAGCATCACAGCACGCCCTTCTGCATGGGCGGCGTGATGAACGTCGAGGCGTCGATCGTCGCGAAGACGACATCGAAGGTGAAGATCGTCCTCAACGGCAACATCCTGCCGATCTGGGACGACCCGCTGTGGCTGGCGGAGACGCTGGCGACGATCGACATGATCTCGCGCGGCCGCCTGGTCACGGGCTGGGTGCGTGGGACGGGCCGCGAGAGCGTCTCGCACAACTCACAGCCGCCGTTCAACTGGGAGCGCTTCCAGGAGGCGCACGACCTCGTCGTCGCCGCGTGGACGCGGCCGGGCCCCTTCCGCTGGGAGGGCGAGCACTACGACTACCGCTACGTGAACCCGTGGATGCGGCCGTACCAGCAGGACCCGCACCCGATGATGATGATCCCCGGCGTCGTGTCTCGGAACACCGTCGCGTGGGCGGCCCGCCACAAGTACCCGTACGTCATGCTCTCGACGCGCCTCGAGCCGACGAAGCTCTCGTTCGATTACTACCGCGATGTCGCGCGCGAAGAGGGTTACGAGGCGGGCCCCGAGCACATCGGCTACCTGTGGAAGGTCCACGTCGACGAGACCGAGGAACTGGCCTACGAGACCGGGCGGAAGTTCCTCCAGGGACCCGGCAACATCTTCCTGGAGGGCTCGCGCGGCGTGGCTTCACCCGTGCTCCAGAACCTGCCGGGCCTGACCGATCGCAACAACCTCCTGCCGACCGGACAGGTCGGGTTCGTGGCGGCGTCGCGCGGCCGCTCGACATCGGACGCGGACTACTCGAAGCCGCGTGCGGCGGCGGCGCGGGCCAAGGCCGTGAAGGGTGCGCCGAAGGCGAAGGCCGCTCCGGCCTCCCCGGCACAGCCGCCGGTGGCCGCAATGGCGGCCTCGTACGACGAGCAGCTGGCGAACTACACGATCATCACAGGCACCCCCAAGTCGGTGCTCCCGAAGATCCGCCACGTCCTCGAGATGCTGCGGCCGGGTAGCGTCTTCTTCTGGGACGGCGACGGCGCCATGACGCACGACGACACCATGCGCAGCCTGCGGCTGTTCGGGTCCGACGTGCTGCCCGCGGTCAAGGAGATGGGCGACGAGCTCGGTTTGACGAGCCCATTCGACCGGAACCCGATGAAGCCGAAGCTGCTCAAGGGCGGCAAGCGCACCCCGGCGGCCACGAAGAAGGCCGTCGCGAAGCGCTAGCGCGAGCCTCAGAGAGCGAGCCGTCGGGCGCCGGGCGCCCGACGGAATGACCGGCGCGCGCCACGAGGCGGGCGCCGGTCCGCTTTCACGGCACGCGGCACCCGCGCCGGGGACGAGCTGCGGCCGGCGCGCGGCTTCGCGACGTAGACTGCGCACCGAAACGCCGGTGTGGCGACCACGCCGAGGGACACCGGCCGCTGCGTTTGGGGTAGAGGAGCAGACAGATGCTGGTTGGCTATTTCACCGAGCGTCCGTACCAGGACCCGCACTCGGGCTTCTTCGGGGCGACCGGACGGAGCATCCAGGACCTGACGCTCAGCAACGCGGACTACGACGCGCGCCTGGGCGCCGACCTCTACAACCGGTACCTGGACGAGAAGGTGTACTGCGAGGAGGTCGGCTTCGACGCGATCATGTTCAACGAGCATCACAGCACGCCCTTCTGCATGGGCGGCGTGATGAACGTCGAGGCGTCGATCGTCGCGAAGACGACATCGAAGGTGAAGATCGTCCTCAACGGCAACATCCTGCCGATCTGGGACGACCCGCTGTGGCTGGCGGAGACGCTGGCGACGATCGACATGATCTCGCGCGGCCGCCTGGTCACGGGCTGGGTGCGTGGGACGGGCCGCGAGAGCGTCTCGCACAACTCACAGCCGCCGTTCAACTGGGAGCGCTTCCAGGAGGCGCACGACCTCGTCGTCGCCGCGTGGACGCGGCCGGGCCCCTTCCGCTGGGAGGGCGAGCACTACGACTACCGCTACGTGAACCCGTGGATGCGGCCGTACCAGCAGGACCCGCACCCGCTGATGATGATCCCGGGGATCGTGAGCCGGAACACAGTGGCGTGGGCGGCCCGCCACAAGTACCCGTACGTGATGCTGTCGACCCGCATCGAGCCGACCAAGCAGTCGTTCGAGTACTACCGCGAGGTCGCCCGCGAAGAGGGCTACGAGGCGGGGCCCGAGCACATCGGCTACCTCTGGAAGGTCCACGTGGACGAGACGGAGGAGCTGGCGTACGAGACCGGCAAGAAGTTCCTCGAAGGTCCGGGCAACATCTTCCTCGAAGGCTCGCGCGGTGTGGTGTCGCCCGTGCTGCAGAACCTGCCGGGACTGACCGACCGCAACAACCTGCTACCCACCGGGCAGCTCGGTTTCGTTGCGTCGTCGCGCGGGCTGAACGAGGAAGAGGCGGCGAAGTCCTCCCGCGCTCGCGCGGCGGCGACGCGGGCGAAGGCCGTGAAGGGGGCGCCGAAGTCGGCGCCGGTGGTCGCGTCCGCTGCGGGGCCCCGCGCCGGCATCCAGGCCGCGACCGGCGCGTCGTACGACGAGCAGCTGGCGAACTACACCATCACCACGGGCACGCCGAAGACCGTGCTCCCGAAGATCCGCCACGTGCTCGAGACGCTTCGGCCCGGCAGCGTCTTCTTCTGGGACGGCGACGGCGCGATGACGCATGACGACACGATGCGCAGCCTGCGACTGTTCGGTTCCGAGGTGCTCCCCGCCGTCAAGGAGATGGCCGACGAGCTCGGCCTCACCGGCCCGTTCGAGCGCAATCCCATGACCGCGCAGTCGATCCGGCCCGCGGATCGCGCGCCGAAGGCGCCGGCACGCCGGAAGAAGCCGGCGGCGAAGCGCTAGGCGCGGGAGGGAGCGACAGGTGTCACGCGCGGATCCCACGGTTCCGGATCCGGCACGCGCCGCCGGGCGCGCGCCGATCGTGGTGATCGGCGGTGGGCCCGGCGGCAGCACGGCCGCCACGCTGCTCGCGTCGAGCGGGCACGATGTGCTGCTGCTCGAGCGGGATCACTTCCCGCGCGCACACATCGGCGAGTCCCTGCTCCCGGCGAGCATGCCGATCCTGGAGGCGCTCGGCGTCCGCGACCAACTCGAGGCCGCGGGCTTCCTCAAGAAGTGGGGCGCCACCATGGTCTGGGGCTCCGATCCGGAGCCGTGGAGCTGGTACTTCCGCGAGACCAACCGCCGCCATCCGCACTCCTTCCAGGTCGAGCGTCCGCAGTTCGACAAGATCCTGCTCGACAACGCCCGCGCCGCCGGCGTCGACGCGCGCGAGGGACATCGCGTGCTCGAGGTGCTCTTTGAGCAAGGCGCGGCGGTCGGCGTGCGCTTCCAGGACGACGCCGGGCGGGAGCACACGCTGCCCGCCGCATTCGTCGTCGACGCCAGCGGACAGGGCGCCGTGATCGGCCACGCGCTCAAGCTGCGGCAATGGGACCCCTTCTTCCGCAACCTCGCGATCTACGGCTACTACGAGGGCGCGCGCCGCCTGCCGGGCGACGACGCGACGAACATCCTCGTCGAGGCACACGCGGACGGCTGGTGCTGGACGATCCCGCTGCACACCGGCCGGTCGAGCGTGGGCGTCGTGCTGGACTCCGAACGGGCACAGCCGTTGATCGAGCGGGAGGGCGTGCGCGCCCGCTTCGAGGCCGCGATCGCCGGCGCGCCGCACACTGCCGCGCTGGTCGGGGACGCGAAGCTCGTGGACGGTCCGTTCGTGATCAAGGACTGGTCGTACGTCTCGGACGAGGTGGTGGGCGACGGCTACATCCTCGTCGGCGACGCGGCGTGCTTCGTTGACCCGCTGTTCTCGTCCGGCGTGCACCTCGCGTTGAGCTCAGCGCTGCTCGCCGCCGCGTACGTGACGACCGCGCTCAAGGACCGCGAGCTCGCGGCGGCGGCGGGGCCGATCTACAAGGCGCTGTACTACGCGCAGTACCGGCAGTTCCACGAGATGGCGAAGCTGTTCTACTCGAGCAATCGCGCGGCCGATTCCTACTTCTGGGAGGCGCGCCGAATCCTGGGCGACGAGGGATTCTCGCCGCGCGACGCGTTCATCAATGCGGTCGCGGGGCAGCCCCCGCAGGGCTACGAGCGCGTCGTGCTGGAGCGTGGCGATGCGCCCACCGCGTTCGTCGAGAGCGTGCAGGCGGTGGAGGACGAGCGCGCGGCCCGCGAGCGTTCCGTCGCGGAGGCGCACGACGAGTTGCTCGCGGCGGTGCCGGTACTCGCGCCGGGTATGCGCGTCGAAGTGCAGCCGGTGCTTGGCGACGGCGAGTTCGAGTGGGGCCACGTGATGATTACGGCCACGCGCCCGGAGGGCACGCCGTGCAGCCCGCTGGTGGTCGCGCTGCTCGCGCGGTTCGACGGCGAAGCGTCCGTGCGCGACGTGCTGCAGTCGGTCTGTGCGGACTTCAACCTCGACGCGGAGGCCATCGCCGAGACCGTCACGGCCGCGGTCCGCATCCTCTACGTCGATGGCACGATCGCGCGGCTCGAGGGCTTCGCGGCCCCCGGTCGCGCGCCCCTCCGCCGATCGCAGGGATGAGGTAGATCTCCGCGCCGTCGGGCACGGGCTCGATCAGCCCGCGCTCGGCGATCGCGCCGTTGATCGAGATCGCCAGCTCCGGTCGCAGCCGGCCGTCCGCCAGCACGCGGTCGGCGATCCCCGGCGCGCGCGCCTCGAGCGCAGCGATCACCTGCCGGAGCGTCGCGCCGCCGACTTCGAGCTGGTCCGCGCCCACGTCCGCACGCCACTGCGTTGGGATGTGCACCACCGCCACGATCGCCGCCCGCCCTTCGCCCGCGGGTCGCGCTCAGTCGTCGAGCGCGCCGATCTCGTCGAGGATCGCGGTCGGCGACGCCGGGAGATGCGTGATGCGCGTGCCGAGCGCGGCCGTCAGCGCGTTCGCGACCGCCGCCAGCGGCGGCACGATCGGCACCTCGCCCACGCCGCGCACGCCGTACGGGTGGCCGGGGTTCGGCACTTCGACGAGCACGACGTCGATCATCGGGAGATCGTTCGCGACGGGCATGCGGTAGTCGAGGAAGCTCGCGTTACTCATCACGCCGTCGTCGTTGTAGATGTACTCCTCGTTCAGCGCCATGCCGATGCCCTGGGCCGCACCGCCCTGGATCTGACCCTCCACATACGACGGGTGGACGGCGGTGCCGACGTCCTGGACGGCGGTGTAGCGCAGCACTTCGACCTTGCCGGTGAGGATGTCGACTTCGAGGTCCACGATGTGCCCGGCGAACGCCGGGCCGACCACGCCGCCCGCGGAGGTCGGCACGATGTCGATGCGTCCCTGCACCATGCCGCCGGTGCGCGGCAGCTCCGCCGCGAGCTCGCGGAAGGTCATCTGCCGGCCATCGGGCCCGCGCACGACGCCGTCGTCCGTAAAGGCGACGGCCGCGCGGTCCACTTCCCAGATCAGCGAGGCGCGCTCCTCGAGCTGCCGGCGGATGTCCATGGCCGCCTCGTGCACCGCCCAGCCGGTGGCGAACGTCGTGCGGCTGCCGCCGGTGTTCCCGGTGTAGCCGATGGAGTCGGTGTCGGTGACGAGCGGGTTCACGTCTTCGTAGGCGACCCCCAGCGTCTGCGCGAACTGCATGGCGCATGCGGCGCGCTGCCCGCCGATGTCCACGGAGCCGAGCACGAGGCTCACGGTGCCGTCCGGGTGCACGTTCGCGTACGCGCTCGACTCGCCGCCGCCGTTTTGCCAGAAGCCCATGGCGACGCCGCGGCCACGGCGCTTCGTCGGGTCGGGCGATGGGGCGAGCTCGGACTGGTAGTGCGGGCTCGAGATCAGCGCCTGCATGACCTCGACGTTGCCGATCACGCCGTGCACCGCGCCGTCGGGCCGGCGTGTGCCTTCGCGGGCGGCATTGCGCATGCGCAGCTCCATCGGGTCGAGTCCGAGCGTGTCGGCCAGCTCGTCGATCACGCACTCGACCGCGAACTCGGACTGCGGCGCGCCGGGCGCGCGGTAGGCCGCCACCTTCGGCTTGTTGACGATCACCTCGAAGCCTTCGACGTACTGGTTCGGGATGTCGTACGGGCCGAAGGCGCAGCGCGCGCCACCGGAGACCGGGGCGCCGGGGTATGCGCCCGACTCGTAGACCAGGTGCGCCTCGGCGGCGACGATCTTGCCGTCGCGCTTCGCGCCGACGCGCACACGCGACTGGGTCGCAGAAGTCGGCCCGCTTGCCTCGAAGACCTCCGTGCGCGACATCGTGATCTGCACGGGCCGGCCGGTCTTGCGCGAGAGCAGCGCGGCGAGCGGTTCGAGGTAGGTCACGAGCTTGCCGCCGAAGCCCCCGCCGATCTCCATGGGCACCACGCGCACTGTGGCGACGGGGAGGTCGAGCAGGTCCGCGACCGCCTGGCGCACCCCGAACGCGCCCTGCGTGCTCGTCCACACGGTCAGCCGGCCGTCCTGGTTCCACAGGGCGGTGCCGTTGTGCGGCTCGATGTACCCCTGGTGCGTCATCGCGGTATCGAACTCGCGCTCGATCACCACGTCGGCGTCGGCGAACCCGGCCGCGATGTCGCCGACGCGCAGCTCGGTTCGTCGGGACGTGTTCGTCGGCCTGCCGTCGACGAGCTGGAGCAGGCCGGGCACGCTCGCGGCCAGCCCGTCGTCGTGGATGAGCGGGGCGCCGGGGAGCCGCGCCTCGCGCGCGCTGGTCACGGCGGGGAGCACCTCGTACACGACGTCGATCAGCGCGAGCGCGTCTTCCGCGATGTGGGGGTCCGTCGCGCAGATCGCGGCGACCGGGTGGCCGCGGAAGAGCACCTTGCGTCCCGCGATGATGTGGTCGAGCTGCCACTGCTTCGGGATGGGGCCGCGGATGGTCGGCACGACCGCGTCGCCCGGGTCCGGGAAGTCGGCGGCGGTGATCACGGCGCGCACGCCCGCGAGCGCGAGCGCTCTCGATGCGTCGATGCTGAGGATGCGTGCGTGGGCGTGCGGGCTGCGCTTCACGCGACCGTAGAGCATGCCGGGCAGCCGGATGTCCGCGCCGTAGGAGGCGCGCCCCGTGACCTTGTCCGTGCCATCCGGGCGAACGGGCCGCGTGCCGACCACGCGATACTTGCCGGCCGGTGGCGTCTCGCGCTCGGTGGTCGTGGTCATCTCGTGCTCCTTCGAACGGCCTCGGGCCGCGACTGCGCGCCGAGTGTAACAAGGCCGCCGGGCCCTCCAGACCACGATCGTGGTGCGCGTCTCCCGCCGCCGAGCGGCTGATGCGTGGTGCGCACGGAGGCATTAGCGTGCGGCACATGAGCGACGTGCGCGACGCCACCGAGTCCGCCGGCGGGAACGCTACCCGCGACACGTACACGCACGGGCACCATCCCTCCGTGGTGCGCCGCCACCAGCAGCGGACCGCCGAGAAGGACGCCGCGTACCTGCTTCCGCGCCTGTCGCCGGGGATGCGGCTGCTCGACGTCGGGTGCGGGCCCGGCACGATCACCGTCGGGCTCGCGGCGGCGGTGGCGCCCGGGGAGGTGGTGGGCATCGACGTCGTGGACGAGGTGCTGACGCAGGCGCGCGCGCATGCGGCCGGGGCCGCCCGCGCCAACGTGCGCTTCGAGCAGGCGAGCGTCTACGCGCTGCCCTACGAGGACGCGACGTTCGACGCCGCGCACGCGCACCAGGTGCTGCAGCACCTGTCCCGCCCCGCGGACGCGTTGCGCGAGATCCGTCGCGTGCTCCGGCCGGGCGGCATCATCGGCGTCCGTGACGCCGACTACGCGACGATGTCGGGGTGGCCGCGCTCGCCCGCGCTCGACCGCTGGCTCGACGTGTACCACCGGGTCGCCACGCGGAACGGGGCCGACGCGGATGCCGGGCGGCGTATTCGCTCGTGGCTGCGCGAGGCCGGCTTCGCCGACATCGAGCTCTTCCCCACGGTCGAGCTCTATGTCGAGGCGGAGGCGGCGGACTGGGGCAACTCGTGGGCGGAGCGCGTGCTGCACTCTTCGCTCGCCGAGCAGGCGCTCGCCTACGGCGTGGCGACCCGCGACGAGCTGGAGGCGATCGCGGCGGGCTGGCGTGCCTGGGCACGCGCCGACGGCGCGCTGTTCATGTTCGTGCAGATCGCTGCGCTCGCACGGCGCCCCGCGTAGCGCCGGGCGAGCCCGGCGCCTCAGCCGCCCGCGTGCTGCGGCTCCGTGAGCAGCGAGCGCAGCTCGCTCAACGAGAAGGGCTTCGGCAGGACGGCGTCGACCTCGAGCGCCCTCAGGCGAGAGACCGTGACTCGGTCGGTGAGTGCGCTGATCGCGATCACACGCCTGGGGCGCACGTGCTGGTAGTCGGTGCGCAGGGACTGCAGGACGGCGAAGCCGTCCTTGCCCGGCATCAGCAGGTCGACGAGCACCACGTCCGGCCGAAACGCCTCGATCTCGATCAGCCCGACGTCGCCATCCGCGGCGACCCTGACGGGGTAGCCGGCGATCTCACAGAACGTGCGGATGATCTCCCGGAGATCTTCGTTGTCGTCGATCACGAGGATGCTGGGCAGCGTCACTCAGTCCGTCTCGTTCCCGTAGGCGCCTGCGCACGGGCGCAGAACGTCCCTCGCTCCGGAAGGGCGGTCCCGCACCGCTGCGGACCTCACAAACGACCCGCCATGGCCGGCGTGGTCGCCGCCGGCACGGCGTGCTGGTGCGGATCCGCGTGATCGAGGGAAAAGAAGAAGCTCGTGCCGACGCCGAGTTCGCTGTCGACCCAGACCTCGCCGCCGTGCAGTTCGATCAGCGATTTCACGATGTACAGGCCGAGGCCGGTGCCCGACGCGAGTCCACGGTCCTCGGCGGACGCGCGCTCGTAGGGAGAGAAGAGCAGTTTGATGTCATCGCGGCGGATGCCGACGCCCTGATCGCGCACCTCCACCACGACCTTGCTCCCGGCGCTGCAGCGTCCGCGGACGCTGATCCGGCTGCCGGCGGGCGAGTACTTCACGGCGTTGTCGAGGAGGTTCTGGAGCACTTCGATGATCTTGTCCGCGTCCGCGAGCACGCCGCGCGCCTCCGGGCTGAAGTCAATCTCGAAACGGTGTTCCGACCCCGCGGCGGTCAGCGTCTCGATCACCTGTCCGGCGAGATCGGCGGCATCGAAGGCGCGGCGATCCACGCCGATCCAGCCGGACTCGAGCTGCGAGAGGTTCAGCAATGTGTTGATGGTGCTGCGCATACGCAGGGCCTGCGAGTGCACGACGTTCAGCCAGCGCGCGTGCGTGGCGGGCTCGTTGCCGGGCGCCCCGAGCAGCAGCTCGGACGACGTCAGGATGCCGGTGAGCGGCGTCCTCAGCTGGTGCGAGGCGTGGGCGACAAACTCGGACTTCATGCGGCGCACGCGGTTCTCGTCGGTGACGTCGCGGGCGACCAGCGTCCGGCCGGTGACCTCGCCGTCCGCAGCGCGGATCGGATAGGCAGTGAGCTGGAGGTCGCGGGCATGCAGGCGCTTGACCGTGACTGCCGCGACCGCCACATCGCTCCCGGCGAGGGCGCCCAGCACGCGATGTTCGTCGGCCTCACTGAGCGTGCCCGCAGCGCGCAGCTGATCCGGAAACCTGCGCTCCGTGGTCGCACCGAGTATCGGGTCGAAGTCGAAGCACTCGCCGAAGCGGCGGTTGCGGTGGAGCACGCGGCCGTCCGAGTCGAGCACGAGGATGCCGTCTGTGGCGCCGGCAATCACCGCGCTCAGCGTCTGGCGCTCGCTCGAGACGAGCTCCCACGCGCGCCGCTCGCGTCGGCCCGTGAACTCGGCAAGCACGAGCGCCCCGAGGATGCTGAGCAGGAGGCCGCCGGAGAAGATGTAGACGCGGTTCCAGAGCGGCCCGAACAGCTCGGCCTGCGCGAAGCCGACGGTCGTAATCCACGGCGTCTTCTTCGGGTAGCCGAAGAAGATGGCGCGCTGCACGTCGTCGAGACCGGGGCCGAACCAGGGTTCGGTCGGGTACAGGCTTGCCTGACGCCACACCGCGCTCGCGCTGATGTCCTTGCCGACGATCAGGCCGGGATGCGGAGCTTCGTGGCCCGTGCCCGCCAGCACGTGGCCGGTGCTGTCGAAGATCCCGGACTTCGCGCTGTCCGGGAAGCCCGTCGTCATGTCGAGGCTGCCGGAGATCACCGTCAGCGGGCTCTTCAGGATCACCCACGCCAGGGGCGCGCCGCCCGATCCGCGCATCGGGTAGGCGAACATCACATTCGGCTCGACCCCGTCCAGCGGCGTGAACACGTCGGAGACGGTGAAGCCGTTCGCCGTGCGCAGCTTCGCGGCGAACGTCTCGTCCGGTAGCTTGCTCCCCGCCACGAAGGAAGCGGAGAGCGCGAGGATCATCCCGTCCGGGCTGGCGATGGCGATGCGGTCGTAACGCCCGGGGTGCACGGCGAGTAGCTCGGTGAGGTAGGGATTCGCCTGGACCGGTGAACCCCGCTCCGCGGCGAAGGATCCCACGGGATCGGTGCGGTCACGAATGAACGCGTCGGCGAACACGCGCGCGACGGACTCGGTGCTGTTCACGAAGTCCTCGAGCTGGGCGTTGATCTGCGCGGACTTCAGCTCGAGATTCGCCATCATCTGGTCGCGGCGGCTCTGATAGTCCTGCCAGATGAGAAACATGGCGACCGCGACGAGGGGGACGAGCACAGACAACGCCGTGAGACGCCAGCGTAGATTGCTCCGTACCTCGGACATGACGGTGCTCCGAACGTCGAGCCGTTCTCGGGTCGCACGCAGCACGTACGGACCGATCGTTCGCGCCCGGCGGCGCAGTTATGGATGCTAACATTGCGCGCTGTTTCGACGACGGCGGCGCTCGGACTCTACGGAATCTCAACGCACGCCGCTACCGCCCATCGGCCGTGACGATTCACCGCGGGGACCCACGGCTGCTGACAGGGATCAGCGGTTGCGAGACAGTGCCGAACGTCCGCGACTGTTTCCGGGCTGGGGGATTCGATGACCGGTCTACCCGTTCGTGCGCGTGTGCTGGGGATCCTGATCGTGACGCTCGCGACGTTGCTCGTGCCGAGCGTGCTGGGGCTCGACGCGGCCCAGGCCGGGGGCGACAAGGGCAACGAGCAGAAGGAGACGAAGGCAAGGAAGCCGGACAAGCCGGATAAGCCACAGAAGGACTCCACTCACCGCGTGCAGATCGCGAAGCTCGTGGAACGTGATTCATGGGCGTACGGGTCGCTGGAGGCGAGCGAGCCCTCCGGCGCGAAGGTGAAGGGCAAGGCCATGCTCGTTCGGGGAGGGAGCGGCGTTCACCTCGAAGTCACGGACAAGGATGCGATTCCCGGTCACGCCTACAGCATCTGGTTCCAGATCTGCCCGCAGGACGCGTCGTTCACGGAGTTCGACACGCAGTGCTCCCTGCCCAAGATCATCAACATGAACGGCAGCGGAGGCGTCGCGGGCCCCGATGGCCTCGACGTGACGTTCGACCTTCCGACGGGGACCGCCGTGGGCCCGACGAATGTGTGCGGCTTCAAGCCGATCGAGGAGTGGCTCGACGAGCCGTGTGCGGCGTGGGACATCCCCGGCATCCTGGCCGGCGGCGCCATGTTCACCGTGGACATGGCGCTTCACTTCCCCGTGCGGATCGTGGTCAAGGATCACGGCCCCGTGCACCACGTCACCGAGCTGGGTGCGGAGTTCGGCATGAGTCCGGAGGCCGCGCTCTTCACGGCCACCCATCGCACCGACGGCCCCGAGTGCCAGCCCGCCCGCCCCGTCTGCCCGGATGCCCACGTCGCGGTGTTCGCGGCCCTCGTCGGCCGCGACCGCTAGGACCGGCCGCGGCCGCGGGCACGCCGATCACGATCGCGGCGGACCGTTCCACGCGCGCGGGTCGGCGGCGAGGTCGTGCCGCTCCGCGCGTGATGTCGGTAGCATGCCCGCGCACCCGGCGCGCCCAGCGCGTCGACTGATCGCGGGTGCGGACGCGGAGAGAAGGAGAATCGCCATGGATGCTGCCGCGCGCAAGACGACGCTGCGCATGATCCCGTACGGCCTCTACGTGCTCACGGCCGCGACCGACGACTCGGTCGGCGCGGGGACGATCAACTGGGTCACGCAGACGTCATTCGAGCCGCCGCTGCTCGCGCTCGGCGTGAAGGCCGACACCCGCTCGCTGGCCAACGTGAAGGCCGGCGGGAAGCTCGCGCTGTCGTTCCTCGGCAGCGGTCAGGGTGACCTGGCGTTCGCGTTCTTCGCGGACGTCGCCGTCGAGGGCAACGAGTTCGTGGCGAAGGACAGGCGCGTTCCGTTCGAGCGGACGCCGGGAGGCGCCATTGTGCTCACGGACGCGCCCGCGTGGGTGGAGTTGCGCGTGCGCGAGACGGTCGAAATCGGCGATCACGCCACGGTCGTGGCGGAGGTGACCGAGGTGGGGCTGCGAGGCGAGTCGCCGCAGGTGCTCACGCTCAAGGAGCTGAACCTGAACTACGGCGGCTGACCCCCGTCCGGGGGCGGGATCGTCGCCGGCGGTACGCACTCGCGAATCGCACGGGTTCGTGTCCACGCTGCGAGAGAGCAGCGCGGATCCGTTGTCCATGGCGACGTTCGCACAGAGGGCGCGCGGACGCTCGGTCGGCGGCAGCGACGACGCTACGCGGCGCCGGGCTGCTCTTGCGCGGCGAGCACCTCGTGTTCGTCGGCGGCCGCGCGCAGGGTGACCAGCATCCCGGCGACGTCCCAGAACGACACGGCGATCAGTTCGTCGGCGAGCTCGTGGCGCGCACCACCGACGCGGATGACCACGCCGGCATGCGCCGCGCGGCGCGCGCGGATGACGGCGCTCGGCGCACGCGAGCTGACCGTGACCTCCGTAAGCGTCCCGTTCGCGGCGCCGATCGCGCCGGCGTCGATCCCTGCACGCACCGTGACCGTGCCGCCGACCAGTCGCCCGGTCGCGGCCATGGTCAGGCGCTCGGCGTCGATTCGACAGTTCATGACCTCGCGCGCGACGACCACGCTTCCACCGACATGTGCCTCCGTCGTGTGCAGGTACTGCGCCGTGAGGTCACCCTGCACGGTGAAGACGCTCCAGCGTTCGCCGACGACGCCCATGACGGTCAGATCCTGGCCCGCCGTGATCGTGGCGCTCTCCACCAGTCCCTGCACGACGATCGAGCCCGTCGCCGTGATCGCGAAGCCCGACCGCACATCGCCGCGCACGATCACATCGCCCGGGAAGTCGATGTTGCCGACGCTGTAGTCCAGGTCGCCGGCGACTTCGTACACCGGGACGATGTCGATGCGACCCGCCGCGTTCGGCATGGGCCGGCCCCCGATCGTGGCGGCGCGCTCGTCGCCGCGGCGCGCC
>JBBDXH010000108.1:25844-29575 GCA_040902395.1 Dehalococcoidia bacterium
CCGCGACGTCCTTTGCCGCCGGCGCCAGCAGGCGATCGCCGAGCACGTTCTGCCCGGGGAGCTCGGGCACCACCGGGTGACGCGTGACCAGCACCGCGTCGGTGGCCAGGAAGCGCTCCACGAGCATCGCATGGAAGTCGACAGACCCGTCTTCGCGGTGGCGTGGGTTGAGCCGGGGGCTGCGATCGAAGTGGTATTCGAGCGTCCCATCCACGCCGGCGACCGGCGCTTCGCCGACCGCGAGGCAGGTGATGCGGGTGAGCGGCGCGCCCATGCCGAAGGCGTCAACGGCACCGTCGAGGATGCCCACCGTGACCTTCGCGGTCTCGAGCATGCGTCGGAGCAGGGACGCCGAGACGACGCGCGGCGCAGCGGCGATGGCCATGATCGCGGGTTCGACGAGGTCGGCGGGGGCCTGCCTGCTCCCCGCTTCGAGCGGCGCGGTCGCTGCTGGTGGTTGGGGGCGGGGGATCTGAGTCGCGGGCACCGCGTACGCGGCGAGCGCGTCGGCGGAGAGCACGATCGCGCACGGGGCCCCGGACTCGTCCGGGGTGACGGACACCTGGCCGACGGGGATGCGAACCTCCGACGCCTGGTCCACGGCCGCTTCCAGCGCGCGACCGATCAGGTCGAGCGGTGCGCGCTCCAGCGGCGTGCGCTTGAGCGCCGCGACGATCGCGTCGACCGTCGGGGGCGGTTCGTCCGTCGCACGCGGGAGCACGATCACGTCGACGGAGCGCCCCCGGAACGCGACGTCAAAGCCGGCGAAGTGCAATCGATCGTCGGCCACCCGTGGTCACCGCTTCCGCTTCCGCGGGCGTGCGCATGCATACCTGCGCCTTCACGTTGGGCGGAACGCGGGCGCGCGACAATCGGGGATTCCCCATCCGTGCGGCGCGCTACCATCCCGCGTGCATTCGCCGCGCCGCGGCGCGGGCCGGCGGCGGAGGGACGCGAGGGAGGCCCCATGATCGATGTACGCCCCGCGCCTGCCCGCTTGCGTGCGCTGCTCGCCGGCGACGAGGTGGTGGTCGCGCCGGGCGTCTACGACGGCCTGTCCGCGCGGCTCGTCGAGCAGGCGGGCTTCGCCGCCGTCTACGCGAGCGGCGGTGCGATCGCGCGCAGCATGGGGTACCCGGATCTCGGTCTGCTCTCCGTCAGCGAGGTGGTCGACCGGCTGACGACGATCGTCGACGCCGTCGGCGTGCCGGTGATCGCAGACGCGGACACGGGGTACGGGAACGCGCTCAACACGCGTCGCGCCGTGCAGGCGTTCGCGCGAGCGGGCGTGGCGGGGCTGCACCTCGAGGACCAGGACTTCCCCAAGCGCTGCGGCCACTACGACGACAAGGCGCTGATCCCTGCACACGAGATGGTGCAGAAGCTGCGCGCCGCGCGCGACGCGGCCGGCGACGGCCTGGTCTTGATCGCACGCACGGACGCCATCGCCGTCGAAGGGCTCGACGCCGCGATCGAGCGCTCGCAACGCTACGCGGACGCCGGCGCGGATCTGCTCTTCATCGAAGCGCCGACCACGGTCGCGCAGATCGAGGAGATCGCACGCCGCGTGCCGCAGCCGAAGCTGATCAACATGTTCGAAGGGGGGAAGACGCCGCTGCTCCCGGCGGCGCGCCTCGGGGAGCTGGGCTACCGCGTGGTGATCGTCCCCTCGGACCTCCAGCGCGCGGCGATCCACGCGATGGCCGCGACGCTCGCGGCCATCCGCCGCGATGGCGACAGCCATGCCGTGCGCGAACGCATGGTCTCGTTCGACGAACGGGAGCGCGTGATCGGCACGGACGCGTACCTGGAGCTCGACCGCCGGTACGGGGTGTGATCGTGCCGCGCGTCCGATCGCGACGAGTGGAGGATGAGCGGGAGGGGCCATGAGCGACGACCGGTTCGTAGGAACGTGGGAGCTGGAGCAGACCGAAGTTCACGACGCAGACGGCAGGGTGACCGGGGAGTCGTTCCCCGGCTGGATCGGGCAGATCGTCTATTCGGCGGAGGGGTACATGTCGGCCCAGCTGATGGGGCCGGACCGCCCGGTCTTCGACACGCCTGATCGCCTGGCGGCACCACCCGAGCAGCGCCAGCGCGCATTCGACACGTACATCGCGTACTACGGCCCGTACACCGTCGACGATGGGGCGGGCGAGGTGATCCACCACGTGCTCGGCGCTACGTCGCCAACGATGGTCGGCACGGACCAGCATCGGCGGTTCACGCTCGACGGTGACCGACTGGTGCTCAGCCCGCCGCCGCGCGAGCCCGGCGCAGGCCGCTCGTACCTGACGTGGCGACGCGCCGCAGCACGCTGACCCTCACCGCGGCGGCTACTGCAGCTCGTACAGCGGCGGACGGATCCACTGATCGCCCGGTGGGTTCTCCTGCGCACGCAGCGTCTGCCGTCGCTGCTGCGCCTCGAGCCGCTTCGCGCGCTTGATCACGAGGTCGCGCTGCCGCACGTGCTCGACGTCCCGCGCGATCTGCGCCTGGCCGCGCGCGCGTCGTGGCTTGCCCGCTTCTACCGCGATGCGCCCTTCGTCGGCCAGCTGCGTGAGGTGGCTGCGCACGTTGTTGTCGGCCGCCCGCCGGAGCCGCTTGTCGAGTTCCGGGTAGATCTTCAGCATGAGGTCCCAGCTGCTCTGCGGGCCCCCGCCCTTGAGCGCCTTCAGGATCTGGCGCTCGCGCATGTTGCGGTGGTCCACGTACATCTGCAGCCGCTCGCGCGGGTCATTCACGATCTTCCCGTGGCCGGGGCAGATCACCTTCAGGTTCGGCAGCGCGAGCAGTCGCTCGAGGCTCTTTCGATACTGCGCGAGGTCAGAGACGGTCGTCGTCGATGAGCCGAGGAGCGTGTCGCCCGTGAAGAGCACGCCCTCGTTCTCGAGGTAGAAGCTCAGCGAGTCCACACTGTGTCCGGGCGTCGTGAGCACCTGGACGCGCACGCCTCCGCCGAGGTCGACCACGTCGCCGTCCGAGAGCGAGTCGACCTTCGCGGGGATGCGGCCCGCGAGCAGCCGCCGCCCGCCCGCGGGGATCGCGATCTCGGCACCGAGGAACTCCTGCGCCCACTTCAGGTTGCCGGAGTGGTCGGAGTGGTGATGGGTGATCGTGGCGATGCCGATCTCAGCGCGCTCCGTCGCTGCAAGGTAGCCGCGCAGGAACCACTGGTAGCGCTCGATCGCCTCGCCCGAGTCGATCGTGAGCGACTGGCCGCCCTTCGAGCCAACGAGATAGATCGACGTGAAGTCGGGGTGCATCGGGTTCTCGTCTGGCACCATGACGGCGCGGACGGACTCGCTGATCTGCATCGGAACCTCACCTCCGTGCGCGGTCCGCGCGGGCGGCGGCCACGCGGCGCGTGCATTGTGCGTGATCCCCGCGCTCAACGTCGCGCGTTCCGCGGTTCCCATAGACTGGCGACATCGCGCGTTCTCGGCGACGATTGAGCGTGATGGGGACGACGCGTGTACTGCGTCGCCGAGAACGAGTCGAGACGAAGCCGAGCGAGGGACGATGCCCCGGAGACCGAACTACTCGTACGAGCGCATGCAGCGCGATCGCGCCAAGGCCGAGAAGCGCGAGGCGAAGGCCACAGCGAAGGCGGCCGAAAAGGCGCGCCTGGCCAACCCCGGCGGCGAAGAGCCCCAGGCAGCCGGGGACGGCGTCGAGGGCGCGGACGCGCGCGAGCCGGCCGTCGAGCAGTAGCCGCGCGCGTCCGCGTT
>JBBDXH010000109.1:0-4425 GCA_040902395.1 Dehalococcoidia bacterium
GCGGCGGCTGGTCCGCAGGCGCGGCGGCCGCGCTCGAGCGCGTGATCGCCAGTCACGCGACGAAGGTCGCACCGGGCTGGACGAAGAAACACACCGTCGAGCAGGCCACGCTTCGCGCCGAGCGATCCGCTCAGCGGGAAACGGCGCGCGCAGAACGCGCTGCCGCCCGCTCCGAACGCGCCGCCGCGAAGGACGCGCAGCGCGCCGAGCGCGATGCACACCGGCAGGCGAAGCAGGGCGCGCGTGCCGAGAAGGCCGCGACGAAGGCGGACGCGCGCGAAGAGCGCGCCGTCACGAAGGCGGACGCGCGCGAAGAGCGCGCCGTCACGAAGGCGGACGCGCCGTCCTCGAAGCCATCCGCCGCGGACACGTCGGCTGCGAAGGGCAAGCGTTCTTAACTGAGGTTCATGCCGGGGCCGTGTATCGCGGCCCCGGCGCGTATCACGCGCGGCCGGGCCAGCGCTCCAGCGCGCGTTCGATCTGCGCCGCATGCTCCTCGAGGTGCGCGGCGTAGATCCGCAGCCAGTCCTCGGCGCTGTACGCGCCCGACTCGGTGTGCGTCCCTCGGCGCGACCACGCCGCCTCCGGCAGCGCGCGAATCAGCGGCAGCGTGTGTGCTCGCACGGCGTCGACCACGACGAGCGCCGCCGTGAGCGGATGGTGGCCGTAGTCGAGCGCGCTCGCCCAGCCGAACTCGTCATAGCCCTGGATCACGGGCTCGCGTTCCGCCACCAGATAGCGGATGCGCAGCGCGGCGTTCATCTCGGAGTCCGCGCAGTGAATCGCGACCTCGTGTGCGCTCCACTCGTCCGGCGCGGGGCGCCACGCGAGCGCCGCGATCGCAGGCGCGGTGTCCAGCGAGGCGCGCAGGCGTTCCGGTCCCGCCGCGTAACGCAGCATCAGCGCGTCACGTTCGCTCGCCGTGAGGGTCACGTTGTCCTCCCTCGGTCAGGCAAGCGCAGGGATCGCGGCGCCGTCGGCGCGCGGATCCGTGCCGCCCCAGAACGCGCCGGTCTCCGCGTCGCGACGGATCGCCTGGCCGGTACCGAACACGAAGCGGTCGGTTGACGGCACGACCATGTGGCCCCGGCGCTCCAGCTCGCGCATCGTTCCGACCGGGATGCCCGTCTCGAGGTGCACCTCTCCCGAGGCAGAGGCCGGCCGCAGGCAGAAGCGCGGGACGTCGAGCGCCGCCTGGGGATCGAGCCCGTGATCCACCATCTGCACGAAGACCTGGACCTGGCCCTGCGGCTGGGTGAAGGCGCCTTTCACCCCGAACACCGCATGGAGCGAGCCGTCCGGATACGTCGAGAGCGCCGGGATGATCGTGTGGTACGGCCGCTTCAGTCCCGCGAGCGCGTTCGGGTGCGAAGGGTCGAGCGAGAAGTTCGCGCCGCGATTGTGCAGGCTGAAGCCGAGACCGCGCGGCACGATGCCGGTGCCGAAGCCCTGGTAGACGCTGTTGATGAACGAGCACCCGTTCCCTTCGGCGTCCACGACCGCGAGGTAGACCGTGTCGGAGCCGCGCACGGGCTCGCCGGCCGCCGCGGACGTGGCCGCATGTTCGGGGTCGATCAGCGCGCGCCGTTCGTCCGCGTACGACTTCGCGAGTAGCCCGTCGATCGGCACCCGGGCGATCGCAGGATCGGCGACATAGGCGCGCGCGTCCTCGAACGCCAGCCGCATGGCTTCGATCAGGTAATGCAGATGCTCGGGTGAGACCGGATCGAGCGCCGCGAGATCGAAGCCTTCGAGCAGGTTGAGCGCGATCAGCGTGGTGATGCCCTGCCCGTTGGGCCGGCATTCGTACACGCGGTGGCCGCGGTATTCGGTCGCGATCGGCGGTTCGAAGGTGGAGTGGTGCGCGGCGAGATCCTCGGGCTGCATCAGCCCACCGGCGTCTGCGAGCACCGCGACGATCGCCTCGGCGATGCGCCCGCGGTAGAAGGCGTCCACGCCGCCGTCTGCGATCTCCTGGAGCACGGTCGCGAGCCCGGGGTTGCGCCAGGTCTCACCGGCGCGCGGCGGGCGACCGTCGAGCAGCAGCTCGTGAAAGTTGGGCTGATCGATCAGTGCCGGCGTCAGTTCCGCCCAGTACGCCGCGATCAGCGGCGAGACGGGGAAGCCGCGCTCGGCCAGGCGGATCGCGGGGCGCAGGACGTCCGCGAGCGGCATCCGTCCGTGTCGCGCGAGCGTGTCCGCCCAGCCCGCCACGGCGCCGGGCACCGTCACCGCGTGCGGTGACCGGAGGGGCATGACGTCGCTGATGCCGCGCTCAGCCAGCGCGGGGATGGAGAGCGCGGCCGGCGCGCGGCCGCTGCCGTTCATCGCGAAGACGCGGCGCGAAGCCGCGTCGAACACGAGCGCGAAGCAGTCGCCGCCCACGCCGGTCGCCGCCGGCTCCACGACCGTGAGCGCCGCGGCGGTCGCCACCGCGGCGTCCGCCGCATTCCCACCCGCGCGGAGGATCTCCACGCCCGCCTGCGCGGCGAGCGGCTGCGAGGTGGCGACCATGCCGGTGCTCGAGAGCACCGGCGCGCGCCGCGATCGGAACGGGAGGTCTGCGGCGTGCGTCATCGCGTCACGCCCCGTCGCGCGCGACGTCCGCGCCGGCGGCAAACGGCGACCGCCCACCCGAACGACGTAGCTTCTGCCCGAACGCAGCGACGGTGCCCAACGCGAACCTCTTTCCACACCGGCCACGACGCCGCCGTCTCGACGGCGTCGCCATCCTATCCGTCGATCGCACGAGCGAGAGGCCACGAGCGGGATCGGTATACTCCCCGCGCCTATCACCACGATCAACCCGGAAGGGGTAACGCCCGTGGAATACCGCAACCTCGGCCGCTCCGGCCTGCAGGTCTCCGTCGTCGGCATCGGCTGCAACAACTTCGGCGGACGCATGGACGCCGCCGGAACGGATGCCGTCGTCGGCAAGGCGCTGGACATGGGGATCACGCTCTTCGACAGCGCCGATGTGTACGGCGGCGAAGGCCGCTCCGAGCAGTTCCTCGGCCAGGCGCTCAAGGGCCGGCGTCACGAGGCCGTCGTCGCGACCAAGTTCGCGATGAAGATGGGCGAGGGTCCGATGAAGAGCGGCGGCTCGCGCCGCTACATCATGCAGGCGGTCGAGGACTCGCTCCGTCGCCTCGGCACGGACTACATCGACCTCTACCAGATGCACTCGCCGGATCCTTCGACGCCGATGGAAGAGACGGTGCGCGCGCTGGACGACCTCGTGACGTCCGGCAAGGTGCGCTACCTCGGCAACTCGAACTTTGCCGGCTGGCAGATCGCGCACGCGGCGCTGATCCAGAAGAGCGAGGGCCTCGAGCCCTTCATCTCCGCGCAGAACCAGTACAGCCTGCTCGACCGCCGCGTGGAGGCCGAGGTCGCCCCCGCGTCCGAGGCGTTCGGGCTCGGCATCCTGCCGTTCTTCCCGCTCGCGAGCGGCCTGCTCACCGGCAAGTACCGGCGCGGCGAGGCCGCACCGGAGGGCACACGGCTCGCCGCCGGCCCCATGGGTCAGCGCATGCTCACCGACCAGAACTTCGACGTGGTCGAGAAGCTCGATGACTGGGCGCGGGCCCACGACCACACCATCCTCGAGCTCGCATTCAGCTGGCTCGCCTCGAAGTCGTACATCGGCAGCGTGATCGCCGGCGCGACCAAGCCCCAGCAGGTCGAGGCGAACGCCGCCGCCGCGGCCTGGCGCCTGACCGCGGAGGAGATGGCCGAGGTCGACGCGATCACGAAGCGGTAAGGGCGCGAGACTAGCGCTACGCTATGTTGATGACTCCACACAAGAACGGGCGGGCCACGTGTCTGTCTTAGACGACAACATGCGGTCGGACGCCTTTCGGTCAGACCTGGAGGCAGTGCTCCGCCTGACTGACCGCGAGACGCTGGAATGGGCGGATCTCGCAGTTAAGTACGGGTCAATCGAAGCCATCCATCGCCTGAGCGGCGAGGATTCAACGACTTTCGCGCACGTTGCCTCGTTCTTGGTTCAACATGCTGCCCGCGACACAATTGCATCAATGAAGCAGACCGTGAGGCGGGCTATAGAGGCAGGCCAGATCACAGCAGATCTTAGTGCGAGCGATCTACCTTGGCTCGATGTTCTGGCAGCTAACGATCGTATCGTTGGCTCAGCGCTCGCGGAACACGCCCTGCTGAACAGCGGCCGGTCACTATACGATGACCACTCATGGTTCGTGGACGCGCGCGCAATAACTGATGAGACCAACAAATTCTATGGATTTGCGCCACTTCTGTCGTTCACTTTGATGTCTGACAAGAACGAACGCCTCAGCGTAGATATGGTCGAGGGTGAGGTCAGGGCTCTGCGCGACTCGCTAGAGGGGGCGCTAGCAGGCTGCTGAAAAACGGATAGATCGATAGATCATTTGTGCGTATCCTCGC